>NZ_JBITCS010000068.1:0-21331 GCF_044453445.1 Streptomyces sp. NPDC051684 | reverse complement strand
GGGGGGGGGGGGGGGCGCGCCCCGCCCCCCCGCCCCCCCCCCCCCCCCCCCGCCCCCCCCCCCCCCCCCCCCCCCCCCCCCCCCCCCCCCCCCCCCCCCCCCCACAAGTCCTAGTCGACGCTGACGCCGGCCAGCTCGGCGACCTCCTCGCGGCGCAGCCCCGGCGTGCGGCGGGTCCGCCGACGGGACGGCAGGCCGAGCGTGCCCGGATCCAGCCGCTCGCGCCGGGCGCGCAGGAAGGCGGCCAGCTCCTGCGTGGTGTCCACGGTGTGCGTCGTCATGGTCGGTGAAACAACGAGGGTGGGAGTGGCCTTCCCAGGATCGGCCTTCCCTTATGCGCGGCCCGTGGTGTGCGGAGTCTGGTTCCCGTCACCAGAACCGCGAGCACAGGAGCACGACACCATGTCCCTCACCCTCGACACCTACCGGCTGCTCGGCCGATCCGGCCTGCGGGTCTCCCCGCTGGCGCTCGGCACCGCGACCTTCGGCACCGAATCGGGCTGGGGCGCCGAGCGGGACGAGGCGCGCAAACTGTTCGACCTGTACGTCGAGCGCGGCGGGAACTTCTTCGACACCGCCGACACGTACAGCAACGGCAGCTCCGAGCGGCTGCTGGGCGCCTTCGCCCGCGACCGGCGCGACAGCCTGGTCCTGGCGACGAAGTACACGACGCTGCGCCGCCCCGGCGACCCGAACTCGGCCGGCAGCCACCGCAAGAACCTGTTCTCCTCGGTCGAGGAGAGCCTGCGTCGGCTCGGCACGGACCGTATCGACGTGCTCTACCTCCATGTCTGGGACGACGCGACACCCGTCGAGGAGACCCTGCGCGCTCTGGACGACCTCGTCAGGCAGGGGAAGATCCTGTACGTCGCCGTCTGCAACGCACCGGCCTGGCAGGTGGCCCGCATGCAGACCATCGCCGAGCTGCGCGCCTGGTCACCGCTGGTCGCGCTGCAGATCGAGTACAACCTGATCGAGCGGGGCGGCGAGCGCGACCTGATCCCCATGGCGCGCGAGCTGGGCCTCGGGGTGATCCCTTACTCGCCCCTCGGCGGCGGTGTGCTCACCGGCAAGTACGGCCGCGACGACCTGCGCCCGGGACAGGCCGACGGCACCCGCAGTAACTTCAACCTCGCGCTCGGCACCCTCACCGAACGCAATCTCGCCATCGCCGACGCCGTGCGGGAAGTGGCCGACGACCTGGGCCGCACACCCGCCCAGATCGCCCTCGCCTGGACGCTGCGGAATCCGGGGGTGACGGCACCGATCATCGGCGCCCGCACTCCCGGGCAGCTGGAGGACAACCTGGGCGCCCTGGACGTCGAACTCGGCGCCGATCACCTCACACGGCTCGACGCGGCGAGCGCCCTCGAACTCGGCTATCCGCACGACATGCTCGCGAGCGGACACATCCGCGCGGTGACGAGAGGAGACCTCAAGTTCGACCGTCAGCACTGACACGGTCGTCCGCGGCCCGTGCCGCCGCGTCCGCGACGACCGCGTCCTGCCAGGCCATCCCCGAGCCCTTGAACAGCACGGGCCGGTCCGTGGCGTACAGCGAGTCGTCGCGGACGACGCGTGCCATGGGAAGTAGCCGGTCCGGCGACAGGACACCCTCCGCCACGGGGATCACGAGGTCACCGCACTCCCGCAGCGCTGTGTCCACGTCCTCCACGATCACCTGCGCGCGGGCCGTCAGCGCCGAGTCCACCTCGCGGGCGTCGGCGTCGTGCGAACCGACGGCAAGGACGACGGCGTCGTCGCCGAGGAGCGCCGAGTCGAAGAGCGGGGTGGGGGAGGGCGTCGCGCACACCACGAGATCGGCGCGCCGCACCCACTCCTCGGCATCCGCCGTCGCCACCACCCTGTCGTCCCCGACCAGCGCGGAATCCACCCGCGAGGGGTCCCGCACCACGTAGGTCACCTCGGTGAGTTCGGCGCCGACATCGCGCAACGTCCGTACGTGACCGGCCCCTTGGGGACCCGCGCCGAACACCACGACCCGCCACCGCCGCCCCGCCCGGGTCAGCAGCGGCAGCACCGCCGCCACCGACACGGCGGGCGTACGCAGCGTGGTCAGCGCCGCCCCGTCGACGACCGCGGCGGGTGCGTACGACGGCGGGCGGAAGACGAGGTGGACGCCTTGGATGCGGGGCAGCCCGCGGTCGGCGTTGGCGGGGACGGCCGAGATCGCCTTCACCCCGACACCGAACTCGGACGCGGCGGGCATCGCGAGCAACTGGCCCTGACCGTCCGGGAGTTCGAGGATCGAGCGGGGCGGGCCCGCGGCCGCCGGGTCGAGGCCGCCGGCGAGTGCGGCACGGATCGCGGTGACCGCCTCGCGGGGCGGCAGCAGTTTCGCCAGCTCGTCGGCGCCGATGTAGTCGACCGCCGCCGACGGCCGATCCTTCCGCTCGTTCTGCACCTGTGCTCCTGTTCGCGTGGGCGGGAACGGTTGATCACCGTATCGCCGGACGGTCAGTCGGCCGAGTCCTCCGTGTCCTTGCCCGCCTCCGGGTCCTCGCTCGTCTCTGGGGACTTGCCCGTCTCCGGTTTCGTATGGAGGATCTCGCGCACCTGATCGGCGGCGCGCAGAATGCTCTCGCTCATGAACTCGCTGAAGCGGGCGATGCTCTCGAGCCGCGCGGCCGCCGGGGAGTCACGGCCGAGGACCCCGACCCCCTGCCGCGCGACCTCGGCGAGCCGCGCGGTGCCGCGGGCGCTCGCGACCGACGACTGGTACCAGACGTCGTCGTCGACGAGGTAGCGCTCGCGGCGTCCCGCGTCCCGCTCGCGCTGGATCAGGCCCTGCTCCTCGAGGAACGCCACCGACTTGGAGACGGACGCCGGGCTGACCTCCAGGCGCCGCACCAGGTCCGCGGCGGTGAGGCCCCCGGCGTCGCTGGTGAACAGGCATGTCAGTACGCGCGCCGTCATCTTGGGCAGGCCCTGCTGCATGAGGAGTGTCGTGAACGTCTCCTCGTACTCGCGCACCGCCTCGTCGTCCCGCCCGGAAGCGCGCGCGGGCCCCTGCGGCGCGGCCTGCTTGCGACGGTGCGCGCGGCGTTCGGTGGCGCGGTGGGCGAGGTCGGGGCGGTAGGACGTGGGTCCGCCGTTGCGCATCACCTCGCGCGTGATGGTCGAGGTGGGGCGTTCCAGGCGGCGGCCGATCTCCGCGTACGCGAGTCCGTCGGCGAGCCCGAGCGCGATCTGCTGCCGTTCCTGCTGAGTGAGTCGGCCTCCCGGCATCGTGGGCACCCTCTCCGTCCGCTGTGTGCGCCTGACCGGCGTCAGCGTAGCGTTCACTGCCACCCCAATGCAACGGAAGCATGCATTCTGTTGCGTTAGATCTCTACTCGTTGCAACGAAATTCTGCCTCTGGCCTGGCATGGAACGGTAGTTGTGCAACAAGTGTATTGATGGATCAAGAAACGCAACGTAGCTTTTCACTCATCGGAAACACGGAGCGACACCATCTCAAGGAGCGCACGATGCAGAAGTTCGACACCCCCGCCGCCATCTCCGCCGTTCTGCGCCTCCCGGCCGGACGCATCCAGGTCATCGCCGCCGATCGCACCGACACCACCGTCGAGGTCCGCCCCGTCGACTCCTCGAAGGGCCGCGACGTGAAGGCCGCCGAGCAGACCACCGTCGAGTTCACCGACGGCACCCTGCGGGTGTCGGCCCCGGCCGAGAAGAACCAGCTTCTCGGCGCGTCCGGTGCCATCGAGGTGACGGTCCAACTGCCCGCCGGTTCCGGCGTCGAGGCCGTCGCGACCGCCGTCGAGTTCCGCGGCGTCGGTCGGCTCGGCGAGCTCGTCTGCGAGGGCGCGCACGGCACCGTGAAGATCGACGAGGCCGCGAGCGTGCGGCTGTCCTCCTACGCCGGTGATGTCACGGTCGGCCGTCTGACGGGGCCCGCCGACATCAAGGTGCAGAAGGGCGACATCCGCATCGCCGAGGCCACATCTGGCGTGCTCGAACTGAACACGCAGATGGGCGATGTGACGGTCGACGCCGCCCACGGTGTCTCCGCCACGCTCGACGCCGGCACCGGTTACGGCCGGATCAGCAACACGCTGATGAACGCCGAAGGTTCGAAGTCCGTGGTCACCATCCACGCGACGACCGGCCACGGGGACATCACCGCCCGCAGCCTGTGACACACCGCCGCACGACGGCCCACCTCCGCGCGGGGCCCGACCACCTCGACCACTGAGCACGGGCCCCGCGCGCACCGCCCGCCCGGACCACAGAACCACCGACTCACCGAACCACCGACTCACTGAACCACCGACCCTCCGAAGCGCTGAACCAGGAGAAGCCATGACGAACCGCACCGCACCTTCGGCCGCCACCCCGTGGACCGGCATGGTCCCGGTCGACGACACCGCCCTCGCCGTCACCGACTCCGGCGGCTCCGGCATCCCGGTGGTCTACCTCAACGGCCAGTTCGCCACGCAGGGTTACTGGCGCCGGGTCCTCGCGGGCCTCGGCCCGCAGTGGCGGCACATCACCTACGACGAGCGGGCCCGCGGCAGGAAGTCGGGGCGTTCGGCGGACTACTCCTTCGAGGCCGCCGTCCGCGACGTCGACGCGGTCCTCGCCGCCAGGGGTGTCGACCGGGCGCTCGTCGTGGGCTGGTCCTACGGCGCGTACGTCGGCTCGCACTGGGCGAGCCGGAACCCGGAGCGCACCATCGGCGCGGTCCTGGTCGACGGCGCGCAGCCCTTCGACTGGCTGGACGAGGCGATGGAGGCGCGGATCCGGACGATGTTCCGGCGGGTCAGCTGGTTCGCACCGCTGATCCGCCCGACGGGTCTGCTCCCGCGGATGTCGGCGGCGCAGATGGCCGAGAGCAACATCGAACTGGGCCGGCTCGGCGGCAAGAGCGAACTGGGCCCCGTGCTCGACGCCATCACCGTTCCCACCCGCTACGTCGTGGCCTCGGGCTCGTCCCTCGGCAGCCGCGGCGACGAGCAGGAACGCATCCGCGCCGGCCTCTGCGAGGTGACGGCCCGCAACGCCCACATCGAGATCCACGCCAAGGTCGCCAGCAATCACGGGGCGATCCTGAAGAAGGACCACCGCGCCATCGCCGAGGCCGTCCGCGAGGTCGCGGCCCTGGACGAGCAGCGCCGGTGACCTCCGGCCGGTCAGGGGGAGAGCCCGTTCCGGCCCCGGTAGGGGAGCGGGCTCCCGGAGTGCGCGTCGAGCAGGACGCGGTCGCCCAGCGGCTTCCGCAGCCGCACCTCGACCCGCTCCAGCTTCCCCTGCTTGGTGCACACGTGGTCGTCGTCCCGACCGGTGACCGAGGCGGACAGCACGACGCTGCCGCGGGTCTCCAGCGCGGCCACGGCGGGGCCGTCGTCGCAGACACCGTGCAGGGCGACGACGGTCACGGTGCGCCCGTCGGCGGAGACCGCGAGCAGGCGGTTGAGCGGGAGGCCCGGGAGGTCGTGGGCCGCCCCGACCGGGGACCGGGGGGTCTTCGACGGGACGGCGGCGGCCTGCTTGAGCGGGGTGGCGTAGCCGTCGAGGGTGAAGACCCAGGCGGGGACCGTCGCCGGCCCGCGGCTGGTCGACTGCCGCATGTGCCCCAATGTCACGGTCGTCACGGTGAGTTGCGGCTTCCCGTCGACCCGCGGGCCCGCCAGCGCGCCGTACGCCTCCTTAGCCCCCACCAGGGGCCGGGTGACCGCCTCGCCCGCCGCCCAGGTCACCTCGCCGTTCTTCGCCCCGGTGCCGGGCAGCTTGCCCCGCACCGTGAAATTCCGTCGCTCGTACGCCTGTTGGTCGGCGCCGTCGCGCAGGCCGCCGCGCGGGAGCTGGATCGCCTCCCCGGTGGGGTGGTATCCGGCCCGCCACGCGGCGGCCGCCGACGAACCGTCCCAGGCGTCGGCCACCTGCCGGGCCCGTTCGGCGAGCGTGTCCCCGTCGTCCCCCGCCACCTTCTCGCCGCCGCAACCGGCCGCGGCGACAAGACCGGCGACGGACAGGGCGACCCCTGCCGAACGCCTGCCGGAGCGAACTGCCCCGCTACGCATGTGACCTCCTGGACGACACCGGGCCTACGGCCGACTCCTCTGCCCCTGTGACGTGGCAGAGCCGGAATGGGTTCACCGGCCGAGCCGGTCGAGCCGACCGTACGGCCCGTTGCTCCGTGCCGGGACTCAGTAGACGTGCAGCCCGCGCTCGTCTTGGTGACGTTGCCGGTCAGGTCCTGGCTGCTGACGCCGATCCGGTCGATGTGCTCGCCCTCCGCCGGATACCGGGAGCTCTCGATCTGGTGGTAGTCGCCGCCCCAGTAGCGCACCGTGCCCAGCGGGTTGATGTCGGGACCGTCGGACCTGATGGTGGCCCAGTCGCAGGCGCGCGTGGAGCCGTCGCAGGCGCCGGTGGTGCCGGAGCCGAAGCTGTACGCGGTCTGGGTGCCGATCTTGGTGCCGTTGTAGTCCATGTACCAGGTGTTGCCGGTGCCGGGCACGCAGTGGCCCGCGGTGAGCGTGTAGATGGCGCCCGAGGAGACCGAGACGTCGTAGTCCCCGGCCGCGACCTGTTCGCCGAGCGTCGTCGTGTACGGCACCGGGGCCCCGACCAGACCGACCTTCGGGACCGCGTCACCGGGCTCGCGGCCCGGCTCGACCAGGCCCATCAACGGCGCCGCGGCATGCCGCACCGCGCGCAGCCACGGCACATCGGCCCGCACCTGGTCCAGGGACGCGGACCCGTCGCGCCCCGCCCCCTCCGCGTCGAGGAGGACGACCGGGGCCCCGGCGTCCACCATGCTCACGAGGACCGGATCCGCGCCCGGGACCGGGAGTTTGCGCGTGGCCTGCCCGGTCGGGAGCAGGGCGCCCGTGGTGCCGCCCGCCGGGTCGCGGAACGTGAGGTCGACGGCGACCCCGCCGGCCCGGGTGCCCGGAACGGTCTGCTGTCCGAAGTGCCGCACCACGCCTCCCGTGGTGTCCACGACACCCTCCAGGACCGCGCCGGTGTTGCTGTTGCGCATGACGACGCGGGTCCGGTCGCCCGCGATCGGCACCATCCCCTTTGCCACCGCGTACAGGGCGACGCCCGTGGCGCAGTTGCCGCAGTTGCTCGTCCACTCCACGGTGGCGTCGCCGATGCCGACCTGGGCGAAGAGATAGTCGATGTCGACGCCCGGCTCGGGCGAGACACTGACGACCGCCGCCCTGGAGGTGGTGGGGGTGGCACCGCCGACCCCGTCCAGCTCCACGGGGTCCGCGGCGCCGTACGCGGCGACCAGCATGCGCGCCAACTCCCCGCGGTCGGCCGGGACATGGACCTGGTGGAACAACCAGCACTTGCTGGTGCCACCGCGCACGAGCGTCGCAGGGATGTGCACGTCTGAGGCTCTTCCTTGATCAGTGGTGAACGCCGGTGGAACAGGCCGTTCCGGCGATTGCCAAGACCATGGCAGAGCCGCGACTTGGGGACAATGGCAGTTCACTTCAATCGGGTTTAGCTCCGCTAAAGTGTCACCCATGCTGAACGTGCGCCGCCTGCTGCTCCTCACCGAGGCCGCCGAGCGCGGCTCGCTCACCGCGGCGGCGGAGGAGCTGGGCATGACCACCTCCGCGGCCTCCCAGCAGATGTCGCTCCTGGAGCAGGAGGCGGGATAACCCCTCGTGGAGCGGCTGCCGCGCGGAATCCGGCCCACCCCGGCGGGCGCCGCGCTGGCCGAACGCGGCCGCGCGGTGCGCCGTGAACTGCGCGCCGCCGAGGCGGACCTGCACTCGTTCGCCGCCCTCGACCAGGGCACGCTGCAACTCGGTTCGTTCCCCACGGCGAGCGCGTCGCTGCTGCCGCTGGCGCTCACCAAGTTCCGCCGCAGCCACACCGGCATCCGCATCGAGGTCCGGGCGGGCGTGCTCGCCGAACTCCGCGAGATGCTGCACACCGGCGAGGTGGAGCAGGCGCTGCTGTGGGACTACGAGTGGAACCGGGTCGACGACCCGGCCCTCGCCCTCACCCAGCTCCTCGACGACCCGACGGTCCTCGTCGTGCCCGCCGACTCCCCGCTGCGCGCCCACGCGCCGGTCCGTCTCGGGGGTCTCGCCGACCAGGAGTGGATCATCCGCGCGGACAACCACCCCGTCGCCGACGTGCTGCGCCGCAGCTGCCGGCAGGCGGGCTTCGAACCGCGGATCGCCTACGCCTCGCACGACTACCAGGAGGCGCAGGCGATGGTCGCGGCCGGACTCGGCATCGCGCTCGCGCCGCGGCTCGCCCTCACCAGCCGGCGCAGCGACGTCCGGCTGCTGCCCTTCGCCTCCGATGTCGCCGCGCCGACCCGCCGCATCCTCCTCGCCCGCTCCACGTCCCGGCCCGCGACGCCACCCGCGCAGGCGATGGCGCGCGTCCTGCGCACGGTGGCGCGGCGGTTCGCGGCGCCGGGCCTCGACCGGGCGCAACTGGGAGCGGTCCGCCGCGCCTGAGGCGATCGGACGGTCAGACGGTCAACGTCACGGACCGCGTGGAGTCCGACGAGGGTCCCGTCCCGATCTCGTACGTGCCCGGTTCCACCGCCCGGTCCAGGGAGCGGGTCACCGAGGACAGGACCGTGTCGTCGAGGGGGAAGACGACCGTGGCCTTCTCGCCCGGCGCCAGGTCCACGCGCCGGAAGCCGCGCAGTTCCCGGACACGCGGCCAGGACGTCGCGCCGCTCACCCGGCGCACGTAGAGCTGGACGGTCTCGCGGACCGGGCGGCTCCCGGTGTTGGCGACCTCGACCTCGCACACCCCGTCGCAGACACGGGGCGTGCCGAACTCGGTGGTGGTGTACGACAGTCCGTGGCCGAAGGGGTGGAGGGGCGTCCCCGGTTCGTCGACGTAGCCGCGGAAGCCGTGGTCCTTGGAGTTGTAGAAGACGGGGAGCTGGCCGGAGGAGCGGGGCACCGAGACGGGCAGCCGTCCGCTCGGCTCGCAGGCGCCCAGGAGCACGTCCGCGACGGCCCGGCCGCCCCACGGCCCCGGATACCAGGCACTCACCAACGCCCCTGCGCTGGGGGCGAGTTCGGGCACGGCGTGCGGGCGCCCCTGGACCAGCACCGCCACGCACGGGGTGCCGGTCGCCGCCACTGCCCCGGCGAGTGCCCGCTGCCCGGCGCCGAGTCGGACGTCGGCGAGGTCGACGCCCTCGCCGCAGGTCATCTCCGTCGGATTGCCGGTGGCGACGACGGCGGCACCGTTGGCGTCGAAGAGCGTGTCGTGTTCGCGCGCGCTGGAACCGCCGAGTACGAGCACCACGACATCGGACGCGGCGGCCAGCTCCACGGCCTCCGAGATCCCCGAACGGTCGTCGCCCACCAGATCGCAGCCGCGCGCGTACGTCACGTCCGCTCCGGCCTCCCGCAGCCCGGCGAGCACCGAGACACCACTGCCCGGCCGCTGGGGCGAGGTGTAGTCGCCGATCTGCTGCGGGACGGAGTCGGCGTTCGGGCCGATGACGGCGATGCGCTTCGTGTCGGGGCCGAGGGGGAGAAGCGCCCCGTCGTTGTGCAGGAGTGTGATCGAGGCGCGGGCGATGCGCTCGCTCAACTCCCGTGTGGCAGTGCCCATTTCGCGTGTCTCGGTGACGTAAGGGCGCTCGAAGAGGCCGAGCCGGAACTTCAGTGTCAGGGCGCGGGCCACCGCCGTGTCCAGCACCGAGGCCGGTACGAGTCCGCGCTCCACCGCCGCCCCCAGCTCCGGGAACACCCCGTCCCACAGGCTCAGGTCCGTGCCCGCCGACAGGGCGAGCGCCGCCGCTGAGGGGCGGTCGCCGGCAAGCCGCACCAGCCGGTCGAGCGCGCACCCGTCCGCCATGACCAGGCCCTCGAAGCCCCAGCGCTCGCGCAGCAGCACGGTGAGCAGGTCGTGCGAGGCCGCGCACGGCAGTCCGTCGAACTCGTTGTACGCGGCCATCACGCCCGCCGCCCCCGCCCGCACGCCCGCGAGGGCCGCCGGGAGATGGATCTCGTGCAGCTCGCGGGCGCCGATCTCGGTGGCGGCACTGTTGCGTCCGCCGACCGAACTCCCTTGCCCCGCAAAGTGCTTGAGCACGACGGCCGCCCGGTCCGACCCGAAGGACCCACCCGCGCCCTGCATCCCCTCCACCAGCGCCTCGGTGAGCCGCGCCGCCAGGTACGGGTCCTCGCCGAAGCACTCCTCCGCGCGGCCCCAGCGCGGGTCCCGCACCAGGTCGAGCGCGGAGACGAGCGCGATGTGCCCGCCGCGGGCCCGCAGTTCGGCCGCTGCGGCGGCTGCCGCCTCCCGGTACAGGTCCGGGTCCCAGGTGGCGCCGACCGCGAGGTTCACGGGCAGCACGGTGCCGTCGAGCGCCTGGTGGCCGTGCGGCACCTCCTCCACCAGCAGGACGGGGATGCCGAGCCGCGTGTGCTCGACGACATGGCGCTGCACGGCGTTCGCGACCCGCGCGCCGTCCGCCGCCGTGATGCCGTCGGTGAAGGTGACACCGGACCACGGGTCGGCCCGTTGCAGGCCGTACAGCGCGCCCATCCCGTCGAACCGTGCCACCTCGTCGCGGAAGGCGTCCGTCAGGCGGTGTCCCTCCGGGGCGCGCTCGTAGGCGTCCCAGCCGTACATTCGCTGGTTGACCTGGCCGACCTTCTCCGTGAGCGTCATCCGGCCGAGCAGATCACGCACCCGGTCGGCGACCGGCGCCCCCGCGTCCTTGAACAGCTCCATGGCGCGTCAGGCCTCCGTGTCCAGTTCCAGGACCCGCACCCCGTACGGTGCGAGCGTCACCTCGTCGAGCGGCTTGCCCAGACGGTCGGCGGGGCGCACCGTCAGCTCCTCGTCCGCCTGGCTGACCAGCCACAGGAACCGCCGCCCGTCCTCGTGGACGAGGGTGTCGGCGCTGACCAGAGGGGTGTCCACGGTCACCGGGCGGGCCGCGCCCGCGACCTCGGCGAGCGCCGCGTACAGCCGGTGCGTCTGCTCCGGGTTCACGTGCGCGGTCCGCGCGGTCATGTGCTCCAGCGGGTACGTGGCGAGGACCGCCCGGCCCGCGCCGATCTCGTGGACGAGCAGCGCCGGACGGCCGTGCGCGTCGGTCGCGACGACCCGTGCGCCGTCCGGGACCACCGGCAGCCAGGCGCGGCTGTCCTCGTTGCCCGCGACGGGGAAGCGCAGTGTCTCACCGGCCCGCACACCGCCGAAGTCCTCGGTGAACGTCATGGCCAGCTCGTCGTCCTCGATCGGCTCCGCCACCCCGTACGACAGCTGCATCTCGACGCCGAACAGGCCGTCCAGGTCGTGGAACCACGGCCCGCGCGTGCCCGAGTGCTCGCCCGAGCAGAACGACAGATACACCGTCGCCCCCGCGCGCGCCCGCTCCTCCAGGCCGCGCCGCGTCCGCGTCGTCAACTGCCGTGTGGACGGCAGCAGATACAGTTGTACGTCACCGTCCTGCGGCAGCCCGTCCACCTCGCGCACGAAGCCCACGGGGAGGTCCGCGCCGCGTGCGGCGACGTAGCTCTGGTGCAGCGACGTGAAGATCAGCGGCCGGTCGGCGGGGCGGCTGTACGGGTAGCCCTTCTCCAGGAACGCCGGGACGACGAGCGCCGCGCCCGCGTCCGTGCGGCGGCAGCGCGGGAAGTCCACGGTCTTCAACACCTCGGCGAACGCGGCGAGTTCGTGCAGCGGCTCCTTCGGCCGACCCGCACTGTCCGTGATCCCGAAGTGCATCTCGAAGGGGTGGTGGTCGTACGGCGACTGCTCCCACAGGTCGTCGTAGTCCGTGTTGTTCCACGCCATCCAGCCCGTCGCCCCGCCGAGCAGCGAGTTGTGCAGCGTCTGCCGGTAGTAGACGCCCGCGTTGCGCGCGGACACCGTGTCCGTCGACAGGCCGAACTCCTCCAGGATCACCGGCTTCCCGGTCACCGCCGCCAGTTCGCACTCGAACGCGGCCCGGTAGTGCTGGCGCGGCCGGTCCGTGTCCGAGCGGTAGACGTGCGGGCCGACGAAGTCCACGTACGGGTCCGTGTCGCGCAGCGAGAACCCGTTGTCCTTGCCGGTGACCTCGATGCCCCAGGCGCCGTCCCCGAGCGACACGGGCTGCGTCGCACCCGCCGCCACGACGGCCTGACACATGAACTGCGCCCACGCCGTCACCACGTTCGAGGACGGCGGGTCGACCTGGTAGATCCGGCCGTACCCCGGCATCTCGTTGGTGATCAGCCAGCCGGTCACCGCCGGGTGGTCCTTGAACCGGCGCGTCATCTCAGCTGCGAACCACGCCTGCCGGCCGACCATCCACACGTCCTCGTACAGATCGCGGTTGCCGCGCCAGGCCGGGTCCCAGTTCTCTCCGGACATGTGGCCGACGATGAAGGTGGGCATGGACCCCATGCCGAGCTCCTCGTGCGCGTCGAGGAAGTCCCGGAAGCGGTCGCAGAGCTTCTCGTCGATGCGGTGCGGCTCCGGGTGGAAGTCGGGCCAGTAGAAGAAGGACCGCGTCATGTTCAGGCCGTGGTCGTGGAGGGTCCGCAGCTCCTCGCGCACGACGGCGGGGTCGTAGTTCCGCCACATGAGCGGGCCGCCGGTGCGGGACCAGTAGTTGGCACCGAGCCAGGGCAGAACGGCGGGGTGGTGGGACAGCTGGGCGCTGTGGCGACGCATGGTGGGATGCTCCAGAAGGTAGTGAGTGGGGAGATCTAAGCCCCTGCGGCGATTGCGCAGCGGGGTCCGGGGCAGAGCCCCGTGCCCGCAACGCCGGTGTGGCCTAGGGCTTGTCGTTTGGATCAGGCCGGGCTCGCGGGGCCTGGCACGCACGCTCGCGGCGTTGTCGTCGGTCGACGACGCTCCGCGTCGCCTCCCTCCTCCGCCTTGCGATCGCACGCACCAGGCCCCGCTCCCTGATCCGGCCTGATCCAAACGACAAGCCCTAAGGGGCCGCGGGGCCTGTCGACTCGCGTACGACGAGCCGCGGGCTGTCCGCGAGTTCGGGCGCAGGCACACCCTCCTCGCCGACCTCCGCGAGGAGTACCCGCGCCGCCGCCGCCCCCACCACGGTCACCCGCTGGTCGACGGTGGTGAGCCGTGGGTGCAGCCAGCGGCCGAGCGGCAGGTCGTCGTAGCCGATGACGGACAGGTCGGCGGGGACCGACAGGCCCGCCCGCTGGGTGGCGCCGATGCCGCACATCGCCATCGAGTCGTTGGCGTAGACGATCGCGGTGGGCCGGGGGGAGAGGGCGAGGAGCCGTTCCGTCGCGGCGATGGCCGCCTCGGCGCCGAAGTCCGTGGGGATCACGGCGGCCGGGGCGAGCCCGGACCGGGCGAGCACATCGGTGAGCACGCCCTGCCGGAACCCGGAGTGGACCAGCTCCGGCGGCCCGGACACGTAGCCGATCCGCCGGTGGCCGAGCGCGAGCAGATGCTCCACCGCCTCCGTGACACCGGTCTCCTGGTGGCTGAGCATCACCCCGTCGGGGCCGCCGAGCAGCACGAACGGCAGCCCGAGTCCCCGCAGTTGGGCAGGGCGGGGGTCGTCGATCCGGCTCTCCGTGAGCACTGCGCCGTCGACCCGGCCCTCGGCGGCGAGCCGCTCGTACAGCCGGCCCTCCTCGTCGCCGTCCGCGACGAGGTGCAGGAGCAGACCGTAGCCGCGCGGCGCGAGCTCGCTCTCCAGACCGTTGATCAGCTCGCTGAAGTGCGGGTCCGTGCCCAGGACATCGCTGGGGCGGCGCACCACGAGAGCGATGGTGTGACTGCGGGAGCGGCGCAGCGCGCTCGCCGCCGCGTTCGGCGACCAGCCGAGGCGGGCCGCGGCGTCCTGCACGCGCCGCCGGGTCGGCTCGGAGATCCGGCCCGTGCCGTTGAACACCTTCGACACCGCGCCCGGTGACACCCCGGCCTCGGCCGCCACGTCCTTGATGGTGGGGCGGCTGCCCTTGTTCGGCACGCTCACATCTTCACCGCCCCGCTGACGAGCGCCGTCTGCATCCTCTTCTGCAACACCGTGTACACGATCCACACCGGGACGAGGGTGAGCACGGTGCCCGCCGTCAGCACACCGTAGTCCGTGCCGGTCACCGACTTCAGTGTGGGCAGGGCGACTTGGATCGTGCGCAGGTCCGGATCGGGGCCGATGAGGACGAGCGAGTACAGGTACTCGTTCCAGAAGCTCAGGAAGTTGAGGAGGAGCACCGTGGCGATGCCGGGCAGACACATCGGCGCGTAGATGTGGCGCAGCACCGCGAAGGTCGAGGCGCCGTCCATCCGCGCCGCCTCCTCCATCTCCTTCGGGATGGTCCGCATGAACTGCACCAGGATCACCACCGACAGCGGCAACGCGGTCGCCGGGAGCAGTAGCACCATGAACGTACGGGTGTGGAACAGGCCGGTCGCCGCCGCGAGCAGGAAGGTGGGGAACAGGGCGGCGAACGTCGGGATCAGGAACCCGAGCGAGAACACCTTCTCGATGACCGACGCGGCCCGGCCCTCGGACCGGGCGAGCGCGAACGCCGCCGGGATCGCGAGCCCCAGCGTCAGGACCAGTGAAAGCACGGTCACCAGGGCCGAGTTGAACACCGCCGTGCCGAGCCCCGCGGTCCTGAAGGCCGTCGCGAAGTTGTCGAAGCCGAACGAGGTCGGCGGCGCCAGCGGGCTGCCGAAGATCGCGTCGTTCGACTTGAACGCGGAGACGACGAAGTAGTACAGCGGCACCGCGAGCAGCACCGCGTACCCCCACACGAGGATGTGCGCGGGCCACCACGACCGGCCGAACTTCGCACGACGCTTGCTCAGGGGGAGACTCATGGGACAACAGCTCCGATCGGCTCAGGGCACGGGCTTCAGTGGCCACGGCTTCAGTGGCCGGCGCGGAAGACGCGGCGGACGGTCAGCAGGCCCACGAGCCCGGACAGGAACAGGATCACGCCCACGGCCTGGCTGTAACCGAGGTCCGCCTCGATGAACGCCTTCTGGTAGACGAGGAAGGACAGCGTCGTCGACGAGGTGCCGGGGCCGCCCTGGGTGAGCAGCAGCACGTACTGCGCGGAGCCGAACAGCGTCCACAGGAGTTGAAGCATCGTCACTACACCCACGTAGTCCCGCACGACCGGGAAGTGGATGCCCCACATCGTCCGCCAGTGCCCCGCCCCGTCCAGCTGCGCCGCCTCGCCGAGGTCCTCGGGAACGCTGGACAGGCGGGCGGCGAACAGCACGGCGGTGAAGCCGATGCCCGCCCAGATGTCCATGCCGATCAGGCAGTACAGGGCCGTCGACGGACTCGCGAGCCACGCGTCGGTGAGCGAGTCGAGGCCGAGCCCCGACAGGGCGCCGTTCAGCAGCCCGTCGGGGGAGAGGGCGGCGTAGAAGACCATCGCCTTCGCCGGCGTCGAGATCAGGCCCGGCACGAACAGCAGATACCGAATGACACGATGGCCCGGCGGCTGCTGCGCCACGTAGTAGCCGATCATGTACGCGCACACGATCATCACCGGCAGCGCGATCGTCAGCTGGACCGCCGTGTTGCGCACGGCCGCCCAGAAGGCCGGATCGGCGAAGACCGTACGGAAGTTGTCGAGGCCCGCGAAGGACACCGGCTGGAGCATGCCCGGCCAGTGCAGCGCCGCGATCACGAAGATCGCGACCATCGGGCCGACCATGAACAGCAGGTACCAGACGAGCGCGGGCACGGCGAGGATCGTGCCGCCCTGACGATTGCGGCTCGTGCGGGTCTGCTCGGGGGAGGGGGCGCGGCCCGCGCCGACGGCGGGCCGGGGCGTCGTGATGGTCATCGTTGGCGGCTTTCCGTTCTCGACGTTCTGCGGGCTCAGGCGGAGCGGTACGCGGACTCGAGCGCCGTGCGGATCGCACGCGCGGAGGTACCGGGGGTGAAGGCCGTCGACGTCGCCTGGATCAGCGGCTGCGCGGCGACCGACGGGATGTACTGGTCCGGCAGCACCACCTGGCCGACGGAGTCGCCGAGTTGCTGCGCCTTCGCCACCAGCGGAAAGTCCGTGCTGAGCGCGTCGGTGACCACCGACATGTCGCGCCCGCCCTCGGTGACGAACCGATCCACGATCTCCGGCCGGTACATGAAGCGGATGAACCGCTCGACCGTCCTGATCTTCTTGACGCCGTTCGGGCTGATCCAGAAGCCGGAGACGGTGTACGTGCGCAGGATGGTCGGCTTCTTCTGGACCGCCCCGCCGGGAAGCGGGAAGCCACCGACGGACGTGGTCTTGACAACGTTGTCGGGAACGCTGGCGAGAGCGGACGACATCGCCGACTGCATGGCCGCGTGCCCCGTGTTGAACTGCGTCGTCATCGAGTCGGACATCAGGCCCTGCGCCTTGTCGGCGAACACCCCGGCGTCCCGCAGGTCCACGAAGTACGCGATGCCCTCCTGGGCGCCGCGCGAGCCGCTGAAGTCGCCCCCGCGGAACAGGTGCCGGGCCTCGGCCGGGGTCAGGAACGTCTGGATGATCTGGGCGAGCAGCTTCTGCCCCGTCCAGTCGTTGCCGCCCACGGTGAAGGGCGTGATGCCCTTGCCGCGCAACTTCCGTGTGGCGGCGACGAGTTCGTCGGATGTGGTCGGCGGGGCGTCGACCCCGGCGCGGTCAAGGAGTGCGTGGTTGAAGGCGATCGGCCAGTTCGTCCCGATGTAGGGGAAGGCACGCAGCCGGCCCTCGGTGTCGGTCCACTCGGTCACGGCCTTCGGGATGATCCGCTCGCGCAGGCCCCAGTGGTCGAGGTAGTCGCCGACCGGAACGGTGGCGCCGACCTCGGTCCACGACAGCGTCTTGTCGTAGAGGTTGACCATCACGACATCGGCCTCGGCGCGCGCGAGCCGCGAGGTCTCGTAGACCTGCCCCAGGTCGTCGCCGTTGATCAGGTTCTTCACGGTGATGTCCGGGTTTTCCTTGCGGAACTGGTTCACGACCGCGCGGAACGTGGGGGAGCCGGGCGCGTTCCCGCCCATCTGGCTGTGGATCACCAGGGTGTCGGGGTCCGAGCCGTATGCGGAGAACGCGCCGCACGCGCTGAGCGCAGGCACCGCCGCAAGACCCGCACCCAGAGCCATGAAGCCGCGTCGATTCATCGGGGAGCGCAAGGCGGGAGGCCTCCTGTCGCGTTGGTATATCGATATACCTTCGAGGTGCGAGCAACGTAAGCGGGAAGCGGAAGGTGGTCAACCCTTTGGAGCGGATGAGGTGTTGCGCGGTATGGGTCAGGCGGCCGGAGCGACCGGGGGCCGCATGCCGAGCCATTGCTCGGCGCTCCAGGCCTCGAACCGTTCGACCTCGATGAACCCCAACGTCGCCGCGAGGCGCATCGAGCCGGTGTTGGCGGTCTGGGTGGTCAGCACCACCGGTTCGCCGGGAAGGGCCTCGGTCAGCCAGTCGAGCGCCGCCGAGGTGGGTGTGCACCTCCGGCGAGGCGAGCAACTCGATGAACGCCGCCCGGTCCCGGGCCTCGGACCCACGGAGCGCGAGCCGTTCGGTCCGGATCGGCTCCGGCGGCCAGGCGTCGAGCTCCAGCGCTTCCATCGGCGCACCGGAGCAGCAGGCGGGCCCAACTACCCCTGAGCCGTGGGGCGTACGACGATGTCACCGACGTCGACATGGGCCGGCTGCTCGACGGCGAAGGCGATGGCGCGCGCGATCGACTCCGGCGGGATGCCGATGTCACCCATGGACGAGGCGATCCGGTCCTTCACCTCCGGCGCCATGTGGTCCGCGAACTCCGTGCGGGTGACGCCCGGCGAGACGACCGTCACCCGCAGGCTGTCCCCGGCCTCCTGGCGCAGGCCCTCGGAGAGGGTCCGCACCGCGTTCTTGGTGGCCGCGTACACTGCCTGCGTCGGGACGATCCTCAGGCCCGCGGTGGATACGACATTGACGAAGTGGCCCGCGCCCTGCTCCCGGAAGACCGGCAGCGCGGCCGCGATCCCGTAGAGCACGCCCTTGAAATTGACATCGATCATGTTCTCCCAGTCCTCGACGCGCAGGTCGTCCAGCGGGGAGATCGGCCCGATCCCGGCATTGCTGACGAGCACGTCCAGCCTGCCGAAGCGGTCGCGGGCCAACTCGACGAGCGAGGCCTGGTCCTGGCGCACCGTCACATCCGTGCGGAGCCAGGTGACTTGGCCGCCGGACTTCTCGATGCGGCCCGCCAGATCCGCCAGGCGTTCGGTGCGGCGTGCGCCGAGGACGACCTTGGCGCCGCGCTCGGCGAGCAGCAGGGCCGTGGCCTCGCCGATGCCGCTGCCGGCGCCCGTGATCGCAACGACCTTGCCTTCGATGTCCGACATCGGTGGTCCCTCCGGGGCGGGTGTGGGCAGGCCGGGGCCGTGCCCCAAAGATGAAAGTGGGGAACTCCCCACTTAGGCTGATGGTGCGACCGTAAGTGGGGTAGCCTCCACTTGGCAAGTGGCACGAAGGGGGGCCGGCGATGGAGCGAGGTACTCAGCGGCCGCTGAGAGCGGACGCGCGACGCAACAGGGAGAAGATCCTGGCCGCGGCGGTGCGGGTGTTCACCGAGGACGGTCTCGACGCCCGCCTCGAACACATCGCGAAGGCCGCGGGCGTCGGCAGCGCGACCCTCTACCGCAACTTCCCGACCCGCGAGGCCCTGATCGAGGCGGCCTACCGCAACGAGGTGGCCCAGCTGTGCGGGGCCGCCACCGAGCTGCTCGCGACGCGCCCGCCGTTCGAGGCGCTGCGCGCGTGGACCCGCCGCTTCATGGACTACGCGAGCGCCAAGTACGGCATGGCCGACGCGCTGCGCGCCATGGCCGCCGAGGGCGGCAACCCGTACGGGCACAGCCGGGACATGATCGAGGCGTCCATCGCCGAGCTGATGGACGCGTGTACGCGCGCCGGCGCGATCCGCTCCGACATCCCCACGAGCGACATCTTCGCCGCCCTCGCCGGAATCGCCCTGACCTCGGCGAAGCCCGAGCAGCGTGCCCAGGCCGAGCGGCTCCTCGACCTCACCCTGGACGGACTGCGGCGCACCGCCTGAATGCTCAGGCGTGCAGCCCGGGGTGGGCGCGGGGCCTGCTGGGCGGGGGCAACTCAGCTGATTCCACGAAGAGTTCGGGGCGCACTGCCTGGATGGTGCCGATGTCGTCGAAGACGCCCTGGAGGTGGCCGCGCAGCGCCTCCTCGGCGCGGGCCGCGTCGCGCTCCTCCAGGGCGTCGACCACCGCCCGGTGCTCGTCGATGAGGTGCTCGACGCGGTGCGGCAGCGGCAGGCTCAGGCGGCGGGCGCGGTCGAGGTGGGCCTTGGCCGTCGTGACCGTGCGCCACAGCGTGCGATGCCCGCTGGTCTCCATCAGGCGGCGGTGGAACGCCTCGTCCTCCTCGAAGAACAGGTCGTCGTCCGCCGCCTCGAACGCGTCGCGCTGTGCGTCGAGGGCGGCGCGCAGCGCCGCGATGTCCGCGCCGTCGGCCCGCTTCACCGCCTCGCGCAGCGCGGCCAGTTCGAGCGCCTCGCGCATGAACTGGGCCTCCAGGACGGCGTCGACGCTGATCCGTGAGACGAACGTACCGAGCTTCGGGAAGATGTCGACCAGCGACTCCTCACCGAGCAGGATCAGCGCCTCGCGCACCGGGGTGCGGCTGACGTCGAGCTCCGCGGCGAGTTCATTCTCCGACAGCGGGGCGCCCGGCAGCAGTTCCAGGGACGTGATGCGCGAGCGCAGCAGCGCGTGCACGCGTACCCGGTTGGACTCCCTGGGCGTCGCGTCCTCCGGCGTGCGCCGGCCCGTCTTCCTGCTTCGTCGCTGCTCGTCCCGCATGCCGTCACCCTCTCACCTCGGCTGCTGAAATTCTTACATACAAGCCTTGTATGTAAGTGGTCGCGCAGGTAGAAAGTGACAGGCCTGCTTCCGACCGGAGGTCAACGATGACCAGCCATCCCGTCACCGACTCCGAGGTGACGACGCCGTCCGGCACGACCCCGCCACCCCGTCCCCGCGGCCGCGGCAAGAACGTCCGCTGGGGCATCGCCGTGCTCTGCTTCGGCGGCCTCGCGGTCAACTACCTAGACCGCTCCACGCTCAGCGTCGCGCTGCCCACCATGTCCAAGGACCTGCACATAGGACCCGAGACCCAGGGCTTCGTGCTCAGCGCGTTCTTCCTGGCGTACGCGCTCTGCCAGCTGCCCGCCGGGGCGCTGCTCGACAAGTACGGCGTGAAACGGGTCTTCGCGCTGGGCGCGATCTGGTGGTCGGTGGCCACCATCGGCATGGGCCTGGTGCGCGGGGTCGGCTCGCTCGTCGGCGCGCGGATGCTGCTCGGCGCGGGCGAGGCCGCCGGCTATCCGGCGCCCGCGAAGGCCGTGTCTCGCTGGTTCCCGCGGCACGAGCGCACCCTCGCGAACAGCGTGTGGGACAACGGCGCCCGCGTCGGCACCGCCATCGCCCTGCCGCTCGTCACGATGCTGGTCTCGGTCTTCCACTGGCGGGTCGCCTTCGTCGCCTGCGGGCTGCTCGGCTTCCTGTGGATCATCGGCTGGTGGCGGCTGTACCACGAGCCCGCCGACCACCCGAGGCTCATGGACGAGGAGCGCGCGTACATCGAGGCCGGCGGCGCCCGCGTCGAGGAGGCACCGGCCGAGAGCGCCGACGGGCCCAAGGTGCGCTGGCGCGACCTGTTCCGGTACCGGACGGTCTGGGGCATGATGCTCGGTTTCTTCTGCCTCAACTACGTCATCTACTTCTTCATCACCTGGTTCCCCAGCTACCTCGTCGACGAGCGCGGCTTCGACCTCCTCTCGCTCGGGTTCTTCGGCACGGTCCCCGGTCTCGTCGCCATCGTCGGCTCGCTGCTCGGCGGCTACACGGCCGACCGGCTCCTTCGCAAGGGCTGGTCGACCACCAAGGTCCGCAAGACCTGCCTGATCTCCGGCACGCTGTGCTCGTCCGTCATCGCGCTCGCCGTCGTCGTGCCGACCGCGTCCGGCGCGCTCGCATTGCTCTCCCTGAGCTACGCGTCGCTGACCTTCGCCACCGCGTCCGTCGCCTCGCTGCCCGCCGACGTCGCGCCCACCGCGGGCCATGTCGCCTCCCTCGCCGGCATCCAGAACTTCGCCTCGAACGTCGCCGGCGCACTCGGCCCGATCGTCACCGGCTTCCTCCTGGCGGCCTCCGGCGGCTCCTATCTGGTGCCGCTGCTCGTCTCGGGCGCCCTGTCGATCGTCGGCGCCCTGACGTACGCGTTCGTCGTCAAGCGCGTCGAACCCCTGCCGGTCCGCTAGGGCTTGTCGTTTGGATCAGGCCGGATCAGGGAGCGGGTCCTGGTGCGTGCGATCGCAAGGCGGAGGAGGGAGGCGACGCGGAGCGTCGTCG
>NZ_JBITCS010000067.1:0-21613 GCF_044453445.1 Streptomyces sp. NPDC051684 | reverse complement strand
CCGCTACGACAAACGCGCCCTCCACTACAAAGCCATGGTCACCATCGCCTGCCTACGACTCTGGCTGCCATGACTTTGCGGACACGACCTAGGACTTCTCGTGCGACACGGCGGGCCGGTCCTCGAAGGCCGCGAACTCCGGGTGGTGCAGATCGAACGCGGGGGACTCCGAGCGGATCCTCGGCAGCGTGACGAAGTTGTGGCGCGGCGGCGGACAGGCCGTCGCCCACTCCAGGGAGCGCCCGTAGCCCCAGGGGTCGTCGACCTCGACCTTCACCCCGTACTTCGCCGTCCGCCAGACGTTGTAGAGGAACGGCAGCGTGGACAGGCCCAGCAGGAACGCGCCGATCGACGAGACGGTGTTGAGCGCCGTGAAGCCGTCCGCCGCCAGATAGTCCGCGTATCGGCGCGGCATGCCCTCGGCGCCCAGCCAGTGCTGGACCAGGAACGTCGTGTGGAAGCCGACGAACAGCGTCCAGAAGTGGATCTTCCCGAGCCGCTCGTCGAGCAGCTTCCCCGTGAGCTTCGGCCACCAGAAGTAGAAGCCGGCGAAGGTCGCGAAGACGACCGTGCCGAACACCACGTAGTGGAAGTGCGCCACCACGAAGTACGAGTCGGTGACGTGGAAGTCCATCGGCGGCGAGGCGAGGATGACGCCGGTCAGGCCCCCGAACAGGAACGTGGTCAGGAAGCCGACCGACCACAGCATCGGCGTCTCGAAGGACAGCGAGCCCTTCAGCATCGTCCCGGTCCAGTTGAAGAACTTCACGCCGGTCGGCACCGCGATGAGGAACGACATGAACGAGAAGAAGGGCAGCAGCACCCCGCCGGTGGCGAACATGTGGTGCGCCCACACGACCACCGACAGGCCCGTGATCGCCATCGTCGCGCCGACCAGCATCGTGTAGCCCCAGATCGGCTTGCGGCTGAAGACCGGCAGGATCTCGCTGATGATCCCGAAGAACGGCAGCGCGATGATGTAGACCTCCGGATGCCCGAAGAACCAGAAGAGGTGCTGCCACAGCAGCGCACCCCCGAACTGGGCCTCGAACACCACGGATCCGAACCTCCGGTCCGCCTCCAGACAGAGCAGCGCGGCCGCGAGCACGGGGAACGCGAGCAGCACCAGGATCGACGTGAACAGCGTGTTCCAGGTGAAGATCGGCATCCGGAACATCGTCATGCCGGGCGCCCGCATCCCGATGATCGTGGTCAGGAAGTTCACCGAGCCGAGGATCGTGCCGAACCCGGCGAGCGCGAGCCCCATGATCCACAGGTCGGCGCCGATGCCGGGGGAGCGGGTCAGGCTGTTCAGCGGCGCGTACGCGAACCAGCCGAAGTCCGCGGCCCCGCCCGGCACGATCAGCGAGCCGAGCACGATCAGGCCGCCGAAGAGGAACAGCCAGTACGAGAGCATGTTCAGCCGCGGGAACGCGACGTCCGGCGAGCCGATCTGCAGCGGCATGATCTCGTTGGCGAAGCCGGCGAAGGTCGGCGTCGCGAACAGCAGCAGCATGATCGTGCCGTGCATCGTGAACAGCTGGTTGTACTCCTCGTTGGAGAGCGCCTGGAGGCCGGGGCGGGCCAGTTCGGCCCGCATGAGCAGGGCCATGACCCCGCCGATCAGGAAGAAGCCGAACGACGTGATCAGGTAGAGGTGGCCGATCTTCTTGTGGTCGGTCGTGGTCAGCCAGTCCACGACGATCCGGCCCGGACGTCGCTCGCGCGGCGCCCCCACCGTCGCAGGCCCGGCCTGCACCCCGGTCGTTCCCATCGCTTGCCCCCTCGCTGCTTCGCTGCGCGCCTCGGGCCTGCTGCGGACTCAGGCCATGATGCTCGCGCGGGTACCGCGGCGACAGAGGGCGTACCCCTGTTTCTGGCATGGACAGACAATTCCCGGACGGCTTCAACTGGCCCGTCCCGCCGCCCGATTCGGAATGCGCGGGGAATTGAGTAAAGGGCTCGCACGTCGCCCGGAATTCCGCTGTACCGGCCCGGTGGAATGCGGCAAGTAAGAAGCGAGTAAGGGCGGGAGAACGCCCGATCGTGTGAGGAACTCCTAAAAAACAACTGTCGTGATCTTGTGACAAAAGCGTGACGCGCGGCCTACCGTGGCGGCATGGCACCCATCCCCACTCCACCCGTTGAACCACAGGACAATCCGGATGAATACGTCGGGCTCGACGCGGCCGGGGCCGAGTCGCGGGCCGGCGCGCGCGGCTGGTCCACCGTCAGGCAGCTGCCGCCGGGCGCGATCATCACCATGGAGTACCTGGCGGGGCGGCTCAACTTCGAGGTCACCGAAGGCAAGGTGACGCGCTGCTGGAAGGGCTGAAGGCCCCCGAGACGTGCGAAGGCCCCCGAACCTGCAAGAGGTTCGGGGGCCTTCGCGGTGCGGGGCTTGGCTGTGCGTACCGGGCCCCGCCGTCTGTGGGCGCGCTAGGACACCGCTCTCGTCGAGGGTGTCCCGTGCGTGAGTCTCTCCGTGGTCGGTCGGCGGCTGCCCGCCGGGGTGATCGGCGTGCGCTCGCCGCGCGGGGTGTGCGGGCCCTGGGGGAGCAGCTGGCGGCTCGTCCTGGTGGTGCCGACGGACTCGCGCGTGTGGGTCGCGGTCATCGCGGGAACGGGGACCGGCTCGGACTCCGGCTGTGGCAGCCGGGCCCCGGCGCGACGGCCGAGCAGGCGGTCGCGCAGCGCGAGGATCCAGGCCTCCGCGCGGGCCACCAGCGGCTCGCACCAGGGCAGCGCGAGCAGGATGAGCAGGCCCGCGGCCCAGCCCAGTAGCACGTCGCTCAGCCAGTGCGTACCGAGGTAGACCGTGGTCAGGCCGACGCTCAGGGAGATCACCGCGGAGGCCGCGGACAGCCAGCGCCTGGCCCGCGGGGTGGAGGCGAGATAGGCGAGGATGCCCCAGGTCACCACCGCGTTCGCGGTGTGGCCCGAGGGAAATATGTCGCCGCCCTGCCACATCTCGCTCGACCCGATGGTGGTGGCGTAGTGCGGTCCCGCCCGGCCCATGCCGTACTTGGCGGCGCCCACCGTCACGTTGAGCAGCAGCAACGAGGTGCCGAACATCAGCAGCGGGCGCAGCGTGTGCTGCCGCCACGAACGCCAGCCCAGCCACGACATCACCATGACCGCGGTCGGTCCGCGCTGGCCGAGAACGACCCAGTAGTCGAGGAAGGCGTGGATGTCCGGCCACTGCTGGTACGGCCGGAAGAACATGACCTGCCAGTCGACCGCGACGAGCCACGACGTGGTGAGCACCGCCACCACGATCGTGAGGTAGAAGGGCAGGGTCAGCCCGAAGAGCACGACCCGGTGCCGGCTCATGTGGGGGATGTCCACATGGGTCGGTCGTTCGGGCTCGCGATCGAGCCTGGCGAAGACCCGCTCCACACGGCGGGTCAGGTTTCGTTCGGTACGCACCCAATCGACGCTACAGCGACCGAGAGGTGGACCGACGCGAATCAGGGGCTTTGTGATGACGATGTGATGTGGGATTGATCTCAGGTGGCCGATTATTCCCATGATTTCGGCGACCGGGAAGGGAGGATTCCCGAATTCAAAGATCGTTTCTGTGACTCATTATATGACGCTTATGAATGCGTTCACCTGATACCCGTGCGGAATTGGCCGTTCACTCACCGCTCACGGCGGGCCGGACCCGTTCAGCCAGAACGCTCCGTAGGCCGCCGACAACACTGCGAGAGCGCCGACCACCCACGCCGACCTGCTCGTACGCCATCCGGTGAGCGCCGTCGCGAGCGGCAGCAGCAGCGGGAACGCGGGCAGCAGCAGCCGCGGCTTCGAGCCGAAGTATCCCGAGGCGCACAGCGCGAGCACGACCACGATGCCCGTGTAGACGAGCACAGGAACCGGCTGGTGCTGCCGCACTCCGGCGACATACAGCCAGATCACCAGCGCGACCCCGACGATCAGGCCGACCCCGGCCAGCGCGCCCAGCGGCGACGTGAACCGGTCGGCGACGAACCCGGCGAAGGCGGCGCCCCCGTCGAAGCCGTTGCCCCACTGCGCCTGCACGTCGAGATAGCCGAAAAGCCCGCCGCCGGTCCGCCGCCCGACCCACAGCACGTACGCCGCGGCGCCCAGCGGCGCGAGCAGCACCCCCACGACGAGCCGCCAGGGTGCCCGCCGCTCCTTCGCGATCCACAGCGCCGCGGCCACCCACACCGCCGCCACGACCGCCGCCCCGATCGGCCGGGTCAGCCCCGCGAGCGCGGCCAGCAGCCCCGCGAGCACCCAGTTCCGGCGCAGCACCGCGTACAGGCCCCACGCCGCGAGCGCCGTGAACAGCGCCTCGCTGTACGCCATCGAGGCCACGATGCCGATGGGCAGCGCACCCCACAGCACGGCGAGCCGGATCCCGGCGGTCCGCCCGTGCAGCAGATCCCCGACAGCGAAGATCCCCCACGCCGCCGCCAGCGAGGCGAGCAGGCTCACGACGAGCCCCGCGTCCGCGTACGACAGCGGGCTGATCGCCGCGCCGAAACGTTCGAGCCACGGCAGCAGCGGAAAGAACGCGAGATTCGAGTGCACGGTGCCGTCGGGCAGCGTCACCGACCAGCCGTAGCCGTGCTCGGCGACCCGCGTGTACCAGAGCGAGTCCCAGCGGGCCGTGAGCAGCGTGTGCGCGCTCTTGCCGTTCGCCGCGCTCCACACCGCGAGCACGAGCAGGCCGAGCGCCCGCACCGCGGCGTATCCGAGCAGGGCGGGCGCGGCGTGCCGCGGCGAGGGTCGATGTCGTTGGTCCACGTCCGTCACGGCCCCGATTATCGGCGTCCGTCCCGTCCGCCCCACCAGCAGGTCCCCGTCACTGGAGTGGTGCACGCCACACCCGCGTGCGGCCGCCTTGAGAGGTCCGCCACGTGTCATTGGCGAGAACTCGCGTACGCTGACGGCTTACTCGCCTTGTCGCGCGGGGCCGGGAGACCGCTCCTCCCGAGCCGGAACCAGACAACGCCTATGGCATCCCCTGTCCTGGGATCCGCCGAACGCGAGGACCACTGGGAGGTACCTGCATGTCCGGGACGAACACGGCCTCCGGGCGTCCGCCGGGACGCCTGGCCGCACTGGGCGCCCGCCCTCATCGCTGGGTCGTCCTCGTCGTCCTGTGCACAAGTCTCCTTCTGGTCGCCCTCGACTCGACGATCCTCTACGTCGCGCTGCCCGCGGTCACCGAGGACCTCAAGCCGACCTCCGTCGAGCTCCTGTGGATCGGCGACGCATATCCGTTGGTGTGTGCCTCGCTGCTGATCCTGTTCGGCACGCTGGGCGACAGAGTGGGCCGCCGGAAGATCCTGCTGCTCGGCTACGCCCTGTTCGGCGCGGCCTCCGCGCTCGCCGTGTTCTCCGACACCGCGCAGGTGCTCATCGCGGCCCGCGCGATCCTCGGCATCGGCGGCGCGATGATCATGCCCGCGACGCTCTCGATCCTGCGCGACGTCTTCCCCGACCGGCACGAGCGGGCCGTCGCGATCGGCGTGTGGACCGCGGTCGCCGCGGTCGGCGCCGCCGCGGGCCCCGTGCTCGGCGGCTTCCTCGTCGAGCACTTCTGGTGGGGCTCCGTCTTCCTGATCAACATCCCGCTGATGCTGATCATGCTGCCGCTGTGCCGGGTCCTCGTGCCCGAGTCCAAGGGACGCAGCGACGGCCCGTGGGACCTGTTCGGCGCGCTGCTCGCCGCGCTCGGCGTGCTCGGCGTCGTCTACGGCATCAAGGAACTGGGCACCAAGCGCGATCTGCTCGACGCCGAGGCCGTGCTGCCGTTCGTCGTCGGTGTCGTGCTGCTCTTCCTCTTCGTGCGCCGCCAGCGCCGCCGCGAGCACCCGCTCATCGACATGACCCTGTTCTCGCGGGTCGCGTTCTCCACGTCCATCGGCTGCATCGTCATCGCGATGCTCGCCCTCGTCGGCCTCGAACTGATCGCGGTCCAGTACCTCCAGCTGGTGCTCGACCTGAGCCCGCTCGAGACCGGCCTGCGGATGCTGCCGCTGACCTTCGCCGCGATGACCGCGGGCGTCCTGGGCTCGGCGGTCCTGCGCCGCTTCGGCCCGCGCGCCATGGTGGCGTCCGGCTTCGCGCTGACCGCCTGCGCCGTGCTGATGCTCTGCGCGATGGGCGAGCAGGACAAGCCGTGGCTGCTCGGCCTCGGCTTCGTGCTGCTCGGCTTCGGCTTCCAGAGCACGCTGTTCGGGGCCTACGAGTCGATGCTCACGGAGGCGCCCGCGGACGACGCGGGGGGCGCGGCCGCGATCGGCGAGACCTCGTACCAACTGGGCGCCGGCATGGGCATCGCGCTGCTCGGCTCCGTGATGAACGCGGCGTACGCGCCCGGGCTCGGCAATGTGCCGGGGGTCTCCGACGGCACGTCGACGGCCGCGGGGCACTCGCTGGGGGAGGCGTACCAGATCGCCGCGCGGCTCGGCGGCGCGGCGGGGGACGCGCTGCGGGAGGCCGCGCGCGCCGCGTTCGTGCACGGTCTGCACGTCACGCTGGTCGTCAGTGCGGTGCTGCTCTTCCTCGGGGCGCTCGCCGCGCTGCGGCTGCCCCGGCGCATGGAGTGCGAGGCGCCCGCGGCGCCCGCGGCGGACGACGCGGACGTGGCGGCGCCGCGGCGGGCCTCGTCACAGGCTGAGTCCTCGGCGTCCTCGGCCGCGTGACGCGCGGTTCGGGGGAGGCCCCCGAACCGCTCAGCTCTGGTTGAAGAAACCATCCGTCGGCGCCTTGGTGTCACGGCCCGAGACGATCTGCGTGTCCGCCGGACTCAGCAGGAACACCCGCGTGGCGACCCGGTCGATCGAACCCCGCAGGCCGAAGATCAGGCCGGCCGCGAAGTCCACGACCCGCTTGGCGTCGGCCGCCTCCATCGAGGTGAGGTTCATGATGACCGGGACCCCGTCCCGGAACATCTCCCCGATGCGCCGGGCGTCCCGGAAGGTGTCGGGGGTCACCGTGCCGATCCGGCGGCCCTTCTCCTGGGCCTCCTCGGAGGCGACCTTCACGCGCGGGTCCGTGACCCAGGCCGCGTCGCCGGCGGCGGGCTCGGGCCCCTCGTCGTAGTCGTCGTCGTAGTAACGCTCTTCATCGTTGTCGTCGACGAGGCCAAGCCAGGCACTCGCCTTGCGCACCGATCCCATGGACGCCTCCTCTCACAGCGGTTCCTCTGCGTTCCGCATGTCGTGCATCCCCAATGTTCGTCCATGATGCAGATGCGGCGCCAAGGGGATAGTCGCCGCGCGGGGGTTTCGTGACGGTACTGGTGCACAGTCTGCGTGATGTTGTCCCCCAGTTCCCAAGGGTTGTACGGGATGCGGCTGCTGATGGTGAGTGAAATATGATTCTTCACGGCGTATGGGTGACCTTCCGTGCGTACGGGTGAACGGAAAGCTCGTGCAGGGGCTCGATACGATGCCGGGGACGGGCGGCCGAGTTGACGGGCCGTCATTCGGCGTACGGGGGAGTCTTCTTGTTCGGCATGGTTCGGCCCTGCTCTCATCGGCTCGGGGAGAGCCTCAGAACCCAGTGGATGGCCCACCTGTGCGGGCTCTGTCTGGCGCTGCGTGGGGACCACGGGCAGTTCGCCCGTGTCGTCACCAACTACGACGGTTTGCTCATCTCTGTTCTGGCGGAGGCTCAGAGCGAGCGGGTGGGCGCGGGTGGCGGTGCGTGGCGGCGGCAGACCGGGCCCTGCCTCCTGCGGGGCATGCGCGGGGCCTCGGTCGCGCAGGGCGAGGGCGCGCGGCTCGCCGCCGCCGTCTCGCTGGTGCTCGCCTCGGCGAAGGTGCGCGACCACGTCGAGGACCGGGACGGGCTGTTCGCGCGCAGGCCGGTGGCCGCGGCCGCGCGGAAGGTCGCCGCGGGCTGGACAAGGGCCGGGGCCCGTACGGGATCTGACGTCGGGTTCGACACGGCGGTCCTGGTCGACGCCGTCGAGCGGCAGGCCGGGGTCGAGGCGCTGGCCGGGCCCGGCACCAGTGTGCTCGCCGTGACCGAGCCGACCGAGACCGCGACCGCCGCGGCCTTCGCGCACACCGCCACCCTCGCCGGGCGCCCCGCGAACGCCGAGCCGCTCGCCGAGGTCGGCCGGCTGTTCGGGCGGCTCGCGCATCTGCTGGACGCCGTCGAGGACCGGGGCGCCGATGCCGCCTCGGGAGCCTGGAATCTGCTCGCCGCCACCGGCACTTCGCTCGTGGAGGCGCGACGCCTGGCCGACGACGCGCTGCACGGCATCCGCCTCGCGCTGCGCGACGTCGACTTCGTGGACGACAAGCTGGCACACCAGCTGCTCGCGCACGAGTTGGGCCGCTCGGTCGACCGGGCCTTCGGGCCGCCGCCCACCATGGATCCGGACGGCGGTCCCGGCGGGGCGCCGCCGCGGCCGCCGCAGCAGGGGAGGAAGCGCGGGCTGCTCGCGGGGTGCGCGGTCGCGGCCGGCCTCTTCTGTACCTGCCAGGTGTGCTGCGCCGAGGAGTTCCACGGCCCGTGGTCCGGGAAGAAGCGCGAGGGCGCCTGCCGGGACTGCGACGGCTGCGACGGGTGCGACTGCTGCTGCGACGGCGACGGTTGCGGCTGCTGTGAGTGCTGCTCGTGCTGTGACTGCGGGGTCTGAGGCGCCGGCCCCGCACAGAGCGGGGGCGATTGCGGAGAAGTGGCGGAAGTCCGAAAGGCACTCTTGTGCGCATCGGCCGGCCCGGCGAATACTCCCGTCAGCGATTGTCAGGGGCACGGCGGGTCCGGAATCCGGACAACCGCCCGCATCCTGACTGCGCCTCACGGGCCCCACCCCACGAGGGCCCCCGACTTCCCTACGGGAGGAACGAGCAGTGAGGATCAAGCGCAGCACCCCCCGCAGTGGCAGAACCAGATCGACCCGGCTGATCGCCGTCGGTTCCGGTCTGCTCGCCGTGGCAGCATTCGCGATTCCCTCCGCCAACGCGTCCGACGCCTCGCAGACGTTCAGCGCCGCCGACCTCACCCAGACCCGGGACGCCGTCCGCTCCGCGGATGTCGCCGGTACCGCCTGGGCCGTCGACTCCAAGACCAAGCAGGTCGTCGTCACCGTCGACAGCACGGTCTCGCAGGCCGAGATCAACAAGATCAAGAAGGAGGCCGGCGACACCGCGGGCGCCCTCAAGATCGAGCGCACGGCGGGCACCTTCAAGAAGCTGATATCCGGCGGCGACGCCATCTACGCGAGCAGCTGGCGCTGCTCCCTCGGCTTCAACGTCCGCAACAGCGCCGGGACCTACTACTTCCTGACCGCCGGTCACTGCACCGACGGCGCCGGGACCTGGTGGTCCAACTCCGCGCACACCTCGACCGTCGGCTCCACCTCCGGGTCGAGCTTCCCCGGCAACGACTACGGCATCGTCAAGTACGCGAGCGGGGTGAGCCACCCCGGCACCGTCGGCAGCGTGGACATCACGCGCGCGGCCACACCGTCCGTCGGCACCACCGTCACCCGCAGGGGCTCCACCACCGGCACGCACAGCGGCCGGGTCACCGCCCTCAACGCCACCGTGAACTACGGCGGCGGCGACATCGTCTCCGGCCTCATCCAGACCACGGTCTGCGCCGAGCCCGGCGACTCCGGCGGCCCGCTGTACGGCGGCACCACCGCCTACGGCCTCACCTCGGGCGGCAGCGGCAACTGCTCGTCCGGCGGCACCACGTTCTTCCAGCCGGTGACCGAGGCACTCAGCGCGTACGGCGTGAGCGTCTACTGATCCGACCGCACCACCTGTCGTACGTTCCGCAGTCGCAGCCAGCAGTGAGAGCCCCCGTCCGGCCATATCGGCCGGGCGGGGGCTCTCCCTCTGTGCCCCTTACGGGATTACCTTCGAAGTACACGCCTTTTGCGCCCACTTCGGACCCTGGGGGGCCGTGAGATGGTCGAGGAACTGGTGACGGCCGGAGTGGCCGTGGCATGTGCCGGCGGGGTCTATGTGATGTCCGCGGCGCGGGTCGTCAAGCAGTACGAGCGCGGGGTGGTGTTCCGGCTCGGCCGGCTCACCAAGTCCGTGCGCGGGCCGGGGTTCACGATGATCGTGCCGTTCGTGGACCGGCTCCGTAAGGTCAATATGCAGATCGTGACGATGCCAGTGCCCGCGCAGGACGGCATCACGCGGGACAACGTGACGGTGCGGGTGGACGCCGTCATCTACTTCAAGGTCGTCGACGCCGCCGAGGCCGTGGTGCAGGTCGAGGACTACCGGTTCGCGGTCTCCCAGATGGCGCAGACCTCGCTGCGCTCCATCATCGGCAAGAGCGACCTCGACGACCTGCTGTCGAACCGCGAGAAGCTCAACCAGGGCCTGGAGTTGATGATCGACAGCCCGGCCGTCGGCTGGGGTGTGCAGATCGACCGCGTCGAGATCAAGGACGTGTCGCTGCCGGAGACCATGAAGCGCTCGATGGCGCGGCAGGCCGAGGCCGACCGTGAGCGGCGGGCCCGGGTCATCAACGCCGACGCCGAGTTGCAGGCGTCCAAGAAGCTCGCCGAGGCGGCCGGCGTGATGTCCGATCAGCCCGCCGCGCTCCAACTCCGGCTGTTGCAGACCGTGGTGGCGGTCGCGGCCGAGAAGAACTCCACGCTGGTGCTGCCGTTCCCGGTCGAGCTGCTGCGCTTCCTGGAGCGGGCCACACCGGGAGACGCGGAGCACGCGGCGCGGGCCGCCGTCACCCAACTCGCCGAAGGGGCGCTGCCGGGGCTGACCGAAGCGCGGGCGCAGGCACCCGTGTTCGAGGAGAAGGGGGCGGCGCAGGCCCCCGAGCCGGTCGTGAACGGCGAGCAGGCGGGGGCGAAATCCGGACAGGAGTAGACCTCACCCTCCGCCCATCCCCGGGAGCCCGGAGTGTTTGCAGTGGGGATCGACGTGCGGCGCGGGGCGTGCCCAAGGAGTGAAGGGCGTACGACGGTTTGCGAACGCGCGTCCGGAAGTCGACCTTGTGTGTTCCCTGTGACGGTCGGGATAGTGGCCCAGTCAGCCTCACGGATCCGGTCCGTCCCCACTCGAACCGGTATCCCAACCCCCCACAGGAGGACGTGAGTTGAAGCACCGACGCATACCCAAGCGGCGTGCCGCCGTGGTTGGAGCGGGAATCTTCGCCCTGGCCGCCGCGGGCATCACCTTCCAGACCGCGAACGCCAGCACCGATGCTCCCGATCTGGCGCCCCGGACGCTCTCGATCGCCAAGGCCGGAACTCTCGCCTCGAGCCTGACCAAGGACCTGGGCGCGGACTCGGCGGGCAGCTACTACGACGCCAAGACCAAGCAACTCGTCGTCAACGTCCTGAACGACGACGCCGCGCAGGCGGCGAAGGCCGCCGGCGCGAAGGCCAGAGTCGTGCAGAACTCCCTCGCCGAACTGAAGGGCGCGCGGACGACCCTGAAGCAGGACGCGACCATCCCGGGCACCTCCTGGGCCGTCGACCCCGCCACCAACAAGGTCGTCGTCACCGCCGACCGCACGGTCAAGGGCGCCGACTGGAACCAGCTCACCGGTGTCGTCGAGAAGCTCGGCGGCAAGGCCGAACTCAAGCGCAGCCAGGGCGAGTTCAAGCCGTTCGTCGCGGGCGGCGACGCCATCACCGGTGGCGGCGGCCGCTGTTCCCTCGGCTTCAACGTGACCAAGGGCGGCGAGCCGTTCTTCCTCACGGCGGGCCACTGCACCGAGTCGATCTCCACGTGGACCGACTCCAGCGGACAGGAGATCGGCACGAACGCCGACTCCCAGTTCCCGGACAACGACTTCGGCCTGGTGAAGTACGCGGCCGGCGTCGACCACCCCAGCGAGGTCAACCTCTACAACGGCTCCGCGCAGCAGATCAGCAAGGCCGCGGAAGCGACCGTGGGCATGAAGGTGACCCGCTCCGGCTCCACCACGCAGGTGCACGACGGCACGGTGAAGGGCCTCGACGCCACCGTGAACTACGGCAACGGCGACATCGTCAACGGCCTCATCCAGACCGACGTCTGCGCCGAGCCCGGTGACAGCGGCGGCTCGCTCTTCTCCGGCGACTCGGCGATCGGCCTCACCTCCGGCGGCAGCGGCGACTGCACGTCCGGCGGCGAGACGTTCTTCCAGCCGGTGACGGAAGCGCTCTCCGCTACCGGCACGGAAATCGGCTGACCCGAGGGTTCCGGGCGGCCTCCGCCCGTTGTGCCCCGCCCCCGGAAACGGGGCGGGGCATTCTCGCGCAACTCTTGTGAAAAGTTTCACGAGTGTGCGAGGGTCGAAGGTCCCTGGGTGTCCGACCAGGTCACAGTGGTGGTCGGCCGCCTCTGGCCGTGCCGCAGGGGACCAAGGTCCCGGGCGGCGAGGCCCTTCTCCCGCCCTTCGGCGGAGCCTCAAGGTGTGGAATTGAGGCATCAGCGAATAGGGCGTGAAAAAGGGAGCCTGCCGTGGATGTCGAGGGGACAGTCAACGAACTGGTCGCCGGAGCGCGCGAGGCGCTCGCGCGGTTCGAGACGTACGACCAGGAACAGGTCGACCACATCGTCAAGAAGGCGTCGCTCGCGGCGCTCAGCCACCACGGCGACCTGGCGAAGGCCGCCGTCGAGGAGACCGGCCGCGGCCTGTTCGAGGACAAGGCGGTCAAGAACCTCTTCGCCTGCGAGCACGTCGTGAACTCGATGCGCGGCCTGCGGACGGCCGGCGTCATATCCCGCGACGAGATCAGTGGCATCACCGAGATCGCCGAACCGGTCGGCGTCATCTGCGCGATGACCCCCGTCACCAACCCCACCTCGACCACGATCTTCAAGGCGCTGATCGCCCTGAAGACCCGCAACCCGATCGTCTTCGCCTTCCACCCCAGCGCCCAGAAGTGCTCCGCCGAGGCCGCGCGCATCGTGCGCGACGCGGCGATCGAGGCCGGCGCCCCCGCGCACTGCGTGCAGTGGATCGAGGAGCCGTCCATGGCGGCGACGGGCCTCCTGATGAACCACGAGGGCGTCTCCACGATCCTCGCCACCGGCGGAAACGCCATGGTCGAGGCCGCCTACTCGTGCGGCAAGCCCGCCCTCGGCGTCGGCGCGGGCAACGTACCCGCGTACGTCGCGAAGGACGCCAAGCTGGGCCGCGCCATCCACGACATCGTGCTCTCCAAGGCCTTCGACAACGGCATGATCTGCGCCTCCGAGCAGGCCGTGATCCTCGACGAGGAGATCTACGAGGACGGCATCGCCGAGCTGCGGCGGCTGAAGGCGCACGTGGTGACGGCCGCCGAGAAGGCCAAGCTGGAGGAGTTCGTCTTCGGCACGACCGCCCACGGCAGCGACTGCTCGGGCGCCAAGCTGAACGCGTCCGTCGTCGGCAGGTCCGCGGTCTGGATCGCCGAACAGGCCGGTTTCCAGGTCCCCGAGGACACCTCGATCCTCGTCGCCGAGTGCGCCGAGGTCGGCCCCGGCGAGCCGCTCACCCGCGAGAAGCTCTCCCCGGTCCTCGCCGCCCTCAAGGCCGACGACACCGCGCACGGCATCGAACTGGCCGCGCGGATGGTCGAGTTCAACGGCCTTGGCCACTCCGCCGCCATCCACACCGAGGACGAGCAACTGGCCGAGGAGTTCGGGCGCCGCGTCAAGGCGGTCCGCGTCATCGTCAACTCGCCCTCCACCTTCGGCGGCATCGGCGACGTCTACAACGCCTTCGTCCCGTCGCTGACCCTCGGCTGCGGCTCCTACGGCCACAACTCGGTCTCCAACAACGTCTCCGCGGTCAACCTCGTCAACATCAAGCGGATCGGGCGGCGCAACACCAACATGCAGTGGTACAAGATCCCGCCGAAGATCTACTTCGAGCGGGGCGCCGTCAAGTACCTCGCCGAGATGGCCGACGTGCACCGGGTCACCGTCGTCACGGACCGGACGATGGGTGACATCGGCTTCGTCCAGAAGATCACCGACATCCTCAACTCCCGGCCCACCGCCGTGACGTTGCAGGTCATCGACAACGTCGAACCGAACCCGGAGCTGGCCACCGTGCAGGCGGGCGCCGCCGCGATGCGGGAGTTCCGGCCGGACACGATCGTCGCGCTCGGCGGCGGTTCGCCGATGGACGCCGCGAAGATCATGTGGCTGATGTACGAGCACCCGGAGATCGAGTTCGCGGACACCAAGGAGAAGTTCTTCGACATCCGCAAGCGGGCCTACACGTTCCCGCAGCTGGGGGAGAAGGCGAAGCTGGTCGCGATCCCGACCACGTCCGGGACCGGCTCCGAGGTCACCCCCTTCGCGGTCATCTCCGACCCGGCCGCCGCCCAGAAGTACCCCCTTGCGGACTACGCGCTCACCCCGAACGTCGCGATCATCGACCCGACGCTGCCGATGAACCTGCCGCCGACCGTCACCGCCGACTCCGGCTTCGACGCACTGACCCACGCCACCGAGGCGTACGTGTCCGTGTACGCGAACGACTTCACCGACGGCCAGTGCCTCCAGGCCATCAGGCTCATCTTCGAGAACCTGGAGGCGTGCGTGACGGAGGGCGCCAAGAACCCCGAGGCGCGCGAGAAGATGCACAACGCCTCGACCATCGCGGGCATGGCCTTCGCCAACGCCTTCCTCGGCCTCGTCCACGCGATGGCGCACACGCTCGGCAACACCTTCCACGTCGCGCACGGCCGCACCAACGCGCTGCTGCTGCCGCACGTCATCCGGCACAACGGCACCGTCTCGTACAAGGCGACGCCGTGGCCTAAGGCCGAGACGTACCGGGCGCCCGAGCGGATCCAGGACATCGCGAGGATGCTGGGCCTGCCGGCCGCCACGCCCGAGGAGGGCGTGGAGTCGTACGCGAAGGCGGTCGAGGAGCTGCGCGAGCGGTGCGGGATCCCGGCGTCGTTCAAGGAGGAGGGCGTGGACGAGGCGGCCTTCATGGAGGCCCTGCCGCAGCAGGCGATGAACGCCTACGCCGACCAGTGCGCGCCCGCCAACCCGCGGATGCCGATGATCGACGACATGAAGCGGCTGATGCGCCAGGCGTACTACGGGAACACCATCGCGTAGCGCCCCCCCGCCGAGCCCGTCGGGTCGTGTCAGGTCACGGCTCGGCGGGCTCCTGCGGTGCCAGGAACCGGCCCATCGGCAACACCGGGCGTCCCCAGGTGGAGGCCATCACCTGCCCGGCCAGCAGATACAGCGCCCCGGCCGTCGCGGCGAGCCCGAACCAGCCCGCGACCCGGTTCCAGCCGACGAGCCCCGTGAAGCCGTTGCAGGTCATCGCGACGAAGACGACGAGCACACAGCTGAACGTGAGCAGCAGCACCAGATGGATGCGCCAGCTCGCCAGCCACAGCACGAAGACCACGAACACCCAGGGCAGCGTGAACAGGCCCATCGTGTCGCCGTGCAGCGAGGGGTCGAGGCCGGGCAGCACCCACTGAAGCATCAGGGCCTTCGCCATCCAGAACAGGCCGAAGCCGCCGAACACGGTGGCGTGCCAGGTGTCGCCGCGCTGGGCCTGGAAGAGGCCCGCGAGGAGCTGGGCCAGGCCGCCGATGAAGAAGCCGACCGTGGGCACGTCGCCCGCGGCCAGCTTCTCCGGGAAGACGCCCGCGTCGATCCCGGTGGCGATCATCGTGACGACGATGAAGCCGGTCAGGCCCAGCGGGCCGAGCTGGGCCTGCGCCGTCGGCTCCATGCGTTTGACGGAGCTGGCCTGGGCCGCGGGGCCCGAGCGGTGCGGGAAGTTCACGCGGTGGGCTCCGCGGCCGGCTCGGTGGCGGGCCCGGCCCTGACGCCCCGCCGCTTCTCGCGCAGGCCCGACACCAGCAGCGTCGCGGCGATGCCCACCACCGCCCACACGGACAGGACGAGCAGGGACTGGGTGAGGTCGTTGCCCTTGAAGTAGGCGATGGAGCGGGCCGCCCAGGTGCCCGCGCCCGGCGGCAGCCAGGGGCCGATCGCCTGCCAGAACGGCGGCAGCATCGGCAGCGGGAAGGCGCCGCCCGCGCTCGGGTTGCCCGCGATGACGATGAGGAGCACCGCGAGGCCGATGCCGACGACGCCCGTCAGTTCCTCCAGGGCGAGCGTGATCGCGCCGACCGCGAAGGTGACCAGGGCGCCGAGCCCGGCCAGGCCCCAGAAGGACCCCGGCAGCGCGCCCAGGATGGAGTCGCCGATGATCAGTGAGCCGCCGATGCCGCCCACGACCGCGAAGACCGCGAGCGAGCCGAGCCGGATGGCGGCGCGCTGCGGGCTCGCCGGCTTGGACCCGGCGCTGATCGACATGATCGAGGCGCACAGATAGCCGCCGACGCACCAGCCGACGACGAGGTAGAAGGCCGAGAGTCCGTCGAAGTCCTGCACCGACGCGGGCGCCACGTCGACGGTCCTCACCGTGCGCTGCTGCTGGGCGTCGATCGTGGTGGCCAGGCCCTCCAGGGCGGACGCCAGGACGGTGCCGCCGCCGGACGCGACGTAGAGGGTGTCCTGCGCGCCCTTCGCCTTGAACACCAGGGCGCCGTCGATCTCCCGGTTCATGACCTGCTCGCGCGCGGTCTTCGCGTCGTCGACCACCCGCGCGTCGAGCGGGGAGCCCGGCAGCTTGTCCAGCTGCCCGGCGAGCTGCTTCGCCGCCGCGGGCTGCGGCGCGACGACGCCGAACGGGACGTCCTTCGGCTTCGGATTGTGCAGCGCCCCCACGTAGGAGGTGATGAACAGGAGCTGGAGAGCCAGGACACCGATGACGAGGAGCGCGGCTCGGGGAGTGACGGCGTTCTTGAACTCTTCGGCGAACTTCATGCCTCAACGCTCGGGCGCGGCCCCGGCTCGTGCAGTCGGGGAGGGCCGAACGGGTGGGCGGGGTCCCGGGCGGGCGTCCCGGGTGGCTGCTTTGACTCGCACAAGTATTCGAACATGGTTTACGGTGAGGGCATCGGCCCTGATGAGGCTGGTGTGGCAAGTCGTACAGGTCTGACAGGTCGGACAGAGGGGGGAGTAGTGGCGAGGTGGTTCGGATGCGGGGCTTTACGCATCTGCACACCGCCTCAGGCTTCTCCCTCCGGTACGGGGCCTCGCACCCGGACGCGCTCGCCGAGCGGGCCGCCGAGCGCGGCCTCGACGCCCTCGCCCTGACCGACCGGGACACCCTCGGCGGCGCCGTCCGCTTCGCCAAGGCGGCGAGCAGGGCCGGTATCCGGCCGCTGTTCGGGGTGGACCTCGCCGTGGCCGCGCCCGCCGAAGCCGTCGAACGCACCGAACGGCGGCGCACCCCTGCCCGGGGCGGCGCCTTCGTCGACGAGTCGGCGCAGCGCGTGGTCTTCCTCGCGCGGGACGGCGCGGCCGGCTGGGCCGAACTGTGCCGGCTCGTCACCGCCGCGCACCGGGACGCGGGCGGCGACCGCCGTCCGCTGCTGCCCTGGGACGCGCTCGGCGAGGGGCACGACCGCGGCGGCCACGTCTTCGTACTGCTCGGCCCCGAATCGGACGTCGGCCGGGCGCTCGCCGCGGGCCGCCCGGACCGCGCGGCCCGGTTGCTCGCGCCCTGGCGGGAGCGGTACGGGAGCGCGGCGCTGCGGATCGAGGTCGTCTCCCACGGCCTGAGCGGAACCGGCTCCGGCTCGCTGCGCCAAGCCGCCCGCGCCCTCGGCTTCGCCGCCGACCAGGGGATCCTCCCCGTACTCGGCAACGCCGTCCGCTACGCCGACTCCGGACAGGGGCCGGTCGCCGACGTCCTCGACTCCGCGCGCCGCCTGGTGCCGATCGACCCGCGCGGCGCCCTCGACAGCGGCGAACGCTGGCTCAAGCCGGCCGCGGACATGGTGCGCATCGCCGAGCAGGTGTCCGAGGCCGCCGGATACGGCGAGAACACCGCGCGCCGCCTCCTCGCCGTCACCGAGGACACCGCCGCCGCCTGCCGGGTCGACCCCGAGGACGACCTGGGGCTCGGCCGGGTGCACTTCCCCGAGCCCGGCCTCGTCGGCGCCGCCCGGCGCACCCCGGAGCGGGTCCTGCGCTCGCGCACCGCCGCCGCCATGCTGGCCCGCCGCTACGACCACAAGCGCCGCTACTGGGACCGCCTGGAGGACGAACTGGGCCTGATCGAACGGCTCGGCTACGCCTCGTACTTCCTCACCGTCGCCCAAGTCGTCGAGGACACAAGGGACTTGGGTATCCGCGTCGCCGCGCGCGGCTCGGGCGCGGGCTCGCTGGTCAACCACCTCCTCGGCATCGCCACGGCCGACCCGGTCGAACACGGGCTGCTCATGGAGCGTTTCCTGTCCGAGCAGCGGATGGAGCTGCCCGACATCGACATCGACGTGGAGTCCGCCCGCCGCCTGGAGGTCTACCGGTCGATCCTGGACCGCTTCGGACCCGAGCGGGTCGCGACCGTGTCCATGCCGGAGACGTACCGGGTCCGCCATGCCGTACGGGACGTGGGCCTCGCCCTCGGCATGGAGCCGGCCGAGGTGGACCGGCTCGCGAAGTCCTTCCCGCACATCCGCGCCCGCGACGCCCGCTCCGCGCTCCGGGAACTCCCCGAACTGCGCGGCATCGACCCGGAGGCGCACGGCGGCAGCCGGATGTGGGACCTCGTCGAGGCGCTCGACGCGCTGCCGCGCGGGATCGCCATGCACCCGTGCGGGGTGCTGCTCTCCGACACGTCCCTGCTGCGCCGCACTCCCGTCGTGCCGACCAGCACCGAGGGCTTTCCCATGTCCCAGTTCGACAAGGAGGACGTGGAGGACCTCGGGCTGCTCAAGCTCGACGTCCTCGGGGTGCGGATGCAGTCCGCGATGGCGCACTCGGTCCGGGAGATCGAGCGGGTGGACGGCCGTAGCATCGACCTGGACGATCCGGCGCAGGTGCCGCAGGACGACCCGAGGACGTACCGACTCATCAAGTCCTCCCAGACCTTGGGCTGCTTCCAGACCGAGTCGCCGGGGCAGCGCGATCTGCTCGCGCGGCTGCTGCCCGAGACCTTCCACGACCTGGTCGTGGACATCTCGCTGTTCCGTCCGGGGCCGGTCGCGGCCAACATGGTCGACCCGTTCATCAAGGCGCGGCACGGCAAGCAGGCGCCCGCGTACCCGCATCCGGACCTGAAGGGCGCGCTGGAGGAGACGTGCGGCGTGGTCGTCTTCCACGAGCAGATCATCCGGATCCTGAACGTCATGACCGGGTGCAGCCTCGCCTTCGGCGACTACACGCGGCGGGCACTCTCGCGCCCCGACCAACTCGGGCGGGTACGCGCCTGGTTCGCGCAGCGGGCCCGCGAGCGCGGCTACGAGGAGGAGGTCGTGGCGCGGACCTGGGAGATCGTCGAGGCGTTCGGCGCGTACGGGTTCTGCAAGGCGCACGCTGTCGCGTTCGCCGTGCCCTCGTACCAGTCGGCGTGGCTGAAGACGCACCATCCGGCCGCGTTCTACGCGGGGCTGCTCACGCACGACCCCGGCATGTACCCGAAGCGGCTGCTGCTCGCGGACGCGCGGCGGTGGGGGGTGCCGGTGCTGCCGCTCGACGTCAACGCGTCGGATCCGGCCTATCAAATCGAACTGGTGTCTGATGGCGGCGACGGTTTCGTGCACGGTGTCCGACTTGCGCTCGACGATGTGCGCGGCATGAGCGAGGCCGAGGCGGCACGGATCGTCGCGGGGCGCCCCTATGTCTCGCTCCAGGACTTCCTCTCCCGCGCCCGCCCGTCCCGGCCGGTCGCCGAACGGCTCGCGCAGGTCGGCGCGTTGGACGCCTTCGGGCGCAACCGGCGCGATCTGATGCTGCACATCGCCGAGTCGCAACGGGGTGGACGGAGCGGCGCGCAGGGGCAGTTGGCGCTCGGCGAGACCGATGCCGCGCCCGACACGGTCGCCCCCGCCCAGCTCCCCGACCTCGACGACGCCGAACGGCTCGGCGCCGAGCTCGGCGTGCTCGGCATGGACACCTCGCGCCATCTCCTGGGCGACCACCGCGAGTTGCTCGACGAACTGGGAGTGGCCTCCGCGCACCGCCTCAAGGACCTGCCGCACGGGCAGGTGGTCCTCGTCGCGGGCGCGAAGGGCGCCGTGCAGACACCACCGGTCCGCTCCGGAAAACGCGTCATCTTCACGACGCTCGACGACACCTCGGGCCTTGTCGACTGCGCGTTCTTCGAGGACAGCCACGACGCCAGCGCGCACACCGTCTTCCACTCCTGGCTGCTCCTCGTACGCGGCGTGGTGCAGCGCAGGGGCGGCGGCAGCGGCAAGGCCCTGTCGGTCACCGGCTCCGCCGCCTGGGACCTGGCCGAACTGGCCGAACTGCGCCGCACCGGGGGCCTATCGGCCGTCACCGAGCGGCTCACCGAGGAGCGCCCCGCGACCGTCGGGGCGGCGGACGGCGGCCGCAGCATCCGCCTGGAGACGGGCTACGACCTGCACCCCTGGGCCGACCTCCAGCCACCCGGCGAATCCGTCAAGCAGAGCCGCAAGTTGTGGCACCAGAGCCCGGGGAGCGCGGGATGAGGAAAGGAGACGGTGTCCAGGTGTCGCAGGTGCTGTACGTCCACTTCCACGACCTGGTGGACGAGAAGCTCTACCTCCGGCTGCTCGCCCTGCTCGCCGAGTTCACGCCCCTCGTGCAGGCGCTGCCGCCGGACGCCGCGCTCGCCGACGTCACGGGCAGCCTGCGCTACTTCGGCACGGACGCGCCCGCCCTCGCCGAACGCATCCGGGCCCGCACCGGCGGCCTGTACGGGCTCCGCTCCACCATCGGCGTCGCCGCGAACCCGATGCTGGCCCGCATGGTCGCCGCCGACGGCCCGCCATCGGCCGTGCGTGAACTGCCCGACGACCTGGACGCGGTCACCGCCTTCCTCGCCCACAAACCGGCCGCCGCCCTGCACGGCGTGGGGCCGGCGACCGCCCGCACCCTGTCCTCGTACGGCCTCGACAGCGTCGGGAAGATCGCCGCCGCGCCGCTCGGCACCCTGCAACGGATCCTCGGCGCCGCGGCGGGCCGCAAGCTGTACGACGCGGCCCGCGGACTCGACCCGACGCCGGTGGTCCCGGCGGCGCCGGCCCGCTCCATCCGCGTCGAACACGACTTCCCGCAGGACGAGTTGGACGGCGACCGGCAGCGGGCCGCGCTGCTCGCGCTCACCGACCGGCTCGGCCTGCGGCTGCGCGCCGAGGAGCAGACGATCCGCTCCCTCACCCTCGCCGTGCGGTACGCGGACCGCAGCACGACCACGCGGACCCGCACCCTGCGTGAGGCGTCCGCCCACACCCCGACGCTGACCTCGCTCGCGTACGAGCTCCATGAGCGGCTCGGGTTGCAGCGGGCCCGGGTGCGGTCCTTCGCGTTGCGGGCCGAGCAGTTGGTTCCGGCGGAACGGGCGTCCCGTCAGCTTCTGTTCGACCCGGCGGACGAGCGGGCGCGGTGCATCGAGGCGGTGGTCGACCGCGCCCGCACCAAGTTCGGCCCGAACGCGGTCCGCCCTGCGGCGGCCTGAGCCGATCAAGCCCCTGCGGCGATTGAGCAGGCGGCTCCCGGGGCCGAGGACTCGGGGCTCCGCCCCCGGACCCCGGGGGGGCCCCGCCCCCGGGGGGGGGGGCGGCCCCCACCCCCCCCCCCCCCCAAGGGGCCCACCCCCCCCAGGGCCAAAAGCA
>NZ_JBITCS010000066.1:0-23310 GCF_044453445.1 Streptomyces sp. NPDC051684 | reverse complement strand
CCGCTACGACAAACGCGCCCTCCACTACAAAGCCATGGTCACCATCGCCTGCCTACGACTCTGGCTGCCATGACTTTGCGGACACGACCTAGGGCAGGAACACCCGCGGCCGCCAGGCCGCGGCGCTCGCATGCCGGGCGGCCTGGCGGCTTGTTCATGGGGGAGTGATGTCAGGCCCAGCCGGTTGCGATGCGGTGCACCAGGCGGGCGGCCGCGCGTGCCGTGCGGGTGTCGACGTCGAACTCCGGGTTCAGCTCGGCCACATCGCACACCACGAGCTTGCCGCTGCCCGCGACCCGCGCGCAGACCCGCTCGACGACCTCCATCGGCACCCCGTACGCGGCCGGTGCGCTGACGCCCGGGGCCACGGCCGCCGGCAGCACGTCGAGGTCGATCGTCAGGTGGACGAGGTCGCAGCTGTCGAGGAAGGCGTCGACGAAGGCTTCGACCCGTGCCAGGTCCAGGACCCCGCACTCGGTGTCCGGCAGGTTCCGCACCCCGAGCGTCTCCGCGGTGCGGAACAGGGCCTGCGTGCTGGAGGCCTGACTGATGCCCAGCACCGCGTAGTTGAGGTCGCGTCCGTGCCGGGCCTCGCTCCGCGACATCTGTAGGAACGGCGTTCCCGAGCTGGGCCGTACGTCGTCGCGCAGGTCGAAGTGCGCGTCGAGGTTCAGCACCCCGAGCCGGCCACCGGCGCGTACCGCGCGCGTCCGCTCCAGGCCGCTGTACGTGCCGAACGCGACCTCATGACCGCCGCCGAGAACCACCACGGGGTGTCCCGCGTCGACGAGGTGCGTGACCAGGGTGCCGAGCCGTTGCTGACCCGCCTCCAGCGCCCCCTCGTCGACCGCCACGTCACCCGCGTCGAGCGCCCGCAGCGGCTTCGACAGCGCCATCGGGCGAGGGCGCGCCGCAGGGCGTCCGGGCCCTGCGCGGCGCCCTGCCGCCCCTTGTTGCGGCGGACGCCCTCGTCGCTGGCGAAGCCGACGAAGGCCACGTCACCGGGCTGCGCCGCACCGGCATCGAGCCCGACGGCGTGGTGCCGGCGCAGGTTCTCCGCGCCAGGACCGTCGTCCCGGCCCGACCATGGCCGGGCCGGAACGTCGGCGACCGGGAGAGCGCCCTCCCGGAACTTGGGGGACGTACTCACGCGGAGTCGCCCTCGCCCTCCGTCATCGGAACGCGCACACCGCGCTCCTTGGCGACCGAGGAGGCGTGCTCGTACCCGGCGTCGACGTGCCGGATGACACCCATGCCGGGGTCGTTCGTGAGGACGCGCTCCAGCTTGCGGGCGGCGAGCTCGGTGCCGTCGGCGATGCACACCTGACCGGCGTGGATGGAACGGCCCATGCCGACGCCGCCGCCGTGGTGGATCGACACCCAGGAGGCGCCCGAGGACGTGTTCACCAGGGCGTTGAGCAGCGGCCAGTCGGCGACGGCGTCCGAGCCGTCGAGCATCGACTCGGTCTCGCGGTAGGGGGAGGCCACCGAGCCGGAGTCCAGGTGGTCGCGGCCGATGGCGACGGGCGCGGACAGCTCGCCGCTGGCCACCATCTCGTTGAACTTGAGGCCCGCCAGGTGGCGTTCGCCGTAGCCGAGCCAGCAGATGCGTGCCGGGAGACCCTCGAACGCGACGCGCTCACCGGCCATGTCGAGCCAGCGGTGCAGGTGCTTGTTCTCCGGGAACAGCTCCTTGATCGCCTTGTCGGTGGCCGCGATGTCCTTCGGGTCGCCGGACAGGGCGGCCCAGCGGAACGGGCCGAGGCCCTCCTCGAACAGCGGCCGGATGTGCGCCGGGACGAACCCCGGGAAGTCGAACGCCCGGTCGTAGCCGGCCTTGCGGGCCTCGTCGCGGATGGAGTTGCCGTAGTCGAAGACCTCGGCGCCCTTGTCGAGGAAGCCGACCATGGCCTCGACGTGCAGGCGCATGGCCTGGCGGGCCTTGTCGGTGAAGCCGGCCGGGTCCGCCTCGCGCTCCTTGTCCCAATCGGCGACGGAGATGCCGACTGGCAGGTACGCCAGCGGGTCGTGGGCCGAGGTCTGGTCCGTGACGATGTCGATCGGCGCGTCCCGCTCCAGGAGCTCGGGGAAGACCTCGGCGGCGTTGCCGACGACGCCGATGGACACGCCTCGACGCTCGTCGCGCGCCTGGACCGCCAGCTCAAGGGCGTGGTCGAGGTTGTCGGCCTTGACGTCGAGGTAGCGGGTGCCGATGCGGCGGTCGATGCGGGTCTCGTCGACGTCGACGCAGATCGCGACACCGTCGTTCATCGTCACCGCGAGCGGCTGGGCGCCGCCCATGCCGCCCATGCCGGCGGTGAGCGTGATGGTGCCTGCGAGGGTGCCGTCGAACTTCTTGCGGGCGACCGCGCCGAAGGTCTCGTAGGTGCCCTGGAGGATGCCCTGCGAGCCGATGTAGATCCAGGAGCCGGCCGTCATCTGGCCGTACATCATGAGGCCCTCGGCCTCCAGCTTGCGGAACTCCTCCCAGTTCGCCCAGTCGCCCACGAGGTTGGAGTTCGCCAGCAGCACGCGCGGCGCCCACTCGTTGGTCCGCAGCACGCCGACCGGCTTGCCGGACTGCACGAGGAGGGTCTCGTCGTCCGCAAGGGTCTTGAGCGTGCGCACGATCGCGTCGTACGCCGCGTGGTTGCGCGCGGCCTTCCCGATGCCGCCGTAGACGACGAGGTCCTCGGGGTGCTCGGCGACCTCGGGGTCGAGGTTGTTCATGAGCATCCGCAGGGCGCCCTCCTGCTGCCACCCCAGGGTGTTGAGCTCGGTGCCGCGCGGCGCCCGGACGACGCCCGGCGTTTCGGGGGAAGGGCTGGTCATGTCTGCTCCTCAGGGGGGATCGAGCCGTTGTGCACCGTCATGACACGCGAGCGCGGCGGCCGGGACCAGCGGGGCCGCCCGTATTTCTCGGATCCGAGACGCGTCACCGCGAGCGGGACCGGCTGCCCGTCCGCCGGGGGCACCGTCCCCATAGGATTCGAGGTACGCAGCAGCAGCCGGTAGCGGGGGAGTGGATGGCGAGGACAGTGGGCGACGCGACGGTGGAGCCGGCCGAACTGGCCCGGTGGTACGCGGAGGGCGCGAGCAGTGCCGTGCCCGCGTACCAGCGCGTCAAGGAGCTCGTCGAGCGGCAGATCAGGGACGGCCACTGGCGCGAGGACGACGCCCTGCCCTCGGAGAGCCAGTTCGTCGACGCGCTCGGCCTGTCCCGGATGACGGTCAATCGCGCGCTGCGCGAACTCGCCTCCGACGGGGTCATCCGGCGCGTCATGGGCGTCGGCAGCTTCGTCGCCGAGCGCAAGGCCAGCTCCGCGCTCCTGGAGGTCCACAACATCGCCGACGAGGTGCGCCGGCGCGGCCACCGCTACTCGGCCCGCGTCCTGTCCCTGGGCGAGGAGCAGGCCGACGAGCGCACGGGCGCACACCTCGGCCTCGGCAAGGGCCGGCCGGTCTTCCGCTCCCAGGTCGTGCACTACGAGGACGGGGTGCCGCTCCAGTTGGAGGACCGGTACGTCAACCCGGCCTTCGCGCCCGGCTACCTGGACCAGGACTTCACGCTCCAGACACCGTTCGCGTTCCTGTCGAAGGTGGCTCCGCTCGGCCGCGGCGAGCACATCGTGGAGGCGGTCCTGGCCACGCCGCAGGAGTGCGAGATCCTCGACGTGGGACCGGCCGAGCCGTGTCTGCTCATCCAGCGCCGCACCTGGTCGCGGGACGCCCTCGTGAGCATCGCGCGCCTGCTGCACCCGGGCACCCGCTACCGGCTGGAGGGTGCGTTCGCCACGCACTGAGCAAGGGCTCGGCTCAGGACGATGCCCGGCCCGAGCCTGTCGCCGGGATGTGTCCGGAGAGCGCCGTGGTCAGCCGCCCCGCGCCCTGGGCGAGTGTCTCGCGGACGGCTTCGGTGTCGTGCCGTCCGTGATGGCGGCGCCAGGTGGTGCTGATCGCGGCCACCGGGCGTTCGTTTGCGCGGGCAGCCGCACACCCACATCCGTCACGAGTGCGATGTCGATGTCACCGGCACGGGCCGGTGGCCGCTCCTTGAGGAGATAGACCGTCTCGGCGCCGTGCAGGATCCCGAGGTGCACGGTCTGGCCGAGCCGGCTCGCGACGGTACGCAGGATGGGCCGGGCCAGCCGCTCCAACGGCTCGTGGCGCAGGTAAGCGGAGCCCACCTCGAAGGACGAGACACCAAGTCCGTAGGCCTGCTCCGAGGGCACGTAGGTGACGAAGCCGCGGTCGGCCGGGACTGTGAGCACGTGGTAGGCCGACGAGCGTGGAATGCCCAGGTCACGGGCTAGAGTAGCGGCTTGCACCAGGCCAGGTCGGCCGGCGAGGTACAGCAACATGTCCAGGGCGCGTCCCACGGCCGGGGACGCGCTCGACGCGGTTCCGGGGGACCGCTCGGGGCCGTTCGTGCGCTCACTCATCGGACCACCTCTTGACGCACCTGTATAGACAGGAATATACAGGCTGCCGTTCGTCATTGGGAGCCCGGACATCAGGTCCCCCGGAACGTCCGTTGGCCCCACCCCGAAGAGGGAGACACTCGTTTGCGTACCGAAAAGGTCGGCCTGAGCCGAGGGCTCAACTCACGGCACATCCGCTTCATCGCGCTGGGCTCAGCCATCGGCACGGGGCTGTTCTACGGCTCCTCCGAGTCCATACAGGCGGGCGGCCCGGCCGTCCTGCTCGCCTATCTGATCGGCGGCGCCGCCGTCTTCCTCGTCCTCAGGTCGCTGGGTGAGATGGCCGTGGCATCGCCGACAGCCGGCTCCTTCGGCGAGTACGCGAACCGGTACCTCGGCCCGCTGCCGGGCTTCCTCACCGGCTGGACGTACGCCTTCGAGATGGTCATCGTCGCCGTCGCCGATGTCACCGCCATCGGCGTCTACATGGGCTTCTGGTTCCCCGACGTGCCCCGGTGGATCTGGGTGCTCGCCGCAGTCGTCATCGTCGGCGCGCTCAATCTCGTCAGCGTGAAGGTCTTCGGCGAGCTGGAGTTCTGGCTCTCGCTCGTGAAGATCGTCGCCATCGTCGCGATGATCCTGGTCGGCATCGCGGTCATCGCCTTCGGCCTCGGCAGCGGCCACGTGCACGTCGGCCTCGACAACCTGTGGGGCAACGGAGGCTTCTTCGCGGGCGGCATCGACGGCTTCGTGATCTCCTTCGCCATCGTCATGTTCGCCTTCGGCGGCACCGAAATCATCGGCGTCACGGCCGGCGAGGCGCAGTCCCCGGAGAAGACGATCCCGGGCGCGGTCAACTCCATCCCGCTGCGGATCATCCTGTTCTACGTCCTGACCCTCGCCGTCATCATGTCGATCACGCCGTGGCAGCAGATCGACGCCTCGGGCAGCCCGTTCGTGCAGATCTTCGCCGGGGTCGGCCTCAAGTCCGCGGCCGCCGTCCTCAACGTCGTCGTCCTGACCGCCGCCCTGTCGGCCATCAACAGCGACATCTTCGCCGCCGGACGCACGATGTACGGCCTCGCCGAGCGCGGCCACGGCCCCGCCGCCATGCGCCGCACGACCCGCAACGGCGTGCCGTGGGTGACCACCCTCGTCATGATCGGCGCCCTGCTGTTCGGTGTCGTGATGAACGCCGTCGTGCCCGGCGAAATCTTCCTGATCATCTCCTCGATCGCCACGTTCGCGACGGTCTTCGTCTGGGTGATGATCATGCTCACCCACGTGAAGGCCCGTCGCTCGATGTCGGCCGAGGAGACCGCGGCCCTGAAGTTCCCGGCCCCGTTCTGGCCCTACGGCCAGATCATCACGCTCGTCTTCATGGTCGCCGTCCTGGTTCTGCTCGGCATCCACGAGGACACGCGCGTGGCGCTGGAGGTCGGCGCGGTCTGGCTGGCGCTGCTCACGGTCGTCTACGTCCTCGCGGTACGCCGCAAGACCGGTGCGGGCCCGCAGTCCGCACCGGCCGAGGTGGACGCGACCTCGCAGGAGCGGGCCGAGGTCGCCGGCTGACTGACCTGACGTGAGAACCCCTGCGGCCCGGACCGCGACGTCGACCGTGCAAACGGCGTCGCGGTCCGGGCCGCAGTGTGTCGGGCCGCAGTGTGACCGAGTCGCAGTGTGTCGGAGACCTGTCGGCGACATGTCGGTGGGGCCTGTGACGGTGGGCGTACGGGTGCTCCGCCGGCCATGAGCACACCGCCCCAGAGCGCAAGGAGTCCGAAACCGTGTCTTCCGCAACCCGGCACCGGCCGTGGGACGTTCGCCGCCTGCCGTCCGCCGAGGGCAGCACCTTCCTGGTCACCGGGGGCAACGCCGGGATCGGCTACTTCGCGGCCGAGCAACTCGCCGCCACCGGCGCGCACGTCGTCCTCGGCTGCCGGGACCGCGCCAAGGCCGACGCCGCGACGGCCTCGATCCGCTCGCGCGTCCCGGAGGCCCGGGTGAGCCACCTCCGCCTCGACCTCGCCGACCTGACGTCCCTGAAGGCGTCGGTGTCCGGCCTCGGCCTCGACCGGCTCGACGCGGTGGTCCACAACGCGGGGGTCGCGCTCGACGACCCACCCCGCCGCGAAACCGCCGACGGCCACGAGCTGATGTTCGCCACCAACCACCTCGGCCACTTCGCCCTGACCCAGTGGCTGGCACCCCTGCTGTCGGCGGCGCCCGCGGGCCGCGTCGTGACGGTGGGAAGCTTCGCGGCACGCTCCGAACGACTGGACCTCGACGACCTCCAGTCGACCCGGGACTACCGGCCCAAGCGCACCTACGGCCGCTCGAAGCTCGCCCAGATGTCCTTCGGCTTCGCACTCGACCGCCGACTCCGGGCCCTCGACAGCACCGTCCTGAGCGTGGTCGCCCACCCCGGCGGCGCGCTCGACTCCCTCACCCCGTCCCGCCCGCCGGTCCGCGTGACCACGCCCGGCGAACGGCTGCGCGCCCTGCCCGCCGCGCTCCTGGTCCAGGGCAAGGAGGCCGGGGCATGGCCCGTCGTACGTGCCGTGCTCGATCCGCAGGTACGAGGAGGCGATCTGTGGGGGCCGCGGGTCTTCGGGCTGCGGGGGACGCCGCGGCGGGAGCCGGTTCCCGCGCACATGGCGGACGCGGACGTGGCCGCACGACTGTGGGCCGCCAGCGGGGAGTTGACCGGAACGGACCCGGACCTCGGCTTCCGGTAGGCGGCGGTCGGCATGTTTTGGCGAGGGCGTGGCGGCGTATTCCTTCGGGGAGGCACAGGAGTACGAACGGCACGAGGCGTGAGGGGGGCGGCGGGGAGCTAGAGCGGCACGAGGAGCGCACGAACGTCGAGTGCGTCATTACGGAGATCACCGGTGACCTGCGCGCCGGGGAAGGACGGTGGCATGACGGACGCGGTTGCCCGGAAGATCGAGGGTGCGGGACCCGGTGTGACGCTCGACCGGCTCGGCCTGGGGAGCGGGCGGTTGGCCGCGGCCCACGCGGTGATGAGCGAGACCGAAGCGGTCGCCCTGGCCCGCGCACGCTGGTCCCTCGACGTCGTCGCCGCGACCCGGCTTGCGACGGAAAAGGACGACACCTTCCGCCTCGACACCTCACCGGGCGAGCAATTCGTCGTGAAGGTCTCCCACCCCGACGAGGACGACGGCGAAGTCGACTTCGAGACCGAGCTGATGCGGCACGTGCACGAGTCCGGATACCGGGTGCCGGTCCCCGAACTGCTGCCCTCACGCGGCGGCCGACTGCTCGAACCGCTACGGGACGGGTCCGGCAGGCACCGCTTGGCGCGCGTCATGACCTTCGCCGTGGGCACACCGCTCGACACGACGGAGACCTCCGCGCCGGAACGGGAGCGCGTGGGGGAGATGCTGGCCCAACTCCGCCACGCCACCGCCGACTTCCGGCACGCGGCGGACGGCAGGGTGTGCGCCTGGGATGTCACCCACCTCCCGGCGCTGCGCCCCCTGCTGGACGAGGTCCCGGACGCCGCGCAACGCCGGGCCCTGGTCGAGGGCCTGGACCGCTACACGGACACGGCCGTGCCCCAACTGCCGTCCCTGCGCGGCCAGGTGCTGCACAACGACTTCAGCACGTCCAACCTCCTCGTCGACCACGGCGCCGCGGAATTCGTCACTGGTGTCATCGACTTCGGCGACGCCGTGCACACCGCGATCGCGGTCGATGTCGCCACCGCGCTGCTCAACCAACTGCCCCGGGACGCCGCGCGGCGCCCCGTCCCGGACCTGTTCGCCGAGGCCCGCGACGTACTGCGCGGATACCTTCGCCACGCCGACCTCACCGAGACGGAACTGGCGCTGCTCCCGCACCTCGTGATGGGCCGGGTGGTCGCCCGTGCGCTCATCACCCTGCACCGGGCGTCGCTGATCCCAGGGAACACCACGTACATCCTGCGCAATACCCGCCCGGGGTGGGGCCAGTTGGCGTGGTTCCTCGACCGTACGCCCGACGAGATCTCCGCGACGTTCCTCTGATCGGGCCGCCGCCCGGCCCGCCCACCGCACACACCACCACGAAGGACGAGCATGAGCACCCCTGAGCCCACGGCCAAGGCCCGCGGAAAGATGAACAACGCGTTCGACCCGAGCGCGGCGGAGGGCCTCTCACCGGCCTCCCGCCAACTGGTTGCGCGCCGCGAAAAGTTGCTGGGCCCGGCCTACCGCCTCTTCTACCAGCAACCGCTGCACATCGTGCGCGGCAAGGGCTGCCGCCTCTGGGACGACGAGGGAAACGAGTACCTCGACGCCTACAACAACGTCGTCTCGGTCGGCCACGTCCACCCGCACGTCGTCGAGGCCGTGCACGCGCAGATGCAGACACTGTGCACGCACACCCGCTACCTCCAGGAAGGCGTCCTCGACTACGCGGAGGACCTGCTGGCCACCCTCTCCGGGCCGGTCGCGGACGGCCACGCGATGTTCACCTGCACCGGCTCGGAGGCCAACGACCTCGCACTGCGCATTGCCAAGTACCGCACCGGCAACCAGGGCGTCATCATCACCTCGGAGGCGTACCACGGCAACTCCGACCAGGTGGCGGGGATCTCACCGGCGATGGGCGAGAACGCTCTGCTGGGTACCTGGGTTCGCCGGGTGCCGACCCCGGACTCGTACCGCGTTTCCCCGGAGGGCATGGCGGAGTGGTTCGCCGACCATGTGCGCGAGCAGATACGGGAGTTGGAGCGCCACGGAGTGGGCGTGGCCGCCTTCGTCGTCGACTCCCTCTTCAGCTCCGACGGACTGTACGCCCAGCCGACGGATCTGCTCGGCCCGGCGGTGAAGGCGGTGCAGGAGGCGGGCGGACTGTTCATCGCGGACGAGGTGCAGTGCGGATTCGCCCGCTCGGGCGAGCGGATGTGGGGCCACCAGCGCCACGACGTGCACCCCGACATCGTCACGATGGGCAAGCCCATGGGGAACGGCTACCCCGTCGCGGGCCTCGCCGTCACCCACGACGCCGTCGCCGAATTCGGCCACGACATGCGGTACTTCAACACCTTCGGCGGCAATACGGTGGCCATCGCCGCGGCCCAGGCGACCCTCGACGTCATCCGCGACGAGAACCTCCTCGACAACTCCCGCCGGGTGGGCGAGATCCTGCGCACGGGCCTCACCGGTCTGAGTGCCCGCCACCCGTCCATCGGCGACGTCCGCGGGGCCGGCCTGTATGTGGGCGTGGAGCTGGTCACGGACCGAGACACCAAGACCCCGGACCAGGCACTGGCGACCACGGTGGTCAACGGCCTGCGCGAACGCAGGGTCCTGATCTCGGCGACCGGCGCGGAGGGCAACGTCCTGAAGATCCGCCCGCCACTGGTCTTCGACGAGAACGACGCGGACCGACTGCTGAGCGTCCTGGACGAGGTGCTCGGCGCCGGCGGTAAGTAGCACGCTTGGGCTTGGTATTTTCTTCGCTGCCCTAGGACTTCTCTCGTGAAGAGGGAAGCCCTAGCTTGGTTTTATGGACGCCGACGATGAGGACCTGGCCACCGCCGAGCAACTGCGCTGGGGCGTCTCGCGCCTGGCGTCCCGGCTGCGCGCAGAGCATCTGGGAAGTGCCGAACCGCTGACCCGGCTGTCGGCCTCGGTGTTGTCGAACCTCAAGCACCGTGGCCCGCTGGCGATCAGCGAGCTGGCGACGATCGAAGGGGTCCAGGCGCAGTCGCTGACGCGCGTGGTGCACGAGCTGGAGCGACAAGGGCGGGTGACGCGCAACCGGAGCACCGTGGACAAGCGGCGCCAGGACCTCGCGGTCACCGAGGACGGTGTGGAAGCACTGCGGGAGCATGTCCGGGACGGGAACGCCTGGTTGGCGTCCGCCCTCGCACGCACCTTGACGCCGGCCGAGCGCGGACTCCTGCGCCTGGCCGGCGATCTGATGCAGCAACTCGCTCTGGTCGACCTGGACTTGGACGACGGAACGGATTCCGCCGACGGGACACGGGGGCGACCGAGGTGATCGCAGGCAGGGAGGGAACGCGGCGAGGGCGGGTCGGGTCAGGCAGTCGCGACGGTTCACGGGTGCTGCTCCTGGCGGTACTGGCCGGGCTCGGGGCCGCGAGTCCCTTGGCCACGGACATGTACGTACCCGGCCTGCCGGACATGGCGCGGTCGCTCGCCACGAGCAGCGCGGGGACGCAGGTGACGCTCACGTCGTTCCTGCTCGGTGTCATCGTCGGGCAGCTCGTCCTGGGGCCGCTGAGCGACATGGTGGGCCGCAGGCCCGTCCTGCTGCTGGGTACGGCGGCGTTCGCCCTGTTCGGACTGGGGTGCGCGCTCGCGCCCACCATCGAGGCGATGACGGCGCTGCGCTTCGGGCAGGGTGTCTCGGGGGCCGCGGGCCTGGTGGTCGGGCGGGCCGTGGTCGTCGACCTGTTCCACGGGACCGAACTCGCCCGCGTGTACGGGACGTTGGCCGGGATCGGCGCGCTGGGGCCGGTGCTGGCCCCGGTGCTGGGCGGTGCGCTGCTGGCGGTGGCGCCGTGGCGGTTCGTGTTCGTGGCGCTCGGGATCGTCGGCGGCGTCCTGGTGGTGGGACTGGCTCGCGGCGTGCCCGAGTCACTGCCGCCGCAACGGCGCATCGGGGGAGGGGCCGGCGGGGCTCTGCGCGCGACGACCCGTCTCCTGGCGCGGCCCACCGTCCTTGCGCCGGTACTGACCATGGGCTGCATGGGGGCGGCGGTCTTCGCCTACGTGGCCGGGGCCACGTTCGTCCTGCACGACCTGCTGCGCCTCTCGCCCGCGGCGAGCAGCCTCGTGTACGGGGTGAACGCGCTCGGGAACCTGGGGGCCTCGCTGCTGTACGGGCGTCTGGCCCGGCGGTTCGGCCCGGATTCGCTGATGCTGGTGGGCGCTGCGGTCGGCCTCGCGGGCCAGGTCGCACTCCTGCTGTTCACCGGTGCGGGCGGGGTCGGCCTGTGGCCGGTCTGGCTGTGTTTGTTCGTGTCGGTGGCGTCGTTCGGCTTCCTCTTCCCCGCGGTCACCACGGTGGGCCAGAGCCGGGGACGGGAGGCCCCCGGCGCGATGTCCGCCCTCCTGGGTGCGGCCCAGTTCACCTTCGGCGCGGCGGCGTCACCACTGGTCGGCCTGTTCGGCACACGGAGCGCGGCCCCGATGGCACTGGTGATGGGAGGCTTCCTGGCGCTGGCGACGGTCGGGGCGGTGGTGTGCCGCCGACAGGGCAGCGGTGCGTTGGCGGCGGGCGAGCGTCACGGGACCACCTCGTAGGACGCGAGGGATCAGACGCGGCGTCGTCACGCACCCACGCTCAGCGGGCCGGACGATGAGTCCCGGGCCCGGAACAGGTCTACCCACCGAACCGGCCTGGAGGAGTGGTGCAGGTGGATCTTTACAGCGTGATGTGTGTGAGCGAGCGGGCCAGGGCGCTGGGGTGGTACGAGGTGTTCTTCGGGCGCCCGGCCGACGAGGTCATCGGTGAGGAGTACCTGTGGCAGGTCGGCGCGGACGCGTGGGTCGTCGTCGACGACCGCGACGTCCGGGCCGCGCGCGTGGGCGGCGCCATGGTCACGCTCGGCGTGACCGACCTGGACGAGACGCTGGCCCGGCTGGCGGCGCACGGTGTCGACCACGATCCGGTCGAGACCTACGGCAACGGCGTGCGCCACGTCGTCGTACTGGACCCCGACGGCAACAGCCTCTCGCTCGCCGAGGCACCCACGGTGTGAGACCGGCCCCAGGGGTGCGCGGGGGCACACCCCCGGGGCCGTCCGCGTCAGTGGCGCGTCGTCGCGCCCAGGGCCGAGCCGAAGCGGGCCTTGACCGCCGGGTGGTCCAGGTCCTCCGGGGTGAAGAGGATCGAGCCCTTGCCGGTCGGTCCGTCCGCCGAGCCGGGGATGACGCTGACCGCACCGGTGCCGAGGTACTTGCCGGGGGCGCCCACGGTGAGGTCGGCCGTGCCGTCCGCGTCGTAGTCGCCGGCGGCCACCGCTGAGCCGAAGAGGTCGTTGCCCTCGCTGGAGCCGGTCACGCCGGGCGTGGCCAGGGTGATGGTGCGCGCGCCCTGCGCGTCGAGGCCGGAGCCGGCGCCAGGGACGACCGTCACCGCGCCCGCGTTGTTGAAGCCGTCCGGGTCGGTGGCGGTGGTGTCGGAGGTGACGAGGTCGGCGTGGCCGTCGCCGTCGAGGTCGGCGAGGACACCGGCGCGGCCGGGCTGTGCCTCGCCCTCGTAGGCGACACCCTTGCCCATGCCCGAGGCGGTGCCCGGGAACATGCGCATCAGGAAGTCGTCGGGGCCGTCCGAGAAAGTGGTGTCCACGACGATGTCGTCCTTGCCGTCGCCCGTGACATCACCGGCGACGATGCTGTAGCCCGCGAACGGCAGGCCCGTCTTGCCGAGCGTCGTACCGGTGAGGCCCTTGGCCGACCCCGCCAGGACGCCGAGGGTGCCCTCGTCCGCCGCGTCGTCAAAGTAGGCGACGGTGGCGAGGTCCTGGTAGCCGTCGCCGTTGACGTCGGCCGCCGCGATCTGTCCGGTTCCGGCGCCGCCGCCGGGCGGGGTGAGGGCCTTCATGGCCGGCTTCGGGGTGTCGCGCAGCTTGGCGGCGCCCTTCACCACCTGCACCTTCGTCCCGGCCGCGACCGCGATGTCGGCGCGGCCGTCGTGGTCGAAGTCGCCGACGGCCAGCTTGTCGCCGAAGGCCTGGCGGGCCGTCGGGGTCGGGGCGTGGAAGGCGATGGCGTCCGCGCTCAGCCCGCCCTTCGCGCCGAAGACGACGGTGACCGAACCGGCCCCCTTCACGGAGCCGATCGCCTCGCCGCCCGCCCCGATGACCAGGTCCGCGTAGCCGTCGCCGTCCACGTCCCCCACGGCCGTCGCCGAACCGAACCGGTCGCCCGCCTCCGGGGTGCCCGGGATGCCCGCGGTGCGCTGGGTGATGCCCTTGTGCCGGGTGGTGCGCACGCCCTGCGCGGTGCCGTACGCCACCGAGACGTAGCCCGCCTTCGCGAACCCGGCGATCGTCCCCTCGGGCGCGCCCACCGCCAGGTCGCCGAAGCCGTCGCCGTCGAAGTCACCCGCGCGGGATGCCTCGGCCCGGGGCGCGGCCTGCGCCTGCGCGGGCGCCACCAGCAGCACGCCTCCCGTCACCGCCAGCGCCGTGGCGCACGCAGCGAGCATCCGTTGCCGTCTCATGCCGTTCACACACACTCCCGAAGTCCTGTCGCCGTGATGCCGGTGCGCGGGGATTCCGTGCGGAATGCGGCGCAACGTCATCACAGCAGACCGCCGAGGAAGGCGACTGGTTGTACACGCCGAGGTGGAAGTGGTGTGAACGGGACAGGTCCCGCCGGTGCCACCGAAGCGAGTGACGGACGGCACCCGGGGAGCGCACAGGCTGTGAGCCCACCCATATGAGCCACGGCACATGCTAAGGACAGTAGTAATCCCGGCCGACGTGGAACGCCGCCGCCCCGCGCCCGTCCGAAGTGCCCGATCTGCCGGTTCTGCGTAACCGGGTAGTACGTCACACCTTTGCGTCCACCCACCGCGCGCCGCTACCCCTGATGAAGTCCCGAGCAGCCGGGAGCAGCCGGTGAGCACCGGCACCGGCTCGCGCCGCACGACGCACTTCGTGCACCACCCCGTACGAGAGGCACCCCCTCATGCTGATGCCCTTTGCCCCGATGCCGGCGCGCGCCGCCAACCGCACCGACCGCATGCGCCGGATGTCCGCCGCCGGAATCGCCACCGCGGCCGCCGCCGCCGCGGCCCTCACCCTGGTGCCCACCTCGCCGGCGCAGGCCGCCGAGCACACCGCCCCCGCCAAGGCCCCCGCCGCCACCAAGACCGCGGCCCCCGCCAAGGCCCCGGCCAAGGCGCCCGCCAAGACGTACTCCAACAACCTCGACGGCTGGATCCGCGAGTCCCTCGACATCATGAAGTCCAAGGGCATCCCCGGCTCGTACGACGGTTTGCACCGCAACATCATGCGCGAGTCCTCCGGCAACCCGAACGCCGAGAACGGCTGGGACGTCAACGCCCAGAACGGCGTGCCGTCCAAGGGCCTGCTCCAGGTGATCCAGCCCACCTTCGACACGTACCACGTCTCGGGCACGTCGAACAGCATCACCGACCCGGTCGCCAACATCACCGCGGCCGCGAACTACGCCGCCGACCGCTACGGCTCGATCGACAACGTCGACTCGGCGTACTGAGCCACCGGTCGCACGAGACCGGTCACGCAGCACGCAGCACTGAGCAGTAAGGAAGACCCCCCATGCCGCACGACAGCGGGAACGAGCACCCACCGCACCCGGCCGATGAGCCCGCGGCGCCCGCGGTGCCCGCCTACGGCCCCGCACGGTTGCGCCGCTCCCGGCACCGCAAGCGCAAGCGCGCCCTGCGCTGGATCGCCGGCGGAGCCCTGGGTCTGACCCTGGTCGGCGGTGGCGGTGTGGCCTACGCCTGGCAGCACCTCAACGGCAACATCAAGGGCACCGACGTGGACGCCGCACTCGGCGCCAACCGCCCGCACGAACAGAACGACGGCGCGATGAACATCCTCCTGCTCGGCTCCGACTCCCGGGCGGGAACCCACGGCGAGTACGGCAGCGGCGTCCTCGGCGCCCGCGCCGACACGGCGATGGTTCTGCACGTCGACAAGTCCCACAAGAAGGCCTCCGTCGTCAGCATCCCGCGCGACACCGAGGTCGATCGCCCCACCTGCAAGACCTCGCACGGCGACGTACCGGCGGAGCACAACGCGGTGTTCAACGCCTCCTACGCGCAGGGCGGGCCCGCCTGCACCGTGAAGACGGTCGAGAAGATGTCGGGCGTGCGCATGGACCACTACCTCGAGGTCGACTTCAAGGGCTTCCAGAAGATGATCGACGAGCTCGGCGGCGTGGACGTCACGACCCGCTCGCCCATCCACGACGCCAACAGCGGCCTCTCCCTGGACTCCGGCAAGCACCGCCTGAAGGGCAAGGACGCGCTCGCGCTCGTGCGCACCCGGCACGGCGTCGGCGACGGCAGCGACCTGGGCCGCATCCAGCTCCAGCAGGCATTCATCAAGGCCCTGATCCACCGCGCCGACACGGTCGACCCGCTCGGCAGCCCGAGCAAGTCCTATGCCCTGGCCGACACGGCCACCAAGAGCATCAGCGCGGACTCCGAGCTGGCGTCCGCCGACAAACTCCTCGGCCTGGCCAAGGATTTGAAGGGCATCAGCCCCGACCGCACCACCATGGTCACGCTCCCGGTCACCTACGACGCGCAGGACGCGGGCCGCGTCCTCCCCCTCGACAAGGCCTCGCACAAGGTCTGGAAGGCCCTGCGCCACGACCAGCCGGTCCCGAAGAAGGCGACCCAGGGCTCGGTCGGCGACCGAACCGATTCACCGGTGGTGTCGGGCGCGGGGGCCTGACGGACGGCGTCGGCCGTCAAGCCGGCTCGCGGATCGGGTCCAGGCGTTCGCGGACCCACGTGTCGACGTCGGTGACATGCCGGTGTGCCGCGGCGAAGGCGGTCAGGGAGTCGTGGGCGCGCAGCGCCCGGTAGATGTCCAGGTGCTGCTCGTGCGTCCACGTGAGCACGTCGCACTTGACCAGCGCCCGCCAGATGCGGGCCCTGGCCGTGCGCTGGGCGACCGTCTCCAGCAGGGACATCAGGGTGCGGTTGCCTGTCGCCGCGACGATGTCGGTGTGGAACGCGAGGTCCTCGCGGACCAGTTCCTCCGCGTCCTGAAGGGTGCGCATCCGCTCGATGCGCTCCTGGAGCCGGTCCAGGGTGGCGGTGTCGATGCGGGTCGCCGCGAGCGCGGTGGCGCCCGGCTCCATCACTTTGCGGCACTCCAGCATCTCGTCGAGCCCGGTGTCGCCCGCCAGGTCGAGGAAGCCGACCGCCGCCCGCACCAGGCGGTCCGGGCGCAGGTCGGTGACGAACGTGCCGTCGCCGCGGCGCACTTCGAGCACGCCGGCCATGGCGAGGGCCCGCACCGCCTCGCGCAGCGATGGACGGGACAGCTCCAGCTCGTGGGAGAGCACGGTCTCCGGTGGCAGCCGGTGCCCGGGGCTGAACTCGCCCGTCTCGATGCGCTTCTTCAGGCGGTGGATCGCGACGTCGACGACACTGCCCGCGGCGTCGCCGGAACCGTCCGCGGCCGCTGTGGTGGGTGTGATGGGCATGGGCTCAGGATGCCATCCGGTCGCCGGACCACCGCGGGCCGTCGGGGAAGCGGTAGTCGGCCAGCGTCTCGCGGCGGATCTGCGCGCTGTACCCGGGGGCCTCGGGCACCAGGTAGCGGGAGCCGCGGATCCGGACCGGGTCGTGGAAGTGCTCGTGCAGATGGTCCACGTACTCCACCACGCGGTCGTCCATGGAGCCGCTGACCGCCACGTAGTCGAAGATCGACAGGTGCTGGACCAGCTCGCACAGGCCCACGCCGCCCGCGTGCGGGCAGACCGGGACGTCGTGCGCGGCGGCCAGCAGCAGCGCGGCGACCGCCTCGTTGACACCGCCGAGCCGGCAGGCGTCGATCTGGCAGATGCCGATCGCGTCGGCCTGGAGGAACTGCTTGAACATCACGGCGTTGTGGGCGTGTTCGCCGGTGGCCACATGTGTGGGCGCGATGGTCCGGGCAATGGCGGCGTGCCCGAGGATGTCGTCCGGGCTGGTCGGCTCCTCGAACCACCAGATGTCGAACTGGGCGAGTGCCTTGGCCCATTCCACCGCCTCGGCGACGCCCAGGGTCTGGTTGGCGTCGATCATCAGCCGCCGGTCCGGGCCGATGATGTCGCGGGCGATCCGGCACCGCCGCACGTCGTCGTCCAGATCCGCGCCGACCTTGAGCTTCACCGAGTCCCAACCCGCGTCGACGGCCTCCTGGCACAGCCGGGCGAGCTTGGCGTCGTCGTAGCCGAGCCAGCCCGCACTGGTGGTGTACGCGGGGTAGCCCACCTCCCGTACGTGGGCCTCGCGTTCGGCGCGCCCGGCCGCCCGCGACTCCAGTAGCGCGAGCGCCGCCTCCGGGGTCAACGCGTCCTTGAGATAGCGCCAGTCCACCAGGTCCACGATCTGCCGCGGTGACATGTCGGCCAGCAGCTTCCACACCGGCTTGCCCGCGAGCTTGCCGGCCAGGTCCCAGGCGGCGTTGACGACCGCGGCGGTGCCGAGGTGGATGGCGCCCTTGTCCGGGCCGAGCCAGCGCAGTTGGCTGTCGCCGAGCAGATGGCGTGAGAAGCCGCCGAGGTCGCCGACGATCTCGTCCACGGACATCCCGACGGCCCGCTCGCCGATGGCCCGCGCCGCGTGCACGGCGAGGTCGTTGCCGCGCCCGATGGTGAACGTGAACCCGTGCCCCTCCAGGGCGTTGGTGCGCTCGTCGCCGCCGCCCACGCGCAGCACCACGTAGGCCGCGGAGTAGTCCGGCGCGTCGTTCATCGCGTCCGAGCCGTCGAGCGACGCGGAGGTCGGGAAGCGGACGTCGATCGTCTCGACGTCGACGATTCGGGCGGTCATCGGCAATCACTCCTGTCAGACCTGTCAGAGCACGGGAGGCCCACGGTCGGCAGCCGTGGTCACGGCCCCAACATGTCAGACGTCTGCTCCAGTGGCCAGATGTTTCACCAAGGTCAATTTCCTAAATCCCAGGTATTGCAAGGAAGTTGCTCGATCACTACGGTCCACGGGTCAGATGTCTGGCCCGATCGCCGGTGTCTGCCAGACAAGCTTCCCTGGATCGCAGGAGGTCCGATGAGTACAGCGACCACCGTGCAGGGGGTGCGCCGCAAGGTGTCGCGGCGCTTGCTGCCACCGCTGTTCGTGATGTTCGTGCTGAGCTTCCTCGACCGTACGAACGTGGCGCTGGTCAAGAGCCACCTGGAGACGGACGTCGGCATCGACGCGGCCGCCTTCGGTCTCGGCGCCGGGATCTTCTTCGTCGGCTACGCGGTCCTCGGCGTGCCCTCGAACCTCGCCCTGCACCGCATCGGCGCCCGCCGCTGGCTCGCCGGACTGATGTTCGTGTGGGGCCTGTTGTCCTGCGCCATGGCCCTGGTCGGCAGCCCGACCACGTTCTACATCCTGCGCTTCCTGCTCGGCGCCGCCGAGGCCGGCTTCTTCCCCGGCGTGATCCTCTACATCACCTACTGGTTCGCGGGCCCCGACCGCGGCAGGGCAACCGGGATCTTCCAATCGGCCGTCGCCGTCTCCAGCATCATCGGCAACCCGCTGGGCGGCTATCTCATCGGGCTGCACGGTCTCGCCGGGATCGACGGCTGGCAGTGGATGTTCCTCCTTGAGGGCGCGCCGACGGTGGTGATGGCGCTGGCCATCCCGTGGCTGCTCACCGACCGCCCGGAGCAGGCCACTTGGCTGACCGACGACGAACGCCGACTGCTGATCGACCGGATCGCCGCGGACCGCCCGGCCGAGGGCGCCGACACCCCGCAGCGCGCGAGCGAGATCCTGCGCGACAGCCGCGTACTGCGCCTGATGTTCGTCTACTTCGCGATCCAGATCAGCGTGTACGGGGTGACGTTCTGGCTGCCCGCCCTGGTCGGCCGCATCGACGGCCTGGGCGACGTCGGCATCGGCTTCGTCTCCGCGCTGCCGTGGGTCTTCGCCCTCGCCGGGGTGCTGATCCTGCCCTGGTGGTCGGACCGGACCGGCGACCGGCGCGGCCCGCTGCGCCTCGCACTGCTCCTCACAGTCCTCGGGCTGCTCGGCGGCGTCCTGCTGCCGCCGGTGCCCGCGGTTGCCGCGCTGTGCGTCGCCGCCATCGGATTCCTGGGCGCCCAGCCGGTGTTCTGGACGGTGCCGCCGACGATCCTCGCCGGGGTGCAGATCGCCGGAACCATTCCACTGATCTCGGGCTTCGGGAACCTGGGCGGATTCGTGGGCCCGTATGCGATGGGCGCGGTCGAGGCGGGCACCGGTTCGCAGACCGGCGGCCTCTACCTCATCGCGGCGCTCGCCGCCGCGGGCGCCCTGGTGGCGGCGACCTTCCACTGGGTGGGACAGAAGAACAACGCAACGACGGAAGAAGGGACGGCCGATGACACACATCGTGCGCTTCGCTGACGAGAACGGGACCGTACGCACCGGGGTCACCGACGCGGCGGGCACCGTACGGGCCTTCGCTGGAGTGCCCCGGATCGCAGACCTGCTGCGGCTGCCACTGGCCGAACTGCGGGCCCTGGTCGAGGGCCCCACGCAGGCGGTGGCCGGCCCGGTGCTGCTCCTGCCGCCGATGGACGGCTTGATGGAGCTGTGGGCGGCGGGCGTCACCTACGAACGCTCCCGCGACGCCAGGGTGGAGGAGAGCAGCGAGCAGTCGGTGTACGAGCGGGTCTACGACGCCGAACGCCCCGAGTTGTTCTTCAAGTCGCAGCCGTGGCGCGTGGTCACGGACGGCGAACCCATCGCCGTACGGGACGACTCGGAGTTGAACGTCCCCGAGCCGGAACTCGGCCTCGTCCTCAACCGTCTTGGAGAGACGGTCGGTTACGTCGTCGTGGACGACGTCAGCTCACGCTCCATCGAGGGCGACAACCCGCTCTACCTTCCCCAGGCGAAGATCTACGCGGGGGCGACCGCGGTGTCCGCGGGCATCGTCCCGGCGTGGGAGGTGGCGGACGCCGCCGCGCTGAAGATCGGCATGCGGATACGGCGGGACGGGGGAGTGGCCTTCGAGGGCACGACCACCACGGCCGCCTTCCACCGCCCCCTCCAGGACCTGGTCGACCACCTGTGGCACTGCCAGCCGTTCCCGGAGGGCGCGGTCCTTTCGACGGGCACGGGTATCGTGCCGGGCCTCGATGTCACCCTGACCGAAGGGGACACGGTGGCGATCACCATCGACGGCGTCGGCACGCTCACCAACCCCGTACGTTCCGGACAGGCCGGCCTCGACTGGCTGGTGGCGGCGCTCGACGACCCCGGTGCGCGGCGGGCGCACAGGGTGGCGCCGCCCTCGCCCGGTGGCACCGGGGCGTAGCGTCCTCCCCGGCGAGAGCCTCCTTGACCTCAAGTCCCTTTGACCTCAAGGGCGCTTGAGGCGGGAGGCTCCCGCAGGGCACGCCGCCGCGGGTGCCGGACGGCTTCGCCGACACCCCGGCCGCGTAGGTATCAGTCCGTGTAGACCTCCGCCCGGTCCACGCTCACGAACGCGCCCGAGGAGTCCGCGTCGTGGTCGCCGGTCACCCGGACCCGCAGCTTGTGCGGGCCATTGGCCAGGCGGGGGCTGAGGTACTGGAGGGTCTCGCCGGTGCGGATCGCGCCGTGGAAGTCGACGCGCTGCTCGGGGCCGCCGTCGACGCTGATCGCGGCGATGCCGTTGCCGGTGTCCTGCACGGAGAGCAGGGCGATCCGGGTGCCGGTGAAGGAGTACGTCGCGGTGTTGCCCGCCTTGTCGCTCCAGTGGTCGTCGCCCCAGAAGCACTGCGTCGCGCAGCCCGTGCCTGAGTTCCAGGTGCCCGTGTACGTGACGGAGCCGGAACCGCTGGAGCGGCCGTCGTCGTTGATCCAGTGGTTGCCGGAGCCCGGGTCGCCGGAGGGCAGGTTCTGGGTGGCGCCCATCGCGAGCGGGGTGCCCAGGTCCGGGCTGCCGTCGGCGTTCCAGCCGATCTTCTGCGCGCGGGTCGTGCGGTTGCTGTAGGTGTTCGTCGACGTGGTCTTGGCGTGGTAGATCAGCCAGTCCTCCTTGCCGTCGGGCGACTTGAAGAAGGCGTGGTGGCCGGGGCCGAACACACCACGGTCGTCCGCCCGCTTGAAGACCGGTCCGTCGTGCTGCTTCCAGTTGCCGGGCACCAGCGGGTCGGCCCCGTCCGCGAGCGACATCATCCACACCTGGTAGTCGGGCTTGCCCGTGTCGCAGGTCGAATACGTCATCCACGTACGGCCGTTGCGGTTCAGGAACTCCGGGCCCTCGCGGACCTCGGGGCAGCCGCCCGCGCCGTCGATGGCGACCGCGTCGCCCGAGACGGTGTACGGATTCGACAGCGGCGCGATGTTGAGCCCGTTGTGCTGGTACGGGTTGAGGCCGCTGTACGCGAGATACAGCTTGCCGTTGTGCTGGAGGATGCCCGGGTCGATCGCGAAGTCGTTCGCGTGGTTGGGCGGCGTGAGCTTGGCCTTGAAGTGGTACGGGCCGGTGGGGTCGTCGCCCTGCGACTCCAGGACGTAGAGGCGGTGGTGCTCGTCCGTGCCGTCGTCGGCCGTGTAGTACATGTACCAGCGCCCGCCGGAGCGGTGGAACTCCGGTGCCCAGATGTGCTGGTTGCGGGAGGCGTCGGTGTCCGTCCACACCGTTTTCGGTTCGGCGTCGAGCAGGGTGGCCAGGGACGGCGAGCTCCACATCTTGATGCTGCCGCCCTGGGTGGTGGTGAGGTGGTACGCCCCGTTCGCGTAGGACAGGAACGGGTCCGGGCCGGTGTTCAGCGGATTGCGGAAGGTGCTCGATGCGGCGGCGGCCGACGCCGGCCGCTGCGCGGAGGTCGGTGCGGACCGCTGCGTGGTGGGCTGCTCCGCGCTGACCAGGCCGGCGAGCAGGGCGATCAACGCGGCGGCCAGACCGGCGACGAGAGCGGCACGGTGTCGTGCGCGCATGAGCGACTCCCTACATCGATGTAAGTCCTCAGGCTTCTGGACGGTAGGGACGGGGCACAGGCGTGTCAACGCGGCGACTGCGACGGCGAGTCGGCCACGTGGCGATGCCGGATGGATACGCTCACGGGCGGCGGACGGAAGGGGAGTGCGGCGTGGCGGGCAGGCCGAGGATCAAGGACGTGGCGGAGTACGCGGGTGTCTCGCCCAAGACCGTCTCCAACGTGCTCAACGACTACGAGCATGTGTCGGACCGGACCCGCGAGGCGGTCAAGGTAGCGATCGACACGCTCGGTTACCGGGTCAACCTCGCGGGCCGCCAGCTGCGCCAGGGCCGCACCGGCATGATCACCCTGGCCGTGCCCGAGCTGGACGTCGCGTACTTCGCCGAACTGGCGACGCTCGTGATGGCCGAGGCGGACCGGCAAGGCCGGACGGTTCTTCTGCACCAGACGAACGGGGACCGCGAGCGCGAACTCGCCGCGCTGCGCGGCTTCGACGCCCGGTTCACCGACGGCGTCGTCCTCAGTCCGCTCGCGCTGCGCCCGCGCGACCTCGCCATCCGCGACCACGGCTTCCCCGTGGTCCTGCTCGGCGAGCGGCCCGCCGACGGCGGCACGGACCATGTGGCCATCGACAATGTGGCGGCCGCACGCGAGGCCACCGCGCACCTGCTGGCCCGGGGCCGTCGTCGTATCGCCGTCATCGGTGGGAGGGTGCACGGCCCGCAGGGCACGGACCGTTTGCGCACCGACGGCTACCGCGCGGCGCTGAAGGAGGCCGGCGTGCCTTTCGACGCCGACCTCGTGACGCAGGTGGACGCCTTCCAATGGCGGGACGGCGCCCGGGCCGCGAGCGCGCTCCTCGACACCGACCCACGCCCCGACGCCCTGCTCTGCCTCAACGACCATCTCGCCCTGGGCGCGCTCAGGGCCCTGCACGAGCGGCGGACGAGTGTCCCGGGCCCCCTCGACGTGGTCGGCTTCGACGACGTCGAGGCCTCGCGCTTCAGCGTGCCGAGTCTGACGACGGTGGCCCCGGACAAGAAGGAGATCGCGCGGGCGGCCGTGGCGCTGCTGCTCGACCGGATCGACGGGCCGCCCGGGGCTCCGGCGCGCGATCACGTCGTCGGGCACGAGCTCATCGTCCGGGAGAGCACGGGCGGTTGAGGTTCTTCGGCCCCTAGGTCGTGTCCGCAAAGTGGTTGGCGCGTTGGTGTTTTCGTGGTGCGTCGTCATGAGCTGACTGATCAGGCCTGGGTGGTCGTTGAGCC
>NZ_JBITCS010000065.1:0-23454 GCF_044453445.1 Streptomyces sp. NPDC051684 | reverse complement strand
TTCGACGCCTGGGAGCACGCCTTCTACCTGCAGTACAAGAACCAGAAGGTCGACTTCATCGAGGCCATGTGGGCCGTCGTCAACTGGCAGGACGTCGCCAAGCGCTACGCCGCCGCCAAGGAGCGCGCCAACAGCCTGCTCCTCAACCCCTGACCCGCACCTGAACTGCCAGGGGATCCAGCTGTCCTGCTCGTGATCGTCTTCTCAACCTTCACCGGCAGGCACGCCGAGGGCTCCCGCCGACCATGCGTCGGCTGGAGCCCTCGGCCGTACGGCGACTACCGCATCCGGGGCGGGCGCTACTCGCCGGGCCGAGCCAGCCCCTGCGTCCACTTCTCCTCGATCCGCCCGAACTTCCACACCAGCAGGGCCACCACCCAGGTGATGAAGAACAGACCGACGATGACGTAGCCGATGATGTTCAGGTCGAGCCCGCCGACCCAGTCCCAGAACGCACCGTGCAGATGGGCCTTCTCCCCGATCAGGCCCAGCAGTTCGACCGTGCCGATGATGAGCGCGACAGCGACGGACAGGCCGGTGATGGTGAGGTTGTAGTAGACCTTGCGGACCGGCTTGGAGAACGCCCAGCCGTAAGCGAAGTTCATGAACGAGCCGTCGATCGTGTCCAGCAGCGACATTCCCGCCGCGAACAGCACCGGCAGGCACAGGATCGCGTACCAGGGCAGCCCTGACGCCGCGCCTGAACCGGCCAGCACCAGCAGCGCCACCTCCGTCGCGGTGTCGAAGCCGAGTCCGAACAACAGGCCCAGCGGATACATCTGCCAGGGCTTGTTGATGGACTTCATGACGCGACCGAGCAGCCGGTTCATGAAACCGCGCTTGTTGAGCTGCTCCTCCAGCGCCGCCTCGTCGAAGTGACCGGAGCGCATCTGCCGGAATACCTTCCAAATGCCCGCCATGATCACGAAATTGATGATGGCGATGACGTACAGGAAGGTGCCCGAGACCGTGGTGCCGATCCACCCGGTGACGCTGTGCAGCGTGGAATCGTCGTTCTCGACCGGTCCGGCCAGCGCCTTGACGCCGAGGGAGAGCAGGAAGGCCAGGGCGAAGACGATGCTGGAGTGGCCGAGGGAGAACCAGAAACCCACCGACAGGGGACGCTGCCCCTCGTTCATCAGCTTGCGGGTGGTGTTGTCGATCGCCGCGATGTGGTCGGCGTCGAAGGCGTGTCGCATGCCGAGCGTGTACGCAGTGACACCTATGCCTATGCCGAATGTCTTGCTGCCCAGGCTGTAGTGCTCCGGCGCGACCACCGCGACGAGCGTGAACCAGCCGATGACGTGCAGCGCCAGGATGAAGGCGGCCATGCCGCCGAGACTCGTCCACTCCTTGCGCGTCATGGAGGTACGGAAGCGGAACTTCGCCGGCTTCGGAGAACTGGCGGTCGCGGCGGGAGCTGGGCCGGGTGAGACGGTCATCGGGGACGTGAGCCTTTACATGTCGTGGAGCAGGCGCGGCCTGGGAAATCCAGACGCGCACTCCACGCTGCTGCGCATAATGTGCAACTACAACATCGTCGGGGCAAAGTCCCGGTCTGCCTTCGCGACAGTCGGTAAAGCGGGGCCCACGAACGACCCCTATCTGTCCTGACCTGGCAAAATATCCAGGCTTGACGCCCTCTCTCAGCTGGTCGCCCGCGGCGTGTCGCCCTCCACCGGGGCGGCAAACCGGCCCGGCGCCCGGAACTTCGCGCGGCGTGCCGCGCGGCGGAACGTGGTGAGGACCGCAGGCCCCGCGAGCAGGATGCAGACGAAGTTCGTGACCGCGCGTCCGGTGTCCCAGCCGAGTGAGGTGGCCAGGTCGAAGGCGATGTATCGGTGCCACTGCTCGGTGAAGGGCAAACCGGGCAGGTAAGCGATGGAGCTGTTGGGGTCCAGGGAGAACGGCCAGAAGGACAGATTAAGGAGGAAGCCGAAGAGGTAGCCGGACACCGATCCGTAGACGGCCAGGAGGAGGACCTCTCGGCGGCCGGTCGCGCGCGGCAGGAATCCTGCGAGCATGCCTACGAACGCGCAGCCGAACATCTGGTACGGCATCCAGGGGCCCACCCCGCCGGTGATGAGAGCGGAGGCGAACAGTGATGTGCAGCCCAGCGTGAAGCCGAAGCCGGGGCCATAGACCCGGCCTGCCAGGACCAGAACGAAGAAGACGGTCTCGATGCCGGCTGTGCCCGCGCCGAGGGGGCGGAGAGCGGCGTTGACGGCGGACAGGACTCCGAGCATGGCGAGCGCCTTGGAGTCGATGCCGCCCTCCGCTATCTCTGACAGCACGACGCAGAGGATCAGGACGAGCAGCACTCCGAAGATCAGCGGTGGCGCGTAGTTCGAACCGAACGTCCCGGGGGCGACCACGAACGGCCAGAAGAAGGCGACGACGCCGAGAAAGGCCGCCATCGTGACGACGAGGCCGACACGAGGCGTGAGACGGATGGCAGCCGGGATCGCCCTGCCGGTCCATGTCGTCATCGCTGCACATCCTCTGCATCGAGCTCGTCGAGGACGGACGTGACTTGGCCCACGGTGAGGAACGGCAACGGTGCGAGAATCTTGGCTGTCTGCGGTGCAAAGACGGGTGAGGCCACGATGACGTCGGAGGTGAGTCCGTCGGCGACGATGTCGCCCTCGGCCATGACGACGACGCGATCGGCCGCGCGGGCGGCGAACTCCACGTCGTGGGTGGACACCACCACGGTGCGCTCTTCCTGGGCCAGCGCATCGACGACGGCGATGAGCTCGTCCTTCGCTCGGTAGTCGAGACCGCGGGTCGGCTCATCGAGGAGCAGTACTCGCGGCGCGGCCGTCAGCTGGATGGCGAGGACGAGAGCGAGCTTCTGCCCCTCGGAGAGGTCACGCGGGTGGGTGGCGTCGTCGATGCCCGGTGCCAGCCGGTCGAGGACAGCTCGGGCGCTCTCCCCCGTCGCAGACTCGGTGTCCGCCTGATCGAGCTCCTGCTTCACGCTCTCCAGGTAGAGGAGGTCCGCGGGGGTCTGCGGTACCAGGCCGACGAGTTGTCGGGCTCGCGCCGCGGGGACGTCGTGGGGGTCTGCCGTCGCTCCGCTGTCGGTGACGACGGCGACTGCTCCGGCGCGACGCGGGCCGGTGCCCTGCAGTGCCCACAGCAGCGATGACTTGCCTGATCCGTTGCGCCCCATGAGGGCGGTCACTTCACCGGCGTGCAAGGTGAGGTCGACTTCTCGTACGGCGGGCACCCCTTGGTAGGCGACGGTGACCTTTCGCGCGGTGAGGAGCGCCTGGTCCGCTTGCGGGGTGGGGCGTGCGGGCTTGGGTGTGTGCCCGGCAAGTCTGGTGCGCAGGGGCGCTGCCTTTCGCCGGGCGTCGCGGATGGACAGCGGCAGCGGTGCCCAGTCGGTGGCGCGCCCGAGTTCGATGATGGGTGGCGCGATCGCCGAAGTGCGGAGGATGTCGGCGGGGGGACCGATGCGAACTTGGCCGTCTCCGGGCAGGTGGAGGATGCGGTCGGCGTACTGCACGACGCGTTCCAGACGGTGCTCTGCCATCAGGACGGTGACGCCGAGATCGTGGACGAGGCGGGTGACCGCGGCGAGCACTTCTTCGGCGGCGGTCGGGTCGAGGGCGGAGGTCGGTTCGTCGAGGACCAGGACGCGGGGGTGGGCGGTGAGCACCGAGCCGATGGCCACACGCTGCTGCTGGCCGCCGGAGAGTTCGTGCAGGGCGCGGTGGCGCAGGTCGGCGAGGCCCAGGAGGTCGAGGGTCTCCTCGACGCGTTTGCGCATGGTGGCGGCGGGGATCGCCAACTGCTCCATGGCGTAGGCGAGTTCTTCTTCGACGGTGTCAGTGACGAAGCCGTCGAGCGGGTCCTGTCCCACCACGCCGACGACGTCGGCGAGTTCGCGTGGCGGGTGGTGGGCGGTATCGCGGCCGTCGACAGTGACGCGGCCGTGGAGAGCGCCGCCGGTGAAGTGCGGGACGAGTCCGTTGACGGCGCCGAGGAGGGTGGATTTGCCGACGCCGGTGTGCCCGACGACGAGGCAAAGTTCCCCCTCCTCCACGGTGAGGTTCACGTCTCGCAGGGCGGGGCCGGGCGCGTCGTCGTAGGCGATGGTGACCTGGTCGAAGGTGATCACGCGGTGCCGGCTTTCGGATCGGTACGGACGGACGGGCCACGGCGGACAGCCGTCTCCGCACGGTGGGGCGCGCTCGGTGGCGGGGCCAGGAAGCCGGCCGTGCCGGCGAGCAGAATCGCCAGCGTCGGTACCAGTGGCAGGTCCGGCCACGTCAGCGGATAGAAGGTGGGGTTGAGCTGCGCGGGGTCGTATCCGAGGTTGCCGAACAGCAGGATCGCCGAGAGAACGCCGCTGCCCGCGACCGCCCACTCGGGCACGCGCCAGGGATCGGGCCGGTACGTGGTGCGCGTGACACGGCGTCCGCCGAGCCGCAGCCCCGCAATGCACAGCGCGGCTCCCACGGCCATCGCCGGGAAGCCGAGGAACGCCGGAGCCGTGGCGTCCAGGAGTCCGTACGCGCCCGCGCACAGTCCGCACATGCCGAGCAGCATCAGCGCACCGGTGACCCGTCGGGAGCGGCGCGTGGCGGAACCGGCACGGCCGTACCCGCGCGAGTCCATGGCAGCGGCCAGCCGCAGGGAACGTTCCAAGGCGTCTTCCAGAACCGGTACGACGATGCCGCGCAGCGCGCGTAGCCCCCGGGTCCTGCCTGCCCTCAACTTCCTTGCTTTGGAGACACGTTGGACGCTCTGGACCAGCTGGGGTGCAACGCTGATGGCGACGGTGACGGCCACGCCGAGCTCGTACAGGGCGCCGGGCAGGACGCGCAGTGCACGCTTGGGGTTGGCGAGCGTGTTCGCCGCTCCGATGCAGCAGAGCATGCACGCCAGACGGAGCCCGTCGGTGGCCGCCGACAGGATCGCCTCCAGCGATACGGGACCGCCGATCTGGATTCCGGCGTACCAGTCGGGGGTGGGGATGTGCGGCAGGGAGAAGAGGAAGTGGTCGTGCGGGGTGATGCCGGTGGCGAAGACCGCGCGGAAGACCACACGGATCAGCACGACCGTGAACGCTAGGTAGAGGTAGTACTTGAAGCCTCGTGCCCAGGGTGCCGCGGTACGGCGTGCTGAGACGACGAAGCCGAGGACCGCGAGCACGAGGAACAGCAGGAGCGGGTTGTTGGTGCGGCTGACCGCGGTGGCCAGGGCGAGGGCCCAGATCCACCAGGCCAGCGGATGCAGCATGCGTGGCAGGCGACGGCCGCCTCGGTCCGGCGCGGGGCCGGTCCGGGCGGCGGTCGCCTCCGAGATCGTACGGGCCACTGCGGTCACTCGTGCGGGCGGCGCCGGGCCGCGTACACGGCTGCCCCCGCGATCAGTGCGACCAGGCCCCCTCCGGCAATGACCGGGAGCACAGAGCCCGCGTCGTGCGGGGCGTCGGCGGTGGGTTCCGCGTTGAGCATCTTCGGCCCCTTCTTCGTCGTCGTCGGGGACGGCGAAGCGCTCGGAGTGGGCGACGCGGACTCAGTCGGAGACGGAGAACTCTTCTCCGGGGTTGGCTTCGGCGACTTCTTCTTGTGCGTGGCCGACGGCTTCGTGCTGGTCTCGGCCACCGGTCGCTCCGGCGCGGGGCCGGTGTCGACGCCTGGTGGCAGTTTCGGTGCCTTCGCCGTGGACGCGGGCTTTCCGCCACCGGTGGGCGCGGTGTTGTGCGCCCGCAGCTGGTCCGGGGTCACCTGCGGCCGCCCCTTGGTGCCTTCGATGTTGGTGCCACCGAAGATCCACAGGTCGACGCTGCCGGGCTTGGGCTTGTAGAGCATGGCGCCGAGCTGGCTGTACTCCCAGTCGTTCGCGCCCGGATCGGCGTGCCAGTACGACCAGTAGGCGGAGGCGGGCGGAGTGAGTACGCAGTCGTCCTGGGACGGCGTCGGGTACTGCTTGCCGCTCTTGTATCCGCTGAACCCGATGCGGCAGATGAACGCGGCACCGTCGTGTCCTGTACCGGTGGTGCGCCAGCCGCCCTGATTGAGCAGCTCGTATCCGGTGGTCGGGGTGGTGCCGCAGGCCCGGTAAATGGGTCCGCCCCAGTGGCTGAAGTCGACGGCGAGGACAACGCCGGAGCGCGTGGTGCACTGCCCCATGGCGAGGGGGTCGGCAGCGGCCGGGACGATCGTCGCACCGAGTCCGGCCGCCGTCAGGGCCAGAGCACCTATCAACCGGGCTACGGCACGGGTCAGGCGGCTCATCGCTCCTCCCCCACGACGCCGCGACGCCGGGCGACAACGACCGTGCGCCAGCCGACCGCGCTCAGCAGCACGGCCAGCGCCGCAAGAACGCCGATCTGCACGCCGGTCGAAGCAAGCGCGCCGCCGCCACCGTCGGCGTCCACGATGTTTCCACCGCTCGCTCCCCCACTCTCACCGGGCGTCACGATCTCGGGAGTTCCGCTCCCGTCGCTCGGTGTGGGCTGCGGCTTCGTGCCGTCGAGGCTGCGCTCCAGCTTCCCGAAGGAGACCCCGGTGGCACCGCCGACGGCCTGGGTGGAGGCGCGCAGGTCGGAGCCGCGCTGTCCTTCCTTGGCGACGTTGAAGCCGCCGTCCGAGTTCTGCTGCCCGGCAAGGAACTTCAGCGCCGAGGCGATCTCGTCTTTGTACGACGACTTGTCGAGGGTCAGCCCCTGCACGGCCAAGGCGGCTGAGTTCACGGAGTTGCCTGCGGCGCCTGGGAAACCTCCGTCGGCGAGCTGCTTGGAGGCGATCCACTTCAGTGCCTTGTCGACGGCCCGGTCCGCCTGGTCGCCGCCCGCGAGGTCGAGTGCCATCGCCGCTATGGCCGTGGAGTCGACGTCGGAGTCGCCGGTGGCCGGAATGAGGCTCGGCCAGGCACCATTGTCGTGCTGAAGGCTTTCCAGGTACGCGATCGGGTCCTGGGCGTTCTCCTTGTCACCGGCGCGGAGTTGGGCCATGACAGCGAGGGACTGGGAGAAGACGGACGGGGCATAGGTGTAGGCGCCCTTGGCGGCGCAGGAGCGGTCCGGGGCCTTGCTCGGCGCGGAGCACACCGCCTTGTCGAGGGCGGCGATCAGATCATGGCCGGCGAAGTCGCGCGGGTCACGGTCGACTGCTTCGGCGAGCAGGGCCGTCTTGCCGAGGGAGCCGCCTGCCGCGTACTTGGTGCCGATTCCGGTCCAGTCGTTGACGGTGCGTTTCTCCCCGTCCTTGCCTGCCTTGTCGAGGAAGTCGACGACGCCGCGCAGTTTGGCGTTGTTGAGGCCGGTGGCGGCGAGCGCGTAGGCGCCGTCGATGGTCAGTCCGAAGTCGGCGCGGCTCGTCCCGGCACCGGTCGGATAGAACTGGCCCTGCTTGAGCTGGGCGGCACCGATCAGGTAGGCGACACCCTTCTTCAGGTCCGGTCCCTTGCCTGGAGCCGGGTCGCCCGGATCGGTGGTGGGCGGGTCCGTGGTCGGCGGATCGGTCGGCTCGGTCCTCTTGGTGGTGAGGCTGGCGAGGTCAGTGTGCACGCCAGCCAGGATCGCGACCGGTGTCGCGTACAAGGTCGGGTCGGTGGCGTCCTGGTCGAAGCCGAAGCCGCCGCCCTTGAGCTGGGTCCGGGACAGCCAGCCTTCGGCGACGTCCGCTCGCTGCATCTGGCCGAGGGCGCGCAGCCCTTGTGCGGCATAGGCCGTGGTGATCACATCGCCGGCGGTGGAGCCTGTGTAGGCGACGTACGCGCCGTCGTCGCGCTGGGCCTTGGTCAGGTAGTCGCGTGCCTTGGTGACAGCGGCGTCGTGGCCGCCCACCTTTTTCAGGACCAGTGCGATCAGTCCGGTGGTGGCGGCGTCGCCGTCGCAGTTGCCTCCTGGCCGGATGAGGATGCTGGTGAAGCTGCCGTTCGTGCACTGCACCTGAGTCAGGCGGTCCACCGTGGCATCGGGTGGCGTCACGCCCGCTCGCAGCAGGGCGAGTACGGCGCGGGCCTGCTCGTCGGCGTAGTCGACGTTGCGGAAGTCGCCCTTGGCGGTGCAGCCGGGTGTCGGTTCGCCAGATTCCGGACCGGCGGCGCAGACGTTCCCGGTCAGGTCGGCGATCAGATCGCGCCCGCCGACCTTGCGCGGGTCGCCCTCCGTCGACTCGGCCAGCAGAGCCAGGCGGGCGACCGCGGCCGCGTCCGGCGCCTGATCCTTCCCGTCGGGAGCCACGTAGTCGTCCACGTGCTGAGCGAAGAAGGCGGTGATCTTGTCGAGCGTGGCGCTGCTGCCGTCCGCCGCGGCCAGTGCGTAGGCGGTCTCCAGCGTGAGCAGGTAGTTGGGGCTGTCGGCGCCTTCGTCGACGATGCGTTCGCCGTCGGTCAGCTGCGCCTTGAGCCATGCGGCGGCTCCCGCTACGTCGACGTCGCCGGGTGCTCCGGTCGGCCCGCCGCTCGGGTCGGGGCTCGCGCCGCCTCCGGCACGGACGTCGTCGGGGCTGAAGGTGGGCTTTCCCGTGGTGCCGCCGATGTCGGTGCCGCCGTAGACCCAGGCGTCGACGTCACCGTCCTTCAGCTTGCGGTCCATGGCGCCGTACTGGCTGTACGTCCATGTGTCCTGGCCCGGTGAGGCGGTCCAGTACGACCAGTAGGCGGTGGCCGGCGGCGTGAGAACGCAGGAGTCCTTTGACGGAGTCGGGTACTGCGTACCGGAGTTGAAGGATCCGTAGCCGATGCGGCAGATGAACGCGGGACCGTCGTGTTCCGTCCCGGCGGTGGTGAAGCCACCATCGTGCAGGAGCTCGTAGCCGGTGCTGGGGCTGGTGTCACAGCCTCGCTCGACCTTGCCGCCGAAGGGGGCGAAGTCGACGGCCACGATGGCGCCCTTGGTGGCGGTGCAGTCCCCGACCGGGGCGGCGGAGGCGGGCTGGGCGACGCTGACGAAGGCGAAGCACGCGGCGGCAAGGACAAGCAGGCCCGTCAGTGCGGCAGCCAGTGGCCGGAATCGTCTTCGTATGTGCGTTTCTGTGCGCCCCATGGTCTCCACCACGGCCCCCTAAATGCCTGGCCGGCACGGGAGACAAACGTGGCTGACGCCCCAGGCAGCGCCCTCGCAGATGAGGGGCGGCGTTGGAGCGGGTCGCACCACGCCGTAGTCCGCGACGGCGTCTGTTGCTGTGGAACACGCTCCAGGCATTCCGGCTCGCCCAGCGGTGACTGGGCCTACGGTTGCGGGTCAGCGCCGGATTTCGACCGGCTTCCCCTGGAACTACTTGCGTATCAGGGCGGATTGGAACACGGGTTCACAGAAACCGTCAAGGCCGTGCACATCGTGATCACAGCGTCAGGAGAATCGCCCTGTGGCGCGAGCGCTCGAGGCTCGGGTACTGTCCCGCTCTGCCGAGTGGGGGAACCCGGTGAGAGTCCGGGGCTGACGCGCAGCGGTGTGGGGCGGAGGGACCGCTCCGAGCCCGAATGCCCAAGCGGCACAGGTTAGTTGGAAGTCGGTCCACGCGCAGTCGGACGGCGGCCTCCCCCGCCGTGTGCACCCGAGACCGGGGACCGGGCCGGGTCCGGTCGGCGTCCCTCACCTCTGGAGCACGCCATGCCACGTCCCGTTTCCGTCCGTCACGCCGCCATCACCGCGGCTGCGGCCATCGGAGCCTTCGCTCTCACCACACTTCCCGCCGCCGCAACCGCGACGCCGGCCCAGATCGCCACGTCGAAGACGAACGGTGTCGCATACCTCAAGTCCCTGCAGGCTGCTGACGGTTCGTACGCCGGGTCCGGTCTCTCCAACGAGTGGGCGTTCAGCGCGCTCGCCTCCGCAGGCACCGCCGCCGTAGACGTCACGCCGGGCGGGGACACAACCAAGAACGCGAGAACGGTCTACAGAAACCTGCTGTCCACCAGCGGATGGCCGTCCTCCGCCCCCGTCGTCACCGACTACGAGCGCGCCACGCTGAATGCCTACGCCGCGGGCATCGACCCGGCCCGGGTCTCCGCCTCTCGCAACCTCGTGGCCGACATCTACCGCTACTGGCAGACCGCGGAGCCGGGCTACTTCGGCCCGTCCGCCAACTTCAACGGCACCGTCTTCGCCGCGCTCGCTCTGAACGGGGCGAAGACCACGTCCGGGCAGATACGCATCCCCCAGTCTCTGCGGAACGCGATGATCACCCGTATCCGGGCCAACCAGCACAACGACGGCGGCTGGAACTACGGCAAGGCCGAGGGTGATGCCGGGCAGCTCGGGACCGCGAGCGACATCGACATGACCGGCGCCGCGATGGCCGCTCTCTGCGTCTCCGGCGTCCCCAACACGGACACCGACATCGTCCAGGCCAAGACCTTCCTCAAGAACAAGCTGGTCGCCAACACCGGTGCGTTCGACGCCATGTTCGGCGTCAACACCGACTCCAACGGCTGGGCCGTCTCCGGGCTCAACGCCTGCGGCATCAACGCCCAGACCGGCGACTTCCTCACCTCCAAGGGCAAGACGCCGGTCGACTTCCTCATCAGCCAGCAGTTCAACCCGGGCGGCGGCTTCAAGTACCTGCCGAGTGACACCTCTCCCCAGGCATACGCCTCGATCGACGGCCTGCGCGCCGTCGCCGGAGGCGGCTTCACCGCCACACCCCCCGTGCCGTCGACCTCCGGCGCCCCGCAGTGGGTGGGCCAGGGCACCTTCACCTCTGGCACCGCAACCTCGCTGGCCCTGACCGTGGACGACGGCACCGGAAACCTGAAGGTCTGCTCCGTCTCCGTCACCACCACCGGCACGAGCACCACGCTCGGCGCTGTGCTCGACGCGGCGACCAGCGCCGCCACACCGTCGGGTTGCGTCACCGCCGTGACACCGTCCACCGGAACCGGAACCATCACCTCGCTCAACGGCAAGGCCAACAGCGGTACGAACACGTGGAAGGCGAGCGTGGACGGCTCATCCTTCACGTCTGCCGCCCGAAACAAGGTCATCTCCGTCGGCGACACGATCGCGCTCCGCTGGGGCTCCTGACCGAGTCCGTGACGGTAGGACCTGCCGATCGCGCCGCAGGTCCTACAGTCACGGCATGCGCCCCGTGTGACACGTTTGCTCCACCCCTGGTCACCAGTCCTCCGTTCGCATGGACTCGCGACGGCGTCCCTCGCACGGGCACCGGCAGCGTCGCCGACCGACCACCGTCCTGGCCTCGGCTGCCGGCCGCCGTTGGCTCCGCTCCGACCGTGCCGCCCACCGCACGCGCCCTCATCAGCCTGCGCATCCCACCCGGCTTCGAGCCGAGCGGCGCGCTGAACGCACTAACCCATTTCCTCACCGCCGCCACTCCACGGGGGCGCACAGATTATTTGTAGGGCCCCCGGCCACGCGGATCGGCGGGACGACGTCACCCGCGGTCTGCTAAGCGCCTTCTGCTAACCCCCGGCATAAACCGGCCCCTTCAAACAGTTCCGGCGAGCTAGAGGTGGAATAACCAGGGTGTTCGTTCGATTCGCTCTTGCAGAGAACGCGGGAGGGGGCACTGGTGGCCGAGCTGATGATGTTCCGGCAGGACGCGGACGGACGGGATGTCGAGCTGGCCGGCTCGACGGTGGCGCTGGAGGTGGAGCTGCAGCGGCGGGTCGAGGCCGGCCTGGAGCAGATGCTGGGCGTCCGCTTCCTGGCATCGGAGTATCCGACTGGCCCCTGGCACCGGGGGCGGATCGACACCCTGGGGCTCGATGAGAACGGCAGCCCGGTGGTGATCGAGTTCAAAAAGGGCTCGGACAGCGGGGTGATGTCCCAAGCGGTCTCCTACCTGTCCTGGCTGGAGTCGGCGCACCACGAGTTCGAGGCGCTCGTGCGGAAGGTGCTGGGGGCGGAGGCCGCCGAGTCCGTCGACTGGCGTCGTCCGCGGATGATCTGCATCGCGGCGGGCTTCTCGCACCACGACCGGGTAGCGGTGCAGAGGTTGCCCGAGCGGATCGACCTGGTGCGCTACCGGATCTTCGACGGTGGCCTGCTGGGGCTGCTGCTCGTGGACTCCGCGACCGGCTTCCCGAGCGCTGCCTCGTCTCGCCGGGGCCGGGAGCGGGCACCCGTGGCGGACGGCGTGCCGACGGCTTCGACGGTCTCTCCGCCTGCGGGTGGAGGAGGGGTGCCGGAGTGCCTGCGGGACCTGTACGCGGAACTGGACGAGGCGCTCACGGCATGGGGCGAGGTGGAGGTGGCGTCCCTGCGGCACTACATCGCCTACCGGCGGTTGGTGAACGTGGCGTCGGTGATCTTCCGTCCGAAGCACGAGGCGATCCTGGTGTACCTCAGACTCGACCCGGACGCGGTCGAGTTGGAGGAGGGCTTCACCCGGGACATGCGCGGTATCGGACACCTTGGGACCGGCGACCTGGAGGTCCGCGTCGTCTCGGCAGCCGACTTGGAGAAGGCGGCGCCGCTGATCCGGCGGGCGTTCGAGGCGGCCTGACGTAACAGGAGGGGCGGCTGGTGCATCGGTTAGTCGATGCTCCAGCCGCCCCTCTGGCGTCTGTGGGCCGCCGGCCCTGGCCTCTCTCCGCTCTCACGCTCATGCCTCCGGTCCGGCCAGCTCGAAGTCGTCCTTGGTCAGTTCGGCCCGCAGCCGCTCCTCAACTGGCGGAGTGCCGGTATTGCACTCGTGCGGTATTCCTCGGTGCAACTGGCACTACGCCGGCAGTGGTAGGCCCGTCGCGGGGCTGCTCGACGAAATCTGAGGGCTGTCCCGCAACGGGAGTCTCAGCTGGGTGGGTTGTCCAGGTTGGCTTGGTGGTGGACAACGTCGTGGGCGACGTCCAAGAGGGGGAGGTTGTGGGTGAAGGCGTAGGCACGCAGGCGGGCGAGAGCTTCGCTGAGAGGGATGTCGAGCAGGACGGTCAGGGCGCCGGTTGCCTGGTGGATGAGGGCACGGTGCAGGGGCAGCGGATTGTTGCTGCTCATGTCATGGATGCCGTCGGGTGTCGTGAGGATCATGGTGGCGCCCTCGGCGAGGGCGAGGAGAGCGCCCATCTGCGCGCGGGTGAGCGGGCCGGGGATGCTGCGATGACCGGTCAGGACTCCGATCCGGACTGCACCCAAGTTCAGGGGAACGGCGTGAGCGGCGCTTGGGAGCTTTTGCTGGGCGGCGGCCAGCAAGGCGGGCCATCGGTGTTCGGGCACGGTGTGCAAGTCGGGGACGAGGACGAGTTCGCCGGTGCGGGCGGCGTCGAGGGTGGGGCCCTCACCGAGGGTGTACTGGAGATCTTCGAAGGCGATTGCGGCGCTGTCGTCCGGGTCGTACCAGACGAGTTCGAGGCCGGATTGGTCGAGCAGGCAGAGCGTGAGGCTGTCGAGGCCGAGCGCGGTCGCGCAGGAGCCGGGTGAGAGAGCGCTCAGGCCCTGGCCGGTCTGAATGGCGGCGGCCAGGAGGCCGGGGATATCGGGGATGTCAGCGGGCACCGCAGGTACTCCTTGGCTGAAGTGCGGTGGGGCGCTGGTGGCGCGGGCCGCGGGGTGACATGAACGCAGGGTCACGGGTGGTGCGGTCGGTCCTGGGGCGTGGCGAATGTCGTGGCGGCCAGTCGGCCCTCCACGAGGTGTTGGCACACGCGGGTCAGTGACGTCTGGTTGCTGCGGGCGTGGGCGCGCAGCCGCTCGAAGGCCACCTCGGGCGCGATGCGCAGGTGGGCCGTGAGGGCGCCCTTGGCCTGTTCGATGATGATCCGGCTGTTGAGTGCGATCTGCAGCTGTCCGATCCGTTCGGCCTGGTCCTGGGAGAGGCGTTGGTGCAGGATGCCGATGGTCGCGGCGTCGGCCAGGGCCTGTCCCAGGCGCAGGCTGGCCGGATGCAGCCCGGTCGGCTGGGAGTGGAAGACGTTCACCGCGCCGATGACCTCGTCCCGTAGGCGCAGCGGGAGGGCGGCCACCGTGGCGAATTGGGCGGTGCGGGCGGCTTTGGTGAAGCGTGGCCAGCGTTCCGCGGTGGCGGGTTCATTCAGGTCCACCGGGCCGACCTGGTCACGCCGGTAGCAGCAGTCTTTGGACGGGCCCTCATCGAACTCGATCTGCGCCTCTTCCAGTTGGTGTGCGGTGTGGGTGGACGCGGTTACGTCCAGCATCTGCCCCCGGGCATCGACCAGGATCACCCCGATCGCCGATACATCCAGCAGTTCGAGCATGTGGTCGGTCAAGACGTGCAGGAAGTCGATTAGATAAAAGCCCTGCGTCAGGGTGTCGGCCAACTCCAGGAACGCTCGCGCGAGTCGTTCGTCCCGTTCCCATTGCGCCATCGCACACTCCTCCTCCGCCCCTGCCACGGACCGTCGCGGGCATGATCCGCCCGAGGGATGCGAGCCTGGTGGCATTGTCCCGCCGAACGCCCCCGGCGGGGAACAGAACTGCCGCATACGCCAGGAAAAGGTGTTGGCCGCTTGCACCTGCGTTGTGGAGTCGCCCGCTCAGGGAGCTACTGCTGTGTCGGGCTCGTTCTCTGGGGTCGTGCACCGTCCTGATCCCGAGCGGCTAGGTAGGCGGTCCAGTTGGGTTGCGCGTGGGCGGCCCATTTCAGTGCGGTGTTGATGTGGATCTCCAGCAGTTGGGCGAGGACCGGGGTGGGGATGTGTTCGGCGAGGGAGATCAGCGCGGCGGTGCGGGCCGGGCTGACGTAGAAGCCGTGCCGGCGCATCATCAGGCCGAAGCCGGCGGCTGACAGCGGCCGGCCGGGGACGGTGCCGGGATAGAGCCACAGCTGGGTGGGATCCGTGGCGGGCAGCAGCGCTTCTTCCGGCGCCAGCACCGCGAGGTGCGTCAACAGGCGGGCCGGGCGCGGTGGGATCAGCAGGGCGTGGCGCCGTTGGCGGAGGTAGGTCTCCTGGCCGCGGTGCTCGATGTCGGCAACGGTCAGGTGCCGGATGCGCTCGCTGGGCAGGCCGTAGAGAAGGGTGAGCATGCGGGCGGTGCGCACCCGCAGTGGCAGGGCGTCGGAGGTGAGGCAGACCCGCAGTTCTTCCCAGCGCTGTTCGTCGGTGAGCGGCGGTGCCCCGGATCCGGGGCGGACGTGGGTGATGTCGTGTTCGGTGGTCAGTCCGTGTCGGTGGGCCCAGGTGAGGAAGGTGCAGATGTCGTGGCGCCGGTTCGGCCCGGTAACAAGCCAGTCCTCCAGGTGCCCCTGCCGCAGTGTGCGAAGCGTCAGTTTGCGCTCATCGAGCCAGACCAAGAAGGACAGGATGAGCAGGATCTCGCCGCGCATCCCGCCACCGGACCGCTCAACTGCCTGACCGCGGGCACGGCGTCTGCGGGCCTTGCGGAGCACGACCCAGTGGACGTACGGCTGGACGAGCCGGGCATGAGCGGCGGGGCCGGCGGTCAACAGGCGCTCCAGCCACGGAAGGATGCGCTCCAAACCCTCTTCCCGGGCGGGCAGGATGCCGGTGCGTACGAGCAGGGCCCGCACGTAGCACTCGTCATGGCTCGGGGGCAGCTCGTCCAGCAGCGCGTGGGTCACAGGGCGGCCGGCGGCAGCGAGGCGGCCAAGGAGGCGGGCGCTGGTGCTGCCCCGCAGCCAGGTCAGCAGGCGTATGGGGTGGTCCGATGCCGTCAAAGCGTCTACGAGAGGGACGAGTTGGCCAAGCGGCTGTCCGTCGGGGCCGGCCAGCCGCTCCCCGAGACGGTGGCTGAGGGTGCAGCGGACGCACTGTCCGTGGATGTACGTCTCGCCGCTGGAGCAGGTGCGGCACGGTGGCGGCGGCGGGTAACCGGCGCACGGTCCGCAGATACCGGTGCCTGCCGCGTCGCGACCGATCAGTGGCCGGGCCCGGCCGCAGTGGCGGCAGCAGCGGCCGAGATAGCTCAGCGTGCGGTAGCAGGGCTGACAGACCGGACCGAGCGGCCAATTTGCCGCCACGATCCGTGTCCGACCGCAGTGTCCGCAGGTCCGCTTCGGTTTGGGCATGCAGTCGCGGCACAGCCACTGCTGGTCGGGCCGGTGCATGCACTCGCGTTCCCTTCCGCAACTGCCGCACGGGGTGTGCCGGGTGGGTCGCCGGTAGCAGCGGTAGCAGCGGGCCGGGCGTTCAGTACTCCCGCGTTCGGCCAGCGGCGCGATCTGACCACACTGCTCGCACTCCCCACGGGGCCGGCGCCGCTGGTAGCAGCGCGGACACCACGGCCCCTCTTCCGTGGCCACCTTGACCACGTCGACCGTTCCGCAGCCGGCACATCGGCGCAGCGGCCGGGACCAGCACCGCTGGCAGAGCGCGGTTCCGTCCTCGCGCCGCACAGCCGGTGCTCGCAGCCGTCCGCACCGCCCGCAGGACGTGACGACCTGCGGGTCCCGGCTGTAGCAGGGATGACAGATGCCGCCCTCGGGCCGCCGGGCCGCAATGACGCCGAGGCGTCCGCAGCGCGCGCAGACTCGAGGCTGCCGTGGCGGCTTGCACGAGGCGCACACCCGGCGGCCCTCGTCATCGAGGAAGAGCCGTTCCGGCAGGGCTCCGCAGCCGGTGCAGCCCGGCACGTCGACCGGGTGTCCGGACGCGTGCAGAACCCGGGCGAGGCGAAACAGCGCGAGCGGGAAGCACTCGCCCGGATCAATCAGCGGATGGGGCCGCGCCGCCCAGTAGGCGTCCAGCTCCCGTACCGGCCGCCCGCTCCAGACGCGGGCCGCACGCAGCGCCGCCTCCGCCCCGTCCTGATCGAGTTCGGGCAGCTCCTGCCGCAAGCGGGAGACCAGATGCCGCCGCATCCCCTCGCTCGACAGGCCGACCGGGTCGGCCGACGGAGCGCGGGTGCTCACGGCTCGCCCGGGCGGCGGATCACGGTGCGGCGCACCGGGGGCGGGGCCGACGCCTGGCCGGCCGCTTTGGGGATCGGCCGGTCGACGACCCGCACCTCGATCAGGTCATTCGGGGTGCAGGACAAGATGTCGCACAGCGCCGCCAGGGTGTCCATCGATAGGCGCTGCGGCGCCTGCGTGACCAGACGGAAGACCTGCTCACGCGAGAGCTGCACGCCCCGCTCGGCCAGCAGCGGCACCAGCTGCGAGGTCTGGAACATGCCCTGCTCGGCCATCTTCTGCCGCAGGTTCCAGCAGCATCCCATCTTCCTGATCACTCCGGATCACCCCACAGCTCGTCGCAGTGCTCGGACAGCGCCCGGCGCAGCAGCCGGGTTCGATACTCATCGGAAACCCCCATGTACAACGCGGTGGTCGAGGCATGCAGATGACCGACCTGGTCCTGCACGAACTTCTCCGGATAGTCGAACTCCGCCAGGTGCGTCACGTACGAGTGCCGCAGACAATGCGGATCCAGCTCCGCAGGCAGCCCGGCCAGCCCCCGCAGCGTGGCGAAGGCGTCGTTGACCGACCGGCGATGCAGTCGCCCGCCCCGCTCGGTGACCCACAGCGCCGGATGGGATCCCGGCCGCAGCAGCGGTCGTACCTCCCCGACCCACTGCTCCAGTACCGGTACGACCCAGTCCATCTCGGGCACCAGCAGCACCGTGCGCCGCTTCGCCGCACCACCGCGCGACGCCTTGCCGAACCGCACGTACACCGCGCCGAACTGCCCGAACCGGGCCGTACGCGGTACCCGCCGGAAGTCGACCAGGTCCAACCCGACCGACTCCTGACGTCGCAAACCGAACGCATACAGCGTCTTGACCAGCGCGGCGTCCCGCATCGCGGGCAGCACGCCCTTCACCCGGCGCGCCCGAATCTGCTCCACCCGGCCGTCGGCCGCATCGAACAGTGCCTGCACTTCGTCGTAGTGCAAGGGACGGCGGCGCGGATCACCCTCGTACTCCGCAACGTGCAGCACCGTGTTCCACTCGTGAAACACCTGCTGCGGCACCGCCCCAAAGCGGCGCTCGCACTCCTCCGGCCACCCGTAGCGCGGATCGCTGACGAAGGCGCAGAACATCTGGATGGAGATCTCGTACCCACGCGCCGTCGACACCATGATCGGTCGGACTCCTGACCGCAGATGGCTAATGAATGCCTCGGCCTCCGCGGGGGTCCACTGCCACGGATACAGGCCGGTGAAGTCCGCAAACCGGCGAAGCAACGCCAGCCGTGGAGTGATCGTGCCGCTCTCCTGCAGGAACCGTGCCCGCTGCTGCCTGGCCCAGCCCTCCAGCATCGCCAGGAACACCGTCGCTTCGGGATCCAATAAACGTACGTTCCGCGACAGTTCGAAGCTCGTGGGCTCCGGAGATTTACCGATCGGCATCGCCCACCTCCAGCGTTGCAGCGGATGCATCATCGTTGCGCTGACTGACCACGCCAGGAAATCCCCTGATCGGGTGCTCCAGAGCCCCGCCCCTCAACGCGCTACTCGGCCTCTGGACCTGCGAGAACGAAGTCCTCCTGGGAACGCAGTTGTTGCATCGTCTGCAATAGCCGCTCATTGGCGACGTCCGCGTAGTGCGCGGACAGCTCGACGCCCACGAAGCGGCGCCCCTCGCGCAGGGCCGCGACCCCGGTGGAGCCGCTGCCGGTGAACGGGTCAAGGACGGTGCCACCCTCGGGGCAGACCTGGACGAGTTGCTGCATGACCTCGACCGGCTTCTGGGTGATGTGAACCCGGCCCTTGCGGGGCTGGGAGGCGATGTAGTGGCCGGGCAGGTAGAGGTCGCGGGTGTTGTCGAGGGAGCCCTTGACGCCCCAGATGATGAACTCCGAGTCCTGCTTCGGCCCGCCCTTGCGGGGCCGGCTGGACGGCTTGATCCACGGAATCGTGCCGCTCCAGGTCCATCCCGCCATCTGCAGGGCGTCGGAGGTGGTCGGCTCCTGGCGCCAGTCGGTGAAGACCATCGCGACCGCGTGCTCGGTCGAGGCCCGGTACGCCTCGGTGAGCAGTTCGGTGAGCCAGGAGCGGTAGGAGCGCTGGTCACGGTTCTCACCCGGGAAGTTGGCGAGGTCGTGCGCCGAGTTGCTCGTGACGTACTTGGCACGTGCGGTACGGCCGGTCCGGTCGGAGCTGGTGCGGCCCCCAGAGTTGTAGGGCGGATCGGTGATCACCGCCTGGACGCTCTCGTCCGGGAGGGACTTCAGGACGGTCAGGGCGTCGCCTCGGTGCAGCGTGTAGCTCATGGGGAGGGCCTCTCTTCGGGCGCGGCGGAGTCTGGACCTAGCTCCGGGCAGCGCTCAACGGCGTGCATCCGGTGCGAGGTTGCAGCGGAGGTTAACGGCGAATTCCGGCCGCGCCTAACGAGGTGGCTCCCTGATTCGGGCCCCTGGATGGCAGTCGTTTGGCGCGGCCGGAATCCCGGTCTACTGTCTCGCCGTGCCACCGGGAAGGAGCGCTGCTCCACCCCCGTTGAGCTGTGCTTATCCGCGCTATCTCGTCCAATCGAGCAGCGTCGGAGGCATGTTGCCCATCTGCCCGCGAGCGCCATGAGGAGGCCCCTGTGCACTGCCTGAGATTACGAGCGCGGCTGGCTGCCGCGCGTGACCTGAAACCGGCGTCCTGGAGCTACCAACTCCTCTGACCCGGGCCCGCCGAGGGGCGGATGCACATCGGCGCGGTGCCGACGGCTTTGCACGAGAAGTCGGCACCGCGTCTTCTTCGAACACCGAGGAGCCGCTGCGATGCAGCATGCCCTGACACACCCGCGCCCCGACCCACCTCCCTCGACCGGTCCGCACCGCCGTCGCGCTGAACGGCGGCGGCCGTGAAGAAGACGACGGGAGCCCTCGTTGGTCTGTGCGCCACCGGACCACTCCTGCTGGCACTGCCGATCCTTGGCATCGGGGCCGGGACCGCCTCGGCTTCGTGCTCGACCGACGGTGCACAGGGTGTGGACGCCTCCGCCGTCGCCAAGCAGGTGAAGGCCATCCTGGACGGCGGCGACAAGGGCTCGATTTCCGTGCCGGGGCTGGACGCACCTGCCGACCAAGTGCCCAACGCCAAGACGATCCAGGCCACGGGCGTCGCGATGAACATCCCCGCCCGAGGGCAGGTCGTCGCCCTGGCGACCGCGCTGCAGGAGAGCGGCCTGCGGAACTTGACCTACGGCGACCGCGATTCGCTGGGTATTTTCCAGCAGCGGCCGTCGATGGGCTGGGGTACGGCCAGCCAGATCCTCGATCCGGTGCACGCCTCGACGAAGTTCTACGAGGGGCTCAAGAAGGTCTCCGGCTGGCAGTCCCTCTCTGTCACCCAGGCCGCGCAGGCGGTACAGAAGTCGGGCTTCCCGGAGGCGTACGCCAAATGGGAGCCGCTGGCCACCGCCCTACAGAAGGCCATCGAGCCCCTGCTGCAGAAGGCCGGCGGCGCATCGCCGAGCCCGTCGCCGTCCGGCTCTGCCGACACCGGCAGCCCCTCTCCCGATTCCGCGGGGGGTTGTTCGGCGGACGGCGACGGGACGGACTTCGGCACCATCCCGGCGGGCGCGCTGCCGAAGGACTACAAGATTCCCGCCTCCGCGCCGCCGAAGGTACAGACGGCGATCCGGTGGGCGCTCGGCCAGCTCGGCACCCCGTATCAGTGGGGCGGCACGTGCACCGACTCCCACGGCAAGAACCCGATGGGCCGCTGCGATTGCTCCTCCCTGATGCAGGGCGCGTACAAGGCCGCCGGGGTCACCCTCACACGGACCACGTACACGCAGGTAAAGGACGGCAAGGCCGTCTCGGTCGATGCCCTCAAGCCGGGCGACCTCCTCTTCACCGAGGGGACGGCCGCCGTACCGGAACACGTCGGGATGGCGATCGGGCAGGGCCTGATCGTCCACGCCCCGCACACCGGTGACGTCGTACGGATCACCACCGTCGCGTCCTGGAAATCGCGGGTTCTCGCGGCCCGCCGAGTCGTCTGACCGGCGCTCCTCCCCCTCCTCACCCCCCCTCGCACCGCTGGTTCGCCCCACCGGGCTTTGGCGTGCGCTCATTCGAACTGGAGTTCCCGTGTATCTCGCTGAACAGGTCATACAGCTCGCCTACGACCCCGGAATCAAGCCCAACGAGGGCGGGCTCCCTGGCCTCAACGTCCTCAAGCAGGTGATGGGCTCGATCAACCTGTTCGGACTCATCGCCGTGGTCGGAGCCCTCGCCGTCAGTGCAGGCGTGTGGGCCTGGGGTCACCACTCCGGTGGTCACCAGGCCGAGGCGAACGGGAAGAAGGGCGTGCTGGTAAGCGCGGGCGCGGCCCTTCTTCTCGGTGCGGCCAACGGTGTAGTGGCGTTCTTCTCGACGCTCGGGACGCAGGTCCACTGATGGCTCAGCACTCCACCCACCCCGGCGGCGCATCTCGCGTGCGCCGCCGGGCGCTGCTCGGCACTGCCGTCCTGGCGGTGCTCGTCGCCCTCGCCGGCCTGGCCGCCTACCTCACCCGCGAGGGCCGAAGCCCCTCCGATACCGCCTCCCCACCGCCGAGTTCGCCCACCACGTCCTCGTCGCCCGCGACACCGTCCGGGCCGCACACCCGGCCCCGCGCTCTGCCCGTTCCGCCGAAGACCCACGACCCGATCACGTACGGGAAGGCCGCCGCCGCAGCGCTGTGGTCGTACGACACCCGCGCGTACTCGCAGCCCGAGCTGCGCAAGGCGCTGCGCGGCTGGCTGACCACAGAGTCGAAGTACGCCGACCCGGCCTCCGTCGACCAGGCGGTCCCCTCGGCCGTGCTGTGGAAGGAGATGGCGGCCAACAAGCAGGTCGCCACCGCCAAGATCAACGAGGGGCACTTCCCGCACGCCTTCACCCAGGCCCTCCAGGACGACCCCGGGGCGATCACCCAGGCGTACGTCTACGCCGTCACGGTCTCCGGCAAGCAGTCGATTCGCTGGAAGGGCTCGGCCGCCGGCGGCGCGGAGAGCAGGTCCACCACCCTCGCGGTCCAGTGCCGGCCCAACCACTCCTGCGCCCTGGTCGGCGTCATGCCGTCCGTCGCGCCCTGACCCTCGCCCCAGAACGGAGGTACGACCCATGGGAGTCTGCGACTTCCCGCTGATGGACAAGGTGTGCGGCGCTGTCGACTTCGCCACCAACCCCGCCGGCACCGTCACCGACGGTCTCGGCGCGTGGATCGCGAAGTCGGCGGGCGAGCTGGCGTCCAGCGCGGCCGACCTGGCCGCCAAGGCCGTCAACAAGACGACGGCCATCGACCTCAACGCCGGGTGGTTCCGTGACAACTACGAGCTGCTGCTGCCCATCGGCCTCGCCCTGACCGTCGGCATCTTCTGCATCCAGCTCATGACCGCGGCCTGGCGCCGCGACGAACGTGCCCTCGCCAAGGCGGCGTTCGGCACCATGACCGGAGTCCTCTTCAGCTTCTCCGCCATCGCCTTCACGACCGTCGCCATCACCGTGGTGGACGCACTGTCCGACGGCCTCTTCAAAGCCGCCAACACCTCGATCGACGACGCGATCCGCCGTGTGATCAAGGTTGATCAGATGGGGGCCATGTACGGCCTCGGCTGGGGTGTGCCCGCGCTGGTGGCCTTCGGGTGCGCGATCGGCGCCTTCCTCTACTGGGGCGTGATGGTGGCCCGCAAGGTCGGCGTCCTGATCATGGTCGCGCTCGCGGTGTTCGCCGGGGCGGGCGGCGGCTGGGAAGTCGCCAAACGGTGGCGGCGCGGCTGGATCGAGGCCACCGGCACCCTGATCGTCTCCAAGCTGTTGATGACCGTGGTCTTCCTGATCGGCGTCTCCGCCATGGGCAAGACCGACGCCAGCGACGGAATGGCGGCCCTGTCCGACGCGATGGCCGGCATCGTCGTGATGGTCCTGGTGTTGCTCTGCCCCTACGCGACGTACAAGTTCGTTCACTGGGCCAGCGACGGCGGCGGCCACGACGACATGCACCGCACCGGTGTCGCCGGCATGGCGGTCGCCGCAGGAGCCGCGAAGACCGCAGGCAGCCTCGCGCTGCGGGCCGGTACCGGTGCCCCCGCTCCGCAGGGTCCGAACCAGGTCCCCGGCGCGGGCACCGATGGCGTCGCCTCCGGCATCAACCCCTCCGGCGGCAACCTCAGCAAGGAGGGCATCGACGCCGGGCCGCCCAAGCAGCAGACCCGCTTCCGGTACGGCGAAGACCCGGACGCGAGCGGCGACAAGGGCCGGGCTCTGATCCAGCGCCCCGGGATCCCGCCGCTAATCACACGTCCTGGCGAGAACGAACCGGAAGGGTGCGAATCGACTGCCCAAGGCGTTGCGGGCGGCTCCGGTCGCCTCGCAGCCGCATCGGCTCCGGTCGGCGACATGACCTCCATGCCGCCGGCCGACCCCGGACCTTCGGCCTCGGGCACTCCGGCGTCCGCGTCCGGACCGTCGGCCACCGGCTCCGCGACGCCGACGAACTGGGTGTACCCCACCCAGCCTCCGTCGGGTTCCTGACCCACATCCCCCCGGGGGGGGGGGGGGGGGGGGGGGGCGGGCCCCCCCCCCCCCCCCCCCCCCCCCCCGCCTCACTGTTCCGTCGTCGTGCTCGGCTTGTTGGGCACAGCCCAGGTGATGCCGAGCGCGGCGAGCACCGCGACAAGTGCGGTGATGCCCT
>NZ_JBITCS010000064.1:0-23819 GCF_044453445.1 Streptomyces sp. NPDC051684 | reverse complement strand
GGGAGGCGACGCGGAGCGTCGTCGACCGACGACAACGCCGCGAGCGTGCGTGCCAGGCCCCGCGAGCCCGGCCTGATCCAAACGACAGGCCCTAGACCGGCGCCTTCGCCGCGGCCCACCCAGGAGCCGGTGACCTCAGCATGCTCGTCGCGGCGGGTGTCGCGGTCGTCGTGTACCTCTTCACGTACCGGCTGAAGCCGCTGTGGCGACGGGCGGGCGCAGAGGACTCCGACATCACCACGGACACAACGACCGCCGCCGGTGCCGATGCCGGTCAACTGCCGGATTCCGAGCGGGACTTGACCGTCGCGGCTGACGGCACGCCACCGCAACGGGTGAGTCCGCCGCGGTGGCGGGTACGACACTTCCCGTGCAGGATGTCGCAGAGGCGGCCAACGAGCGAGGAGTGCCGGAAGTGATTCGAAAACTGCAGGCGGTCGCGCTGGACTGTGCCGACCCCGTACGGCTCGCCGAGTTCTACGCGGAGCTGCTCGGCGGCCGGGTGGTCCTGGACCCCGACGACCCCGACTGGGTCGACGTCGTGGGGTTCGAGGGCACTCCCCTGGCCTGCCAGCGGGTGGACGGGTACCAGCCGCCGCAGTGGCCGGGCCAGGAGCGCCCGCAGCAGGTCCACCTCGACTTCGACGTGGACGACCTCGAAGCGGACGAGAAGCGGGTGCTCTCCCTCGGGGCGACCCTCCTGGAGCGCACGGACCAGATCCGGCCCGACACCAACTGGCGGGTCTACGCGGACCCGGCCGGTCACCCGTTCTGCCTCTGCCTGCACTGAGTACCAAACGGGCCGCACGGTGCTCAGCTGCCGGGCGCGACCCGCTCCAGGTCGTCGACGCTGCCCGACATGATGGCCCGTACGTGCGTGGTGATGTGCTCCAACGGCCAGTCCCACCAAGCCACTTGCAGCAGCCGCTCGATGTCGGCGTCGCTGTGGCGGCGGCGGATGACACGGGCCGGATTACCTCCGACGATGGCGTAGTCGGGCACATCGTCGACGACCACGGCGCCCGAGGCGACCACCGCCCCGTGCCCGATCCGCACACCGGGCATCACCATCGCGCCGTACCCGAACCACACGTCGTGGCCCACCACGGTGTCGCCCCGGCCCGGCAGCCCGGTGATGAGGTCGAAGTGCTCGGACCAGGACCCGCCCATGATCGGGAACGGGAACGTGGAGGGCCCGTCCATCCGGTGGTTGGCGCCGTTCATGACGAATCGCACCCCCTCCCCCAGCGCGCAGAACTTTCCGATGACCAGCTTCTCCGGCCCGTAGTGGTAGAGCACGTTGCGGGTCTCGAAGGCGGTTGGGTCGTCCGGGTCGTCGTAGTACGAGAACTCGCCGACCTCGATGAGCGGCGACTTGACCAGCGGCTTGAGGAGCACGACCCGCGGCTGCTCGGGCATCGGGTGCAGCGCGGTCGGGTCGGCGGGAACGTTCGCGGTCACCGGTCGGCCTTTCTCGAGGGCACGGGGCCGGCCTGAGCGGCCGACCACCCATTGACAGGACATTTGAACAAGGACGATCGTACTCGGGCCAGCGCGCGCCAGAAGCCCGGAGCGAAGGGACGCCAGCCGAGATGCCGTTCGATGTGTTGACCATGGGCCGCGTCGGAGTGGACGTGTATCCGCTCCAGACGGGCGTAGGGCTTGCGGAGGTGTCGACGTTCGGGAAGTACCTCGGCGGCAGCCCGACGAACGTGGCCGTCGCCGCGGCCCGTTACGGGCGGCGTACGGCGGTGATCACGAAGACCGGCGACGACCCCTTCGGCACGTTCGTGCGCACCGCCCTGGCGGGCTACGGAGTCGACGCCTCGTTCGTCGGCACGTCGGACGTGGCGCCGACCCCGGTGACCTTCTGCGAGATCTTCCCGCCGGACGACTTCCCGCTGTACTTCTACCGCCAGCCCAAGGCGCCGGACCTGGACATCCGCCCGGACGACCTCGACCTGGACGCGGTGGCATCGGCCCGGATCTTCTGGATGACGGGGACCGGGCTGTGCGACGAGCCCTCGCGCGCGGCGACGCTGGCGGCGCTGCGGCACCGGGCCAAGCGGGGGACGACGGTCTTCGACCTGGACTGGCGGCCGATGTTCTGGAAGGACCCGGCCTCGAAGGACGCCGCCTCCGTGGTCCACGAGCAGGCGCGCGCGTCCTACCGCGAGGCGCTCGCCCACACCACGGTCGCCGTCGGCAATCTCGACGAGTGCGAGATCGCGACCGGCGAGCGGGAGCCGCATGCGGCGGCAACCGCCCTGCTGGCGGCGGGAGTTGAGCTGGCCGTCGTGAAGCAGGGCCCCAAGGGGGTGCTCGCCGTGCACCGCGACGGCACGGTGGCCGAGCTGCCGCCGGCGCCGGTGGACGTGGTCAACGGGCTCGGCGCCGGTGACGCGTTCGGCGGGGCGCTGTGCCATGGATTCCTTTCCGGGTGGGACGTGGCGCGGACGGTGTCGTTCGCGAATGCCGCGGGTGCGCTGGTGGCGGGCCGGCTGGCCTGCTCCGATGCCATGCCCACCGCGGCGGAGGTCGAGGAGAAGCTCCGCGAGGTGAACGGTGATGTCTGAGGAGGAGACCGTGCGCATAGGTGTCATCGGAGCGGGCTGGATCGGCCGCGAGCACATTCGGCGGCTCACCGATGTGATCGTCGGGGCCCGGGTCACGGCGGTGACCGACATCGACCCCGAGCGCGCCGCCGAGGCCGCGCGGTACCCGGGCGCGCGGGTGCACCCGGACGGCGCCTCGCTGATCGCCGCCGAGGACGTCGACGCGGTGCTCGTCACCTCGTGGGGCCCGACCCACGCCGAGCACGTCCTGAACGCCGTCGCCGCGGGCAAGCCCGTGTTCTGCGAGAAGCCCCTTGCGACCACCCCCGAGGACTGCCTGAAGATCGTCGAGGCGGAGCGGGCGCACGGCAGCAGGCTGGTCCAGGTGGGCTTCATGCGCCGCTTCGACCAGGGCTACCGGCAGCTGAAGGAGGTCATCGACGCGGGCCGGATCGGCACCCCGCTGATGGTGCACTGCGCGCACCGCAACGCCTCGTCCGTGGAGGCGTACACCTCCGACATGGCCGCGCACGACACCGCGGTGCACGAGATCGACGTGCTGCGCTGGCTCCTGGACGACGAGATCGTCTCCGCCCAGGTGATCGTGCCGCGCTCCACGAAGCACAAGCACGTGCACCTCACCGACCCCCAGTTCATGCTCTTCGAGACCGCGCGGGGCGTCCGCATCGACCTGGAGGTCTTCGTCAACTGCCGCTACGGCTACGACATCCAGTGCGAGGCCGTCGGCGAGGAGGGTCTCGTGCGGCTGCCCGACCCGGCGGCGGTCGGGGTGCGCACGGCGGGCGCGCACAGCACGGCGATCCTGCCGGACTGGACGGGCCGGTTCGCCGACGCCTTCGACACCGAGTTCCGCGAGTGGATCGCGAACCTGACGGCGGGCCGCGCGCCCACCGGCCCCTCGGCCTGGGACGGCTACGCCGCCACGGTCATCACCGGCGCCGCCGTCGAGTCCCGCACCTCTGGCCGGGTCGTCGCCACGGGCATCCCGAAGCGCCCGGACTTCTACGCCGTGGACGGACATCCGTGAGGAGCGTCCGCGCCGGTGCGCCATGACGTCGCCCACCTACCACCCCACAGTGAGCGTCGCGACCACGGGCGCGAGGTACAGCACGGGGAACGCGACCGTCTTGTAGGAGCGCACCCGCAGCACCGTGATCACCGCCCCGAGGAAGTAGAGGGCCAGTCCGATCGCGGCCGCGATGCCGATGACCGGCACGGCGATCCCCACCAACAGGCCTGCCGCGCCGAGGAGTTTGGCCGCGGCCAGAGGGGTCCACCAGCTGTCGGGGACTCCGTAGGAGACGAGTGGTTCCACGACGAACGGGGCGCGGCGCAACAGCGAAACGCCCGAGAAGCCGACCCAGACGGCGGTCAGGACCGTGACGATGACGGCGGTGGTGGACATGCGGGCGTCCCCCTTCAGGAGGCGAGGAATGCGGAGGCGCGGAGACCGACGAACCGGGTGTCCGCCCCGAGCCAAGGGTCCTCGCCGCCGCTCGCCGTATCAACGGCCGTCCCGGTAACGAGCGATAATCCCGGGGTTAACGATGGGGAGGGGGCGCGAGGCGTGGAGCTGCGAGACATCGAGATCATCCTGACGCTCGCGGACGAGCTGCACTTCGGCCGGACGGCCGAGCGACTGCACATCTCGTCGGCCAGGGTCAGCCAGGCGATCAGGGCACAGGAGCGGCGCATCGGAGCGCCCCTGTTCGAGCGGACCAGCCGGTCGGTGCGGCTCACCCCCATCGGGCAGCGCCTGGCCGATGGCCTGCGCCGCGGACACGAGGCCATCACCTCCGCGATCGCGGAGGCCACCGCTGCGGCCCGGGGTGTCTCCGGCGCGCTCACGCTCGGGGTGATGGGCGCGCTCGGTCATGAACTGCGCGCCCACATCGGGCACTTCCGCAAGCTGCACCCGGAGTGCGACGTGCCGCTGCAGGAGATCCACTTCAGCGATCCGTACGGGCCGCTGCGCAGCGGCGAGGTCGACATGCTGGTGCTGTGGCTGCCGGTCGTCGAACCCGATGTGACCGTCGGCCCCGTGGTGTTGACGGAGGGCCGGGTGCTCGCGGTGTGGACGGGACACGAGCTGTCCGAGCAGGCCGACGTCTGCATGGAGGATCTGGCGGGGCGCACCGTCCTCGACCTCGGGCCCGAGGTGCCGCGGGACTGGGGCGAGGCCATGCTGCCCGTCCGTACGCCCAGTGGGCGCGCGGTCCCGCGCGGCCCCGGTGCGCGCACGTTCCACGAGGTCCTCACCCAGATCGCCGCCCGCACCGCGATCAGCCCGCTCAACGCGCACGTGCTGCGCTACTACCGCCACCCCGGTGTGGAGTTCCTGCCCGTCAGGGACGCGCCTGCGACCGAGTGGGCCCTGGTGTGGCGCACCGCAGACGAGACCGCGCAGCACCGAGCGTTCGCCGAGGCGGCGCGCGCGTTCGGGGTGCGGGGCGCGGGGTGACGAGGGGCGTGGCCGCGTGGCCGGGAGGTGTCCGGCCGTTTACGCCCCGGTGAGCCGGGGCAGGCGCCTCCGCCGACGGACGTTGCTCGGTACTGCACCATTTCCAGGTCTTTCCAGGTCGAAGAGATCGAGGTTCATGTGTCGGTGAGGCTTGAGGCGGAGCACCTGTACAAGGTGTTCGGCACGCGACAGGAAGAAGCGGTCGAGCGGCTGCGCGCCGGGACGGACCGCGAGGAACTGCGGTCCGAGGGGACCACCGCGGGCGTGATCGACGCGTCCTTCTCGGTGGAGTCCGGCAAGATCTTCGTCGTCATGGGTCTGTCGGGGTCGGGCAAGTCGACGCTGCTGCGCACCCTCAACGGCCTGTCGGACCCCACCTCGGGACACGTGAAGTTCGACGGCCAGGATCTGACGGGTATGCCCGCGAAGGAGCTGCGGGAGCTCCGCTCCCACAAGATCAGCATGGTCTTCCAGCACTTCGCGCTGTTCCCGCACCGCAGTGTGCTCGAGAACGCGGCCTACGGCCTCGCGGTGCAGGGTGTGCCGCGCGCGGAGCGCGAGCGGCGGGCTACGGAGGCCCTCGAACTGACCGGGCTCAAGGGCTGGGAGAAGTCCTACCCCGACGAGCTGTCCGGCGGCATGCAGCAGCGGGTCGGCCTGGCCCGCGCGCTGGCCACGGACGCCGAACTGCTTCTGATGGACGAGTCGTTCAGCGCCCTCGACCCGCTGATCCGGCGGGACATGCAGGACCAGCTGCTCGTGCTCCAGAAGAAGCTCAAGAAGACCATCGTCTTCATCACGCACGACCTCAACGAGGCCATGCGCCTGGGCGACCGCATCGCCGTCATGCGCGACGGCCGCATCGTGCAGAACGGCACCCCGGAGGACATCCTGGTGCGCCCGGCGGACGACTACGTCGCCAACTTCATCCAGGACGTGGACCGTTCACGGGTCCTGACCGCCGGTGCCATCATGGAATCCCCCGACGCCCTGCGCGAGCGCTCGGGCCGCCCGGAGCTCACCGACACCGAACTCCTGGCGAAAGCCCCCGCCCACGTCGGCCCCACCACCCCGCTCGCCGACCTGTTCGCACCGTGCGCCCAGCGCACCTCCGAGCCCGTCGCCGTCGTCGAGGACGAGGTACTGACCGGCGTGGTGAGCCAGGAGCGGCTGCTGGCCGTGCTCGGTGAGGCCGTGTCGGGTGAACGGGGCGGCGCCGGGGGCGGGCCGGCCGGGGACACGGTGTCGGCCCGCGCCCAGTAGCGCTTCGTCAGGTCTGACCGCTCACGCCGGCGGGTCCTTCCGCCAGGACCACCGCGCGTCGGGCGGTTCCTCGCCCCGTACGCGGAGCGAGTCGGTGGAGATCTGTTCCAGTCGGTCGACCTCGTCGAGGCCGAACCACATCTCGTGATTCTCCGAGCGCCCGCTGCGCGGTTTGTGGGTGTCCGGGTCGGACCAGCCGAGCGCCAGGAGTCGCTGCTTGTGCGCCTCGGTCGCGTGGGGGCGGACTCGGTGTGTCAGGCCGTCGTGCGGCCCAGGCCGAGGAGCGCGTCCCGGTTACTGGCCAAGAGGTCGAACCGGTCCAGCTCCGTCGTGTCGATCTCGGCGATGTGCCAGGCGAGGGCGGCGCCGCCCGCCTCGATGGCGGCGGGGACGTCGACGTCGCCGGTGCCGATCGGGGTCTGCGGCTCCTGGCGTACCGCCTTGCCGTCCTTGAGGTGTGCGGCCACCACGCGGCCGTCGAGCGCACGCAGCACCGCCGCCGGGGCCTGGCCCGCGACGGTCGCCCAGTAGACGTCGAGTTCGGCGAGCACCTGCGCGCCGGTCAGCTGCCAGAACACGTCGTAGCCGCTGCGACCGTCGGGCAGCGTCGTCCACTCCAGCTCGTGGTTGTGGTAGCCGAGGCGGATGCCGTGCCCGGCCAGTTCGGTGGCGGCCTCGTCGACGCGGGCGGCGAACCGGGTCAGGGTCTCCAGGTCGCCGAACACGTCGCGGCCGAAGTGGTCCCCGCCGTCGAAGCCCTCGACGAGCCCGGGGATCGGGATGAAGACGGTGTCGGTGCCGAGGATGCGGCACTCCTCGGCGAGGGTGGCGAGGCCGTCGGCCGCGATCGAGGCATGCAGGGAACAGACGGACAGGCCCGCCGCGTCCAGGTCGGCGCGGAGCGCACGGGCCTTGGCCAGGCGGTCCTGCGCGGGGGTGCGCCAGTCGCCGAGGCCGAAGGGCTCGACGTGCCGGTAGCCGAGTTCGGCGATGCGGGCGAGGGTGCCGGCGCGGTCCGTGTCCAGGTCCTCGCGGAGGCTGAACAGCTGGACGGCGAGCGTGCCGGTGGGCTCAGTGGTCGTGGCCATGGTGTGTCGGTCCTCCGGGTGTCAGTCGACGATGAGGGGGCGGAGCGTGCTGTGGGCGATGTCGAGGCCCTGGACGACCTTCTCGGGGGTGCCGCCCCAGACCGGGTCCTCGTGCTCGACGGAGAGGGTGCCGGTGAAGCCGTGCTCGTAGAGCCGGTCGAGGACCGTGCCCCAGTCGACCTGCCCGCGCCCCGGGACGCGGTAGCGCCACCAGCCCATGTCCCAGGGGTTGTCGGACCGGTCGCGGGCGGGCCCGAAGTGGCCGTAGCGCTGCCGGTCGTACGGGCGCAGCTCGACGTCCTTGGCCTGGGCGTGCACGATCCGGTCCACGTAGGGCGCGATGGTGTCGACCGGGTCGATGCCGATCCAGGTGAGGTGCGAGGGGTCCCAGTTGAGGTACAGGCCCAGGTCGAACATCCACTCCCACAGCTCCGGGGAGTAGGCGAGGTTGCCGGGGTAGCCGTCCGGGTGCCAGCCCTCCATCACGCAGTTCTCGATGATGAGCTTGACGCCGCGTGCGCCCGCGTACTCCACCAACTCCGGGAAGATGCGCTCCGCTTCGGCGAGGTTCTCGGCGACCGGCTTCGTCCAGTCGCGGCCGATGAACGTGCCCACGTACGGGATGCCGAGGCGCTGCGCGGTGTCGACGGCGTGCCGGAGGTGGGTGCCGTAGGCGGCGCGCCGCTCGGGGTCGGGGTGGAGGTGGTTCTCGTAGTAGGCGAGCGCGGAGATCTCCAGGCCGTGCCGGTCGAGCAGGGCGCGGGTGCGCTCCTCGTCCCCGCCGGTGAAGGTGGCCACGGGCAGGTGTGCGGCCTCGAAGTCGCGGCCTCCGGTGCCGGGCCAGACGGCGACTTCGAGGGCCTGGTAGCCGCGGCCCGCCGCGTATTCGGCGATCTTGTCGAGGTCCCAGGAGGGCAGGCAGGCGGTGAGCATGCCGAGCTTGATCCGGCTCGGCGTCGGTTCACACGTCGATTCACTCATGGGTCAGTTCACCTTTGTCCAGGTGCCGTTGGCGGACGATGTCAGGAAGGCGTCGACGAGGCGGGCGGAGCGCAGCCCGTCGGCGAAGAGCGGGAGCCCTTCGGGTGTCTCGCCGGTGGTGACGGCCGCGTACACGTCGGCGACGAACGCGGCGAAGCAGTCGACGTAGCCCTGCGGGTGGCCGGGCGGCACGATGTTGAGGCGCCGCTGCCCGGGGGAGGTGCGTCCCGCGCCGCGGTGCAGGACCCGGGAGGTGTCCTCGCCGCCGAGCCAGAGGGTGTCGGGGTTCTCCTGGTCGAAGACGGCGCTGCCGGCCGAGCCGTCCATTTCGAACCAGAGGCGGTTCTTGCGGCCCGCGGAGACCTGGGACACCACGGTCGAGGCGAGCGCGCCGTTCTCGGTGCGCAGGAGCAGCGCGGCGGCGTCCTCGGTGGTGACGGTGGTCCGCTCCCCCGAACCGGCCGCCTTCGAGAAGGACTTGGTGTCCGCGCCGGGTCGCTCGGGGACGGTGACCGTACGGTGCGCGGTCAGTTCCGTGAAGCGTTCGCCGCTGACCCATTCGACGAGGTCGCACCAGTGCGAGCCGATGTCGGCGAAGGCGCGGGAGTCTCCCCCGGCGTCCGGGTCCACGCGCCAGCCGGACGCGTCGGGGTCGAGCATCCAGTCCTGGAGGTAACTGCCGTGCAGCAGTTGCCAGTTGCCGAACTCTCCGGCCCCGGCCCGGTCGCGCAGTTCCCGTACGAGGGGGTGGTAGCGGTACACGAACGGCACGGCGGCGACGGTCCCCGCGCGTTCCGCGGCCCGCACCAGGCGTTCGGCGTCGGCCACGGAGGTCGCCAGGGGCTTCTCGCACACCACGTGCTTGCCCGCCGCGAGGGCGCGTTCGGCGTACGCGGCGTGGGTGCGGTTGGGGGTGCAGATGTGCACGACGTCGACATCCGCGTCGGCGAGAAGGTCGTCGAAGTCGCCGTATGCGGCGACACCTTGGCCGGTGGCCGACCAGTCGGCGGCGACCTGCGCGGAACGCTCCGGGGTGGAGGCGAGCACGCCGGTCGGCCGGCCTCCCGCGGTGCGGATCGAGCGGCGGTGCACTTCGGCGATCATGCCCGCGCCGACGATCGCGGACCGAGGTGTGGGTGGTGCGGGCGGGGCCATCGAGGCCGCCCTCCTTTCGACGTCGACACACATGGCAGACATGACACACATGACGTACGTGACATGCGTGGCGCCGTGCACACCGTCGGCGGAGGTGACTCGTCCCGCTCATGAACGTAGGACATTCAATTTGGCCCTGACAAGCGAAAGTTACTGCATCTTGAGAGTCATAAATGATGGGGAGCGCGTACGGTGTGCAGCCATGTCCACCTCGACGCTCCCCCGCGCCCGCCTCTCCGTGCCCACCTTGCGGTTCCGGGACGGTGGCGGGCTGCTGTACTCCACGCTGGCCCGCCTCATCGCGTCCGGCACCGCCGTGCACCGCGCCGACCTGGTGGAACGCGCCGGTCTCGCCCGCTCGACCGTCACTCGGCACCTGGACGCGCTGATCGAGGCCGGCGTCGTGGCCGAGGGCGGCGCCGCCCGCGCCGGCCGGGGGCGCCCGCCCCAGCTCCTGACGCTCAACCCGGGGGCGGGACTCGTGGCCGCGGCCGACATCGGGGCGCGCGACGCCCGTCTCGCCGTCGCCGACCTCTCGCAGAACCCCCTCGCGACCGGCCACATAGCCGTCGATCTGGCGCAGGGCCCCGAGGCGGTGCTCGGCGAGGTGGAGGCGGCGCTGCGCGAGCTGCTCGCCACGGCGGCCGACGGAAGTGTTCCGCTGTGCGCGGTCGCGGTCGGCCTCCCGGGCCCCGTCGACCACGCCGCCGGAGCGCCGGTCCGGCCGCCGATCATGCCGGGCTGGGACGGACACCCCGTGGGCGACACCCTCGCGGAACGCTTCGGCTGCGCGGTGCTCGTCGACAACGACGTGAACCTGATGGCACTTGGCGAGGCCCGCAGCCTGCCCGAGGACCAGCTGCCCCTGCTGTTCGTGAAGGTGTCGACCGGCATCGGCGGCGGCCTGGTCTCGGCCGACGGCGAACTGCACCGCGGCGCGGACGGCGCGGCAGGCGACATCGGGCACCTCCCGGTCACCTCCGGTGGCGCGTCGGAGGTGGTGTGCCGGTGCGGGAAGAGCGGCTGTGTGGAGGCGGTCGCCTCGGCCGCGGTGATGGTCCGCCACCTCAACGCGGCGCGTGCGACGACGAGTTCGGTGCTGCGCCGCACCGGCGACCTGGCCCGCCTCGTGGCCCACGGCGACCCCGAGGCGCTGCGCGTGGTCCGTGCGGGCGCCGAGCGGATCGGCGAGGTGGTGGCCCTCCTGCTGCACGTCTACAACCCGGCCCGCGTGGTCCTCGGCGGAGCCCTCGCCGGCGCGGGCGACGAACTGCTCGCCGGGGTGCGCTCGGTCGTCTACCGCCAGGCACTCCCCCTGGCCACCCGCAGACTCGTCCTCGAACCGAGCACCCTCGCCGACCGGGCCGGACGCGTCGGAGCCACGGTCCTCGCGGTGGAACATGTGCTGTCACCGGACGGGGTGGTCGACCTGATGGAACGCAGGCTCGGGCGGAGCGCGAAGGGCCGCCCCAGTCCGACGAGTTGACGCGCGCACCCTTGACATCCCCCGAACCCGGTGTTTGATTGACGCAAGATCGTGCACTTCGCGGCGGAGGCCTCGTCCCCCGAATCCACCCCGCGCGAAGGGACGTCACACCCCATGAGCCGCAGCGTCAACGTCGGCATCCTCGGCACCGGTTCGATCTTCCGGGCCTACGCCGCCGGTATCGCCACCCTCCCCGAGCTGACCGTCACCCGCGTCGCCGACGTGGACCTGGAGCGGGCCCGCACCGCCGCGGCCGAGTTCGGCATCCCCGCCGCGGGCAGCACCGAGGAACTGCTGGCCGACGACGAGGTGGAGATCGTCGTCAACATCACCCCGCCCGCCGTGCACGCACCCCTCAACGAGGCCGCGCTGCGCGCCGGAAAGCACGTCTACACCGAGAAGCCGCTGGCCGCGACGACCGACCTCGCGCGCGCCAACCTCGTCACCGCGACCGAGACGGGCCGCACGCTCGGCGGGGCGCCCGACACGTTCCTCGGTACGGCCGGTCAGGCGGCGCGCGCCGCGATCGACGACGGTCTGATCGGGACGCCGTTCGCCGCGACGAGCTTCGTGCGCTCCAGCCGGGTGCAGGCGTGGCACCCGAGCCCCGGCTTCTTCTTCCAGGCGGGCGGCGGACCCGTCCTCGACTGGGGTCCGTACCACGTGGCCGCGCTGGTCAATCTGCTCGGCCCGGTGCGCGATGTCATGGGTGCGAACGCGATGGCCGAGAAGGAGCTGGCGGTGACGGCCCCGGAGCGGACCGTCGAGTCGGTCCCGGTGGAGGTGCCCACGCACGCCACCTCCATCCTCCGGTTCGACTCGGGGGTGCTGGCGACGGTGATGTACTCCTTCGACGTGTGGGACACCGAGCTGCCGCACCTGGAGATCTACGGCACCGGCGGCACGCTCTCCCTGCCGGACCCGAACACCTTCGACCGCCCGGTGCGCATCAAGCGCCGCGGAGACACCGAGTGGAGCGAACTCCCCGCGGTGACCCCGGCGAAGGCGCCCGCCACCGGCCCGTTCCGCGGGCTCGGCGTCCTCGACCTGGCCCGGCACCTGGACGGCGGCCCGCACCGCGCGTCCGGCGAGTTCGCCTTCCACGTCCTGGACGTACTGGAGCGGATGTCCCTCGCGTCCCCGGAGTCCGGCGCGCTCACGGTGCTGTCGTCCGTGAAGCGGCCGGCTCCCCTGGACCGCCCGTAAGGAGACACCGGCCTACGGGTAGAAGTGCGTCAGCGACTCCGCCACGCACGCCGGCTTCTCGGAGCCCTCCAGTTCGAAGGTGAACGCCCGCGTCATCTGCACCCCGCCCCGTGCCACCTCCGTCACGTCGGCGACGGAGGCGTGCAGCCGTACGCGGCTGCCGACGGGCACGGGCGCGGGGTAGCGCACCCGGTTCACGCCGTAGTTGAGCGCCCGGCCCACGTCCTCGACCCGGAGCAGCTCGCCGAACATCGGGATGCCCCAGCTCAGCACCATGTAGCCGTGCGCGATGGTGCGCCCGTACGGGCCGGCGGCCGCGCGCTCGACGTCGGTGTGGATCCACTGGTGGTCCCCGGAGACGTACGCGTAGGCGTCGATGAGCTCCTGGGTGATCTCCTTCCAGTCGGAGTGGCCGAGGTCGCGGCCGGCGAGGGCGAGGATCTCCGGGATGCCGTGCACTGTCAGGGGCATGGGGCTCCGTTCTACGTGGGTGAGGGCCCGGTCAGGCGGAGGCCGCGACCGTGCGGGGCGCCGGGGCCGGGTCCACGGCCAGTTCGTCGTGGTTGGGGCGCTTGAGCAGGAGCAGCATGCAGCCCAGCGTCAGGGCGACCTGGAACAGGGCGTAGGCGATGACCGCAGTGATGGAGCCGGTCCGGTTGAGCAGGAACTGGCCGATGATCGGGGTCGTGCCGCCGAGCAGGGTGCCGCACAGCTGGTAGCACAGGGAGATGCCGGTGTAGCGCAGGTGGGCGGGGAAGCGGCTGGCGAGCATGCCGGCGAGGGCCGCGTAGTACAGGCAGTGCGGGATGGTGGCGACGGCGACGCCGAGCATCGCGAGGCCGTAGTTGTTGGTGCCGATGAGGAGGAACATCACGGGCAGCAGCACCAGTTCGGGCACCAGCATGACGGTGACGGCGCGGGACCAGCTCTTCATCTTCGTCGCGAGCACGGCGCCGAAGGGCTGGACGATCACCTGCGTGATGTTGGCGACCAGGATGATCGTCAGGAACGAGCTGCGGTCGAAGTCGAGCGAGCTGGTGGCCCAGGACAGGGCGAACGTCGACTTGAAGTACGTCGCGGACAGGCCGATGGTGCAGGCGCCGATACCGAGGGCGATCAGGCCGGGGTGGCTGCGCAGCACCTCGGTGATCGGCAGCTTGGCGACTTCCTTCTTCTCGATGAGCTTGGCCATGGCCGGGGACTCGGAGACCTTGAGGCGCACCAGCAGGCCCACCAGGACGAGGACGGCGGAGGCGAGGAACGGGATGCGCCAGCCCCAGGACACGAAGGCGTCGTCGGGCAGTTGGCTGATGGCCAGGAAGCTCAGTGTGGCCAGTGTGTTGCCGACGGGCGAGCCCTGCTGGGCGAACGCTCCGTAAAGCACCGACTTGCCCTTGGGCGCGCTCTCGGAGGCGATGAGGACGGAGCCGCCCCATTCGCCGCCGAGGCCGATGCCCTGGATCATGCGGATGCAGACCAGCAGGATCGGTGCGGCGACGCCGATGGAGGCGTAGCTCGGCAGCAGGCCGATCGCCGTCGTGGAGATGCCCATCATCAAGAGCGTGATCACGAGGGTCTTCTTGCGGCCCAGGCGGTCGCCGAAGTGGCCGAAGACGATGCCGCCGATGGGGCGGGCGAGGAAGCCGACCCAGAAGGTGGCGAAGGCGACCAACGTACCGATGGCGCCGTCCAGTTCGGGGAAGAACACCTTGTCGAAGGCGAGCGCCGCCGCGGTGCCGTAGATGTAGAAGTCGAACCACTCGATGGTGGAGCCGACGAAGGCACCGAATCCTGCCCTGTTGGCGGTTCTGGTCTCCGCACGTGAGGTGGCGGTGGACGCACTCATGGGGTCGCTCCGTGAACGTCGTTGATCAAGCGGATGGGGACGGGGAACTGCGGGTGAAACGCGGGGAGTTGTTAGGCGGCGACGCGCTCGAAGACCGCGGCGAGGCCCTGGCCTCCGCCGATGCACATGGTCTCCAGGCCGTAGCGCGCCTGGCTGCGCTGCATCTCGCGGGCGAGCGAGGCGAGGATGCGTGCACCGGTCGCACCGACGGGGTGGCCGAGGGAGACCCCGGAGCCGTTGACGTTGATGCGCTGCTCGTGATCCTTCTCACCGAGGCCCAACTCACGGGTGCAGGCGAGAACTTGGGCGGCGAACGCCTCGTTGAGCTCGATCAGGTCGAGGTCGGCGAGGGTGAGCCCGGCGCGCTCCAGGGCTGCACGGGTGGCCGGGACGGGGCCGATGCCCATCGTCGCGGCGGGGACGCCCGCACGGGCGAAGGAGACGAGGCGGACCAGCGGGGTGAGGCCGAGCCGTTCGGCGGTTGCGGCGCTGGTGACGAGGCAGGCGGCGGCCGCGTCGTTCTGCCCGCTGGCGTTGCCCGCGGTGACGGTGGCCTCGGGGTCGTCCTTGCCCATGATGGGCCGCAGCTTGGCGAGTTGCTCGGCGGTGGTGTCCGGGCGCGGGTGCTCGTCGGCGCTCACGACGGTGTCACCCTTGCGGCCCCGTACGGTGACGGGCACGGTCTCCGCGTCGAAGCGGCCCTCCTGGGCGGCGCGGGCGGCGCGCTGCTGCGAGCGCAGGGCGAGGGCGTCCTGGTCGGCACGGCTGATGCCGTACTCGCGACGCAGGTTCTCGGCCGTCTCGATCATGCCGCCGGGCACCGGGTGGTGGATACCGCCCGCGGTGACCCGGCCGCGCGCCAGCGAGTCGTGCAGCTGGAGCCCCGGGCCCTTGATGCCCCAGCGGCCCTCGTGCGTGTAGTACGGGGCGGCGCTCATCACGTCGACGCCGCCTGCGATCACGACGTCGCTGAACCCGGCCCTGATCTGCATGGCGGCGTCGAGGACCGCCTGAAGCCCCGAACCGCAGCGCCGGTCGATCTGCGCGCCGGTGACGGAGTCGGGAAGACCGGCGTCCAGGGCGGCGACGCGGCCGATGGCCGGCGCGTCGGAGGACGGGTAGGCGTGCCCGAGGATCACCTCGTCGACCCGGTCCGGGTCGATTCCGGTGCGGGCGACGAGCTCGGCGATGACGCGCGCGGCGAGCGCGGCGGGCGTCTGCCGGGCGAAGGCGCCGCCGAAGCGCCCGATGGGGGTGCGCAGAGGTTCGCAGATGACGACATCGGCCTGTGCGGGCACGGCTTCGGGCACGGCGGAACACCTTTCGGGCGGCTCAGGGAGGTGAGGCGACCATCGCACCCGACCGCTGAGTCGGTCCAATACCAAGTTTTCGATCCATCAAGACGGGTGGCGTCTCAATCACCCCGTACGCGGCGGCCCTACGGGGTCGGCAGCGCCTCCTCGCAGACCGCGAGCACGGCCCGCAGGGCGGCGGAGGGGTTGTCGGCCCGCCAGGCGAGGGCCGCCTGGCGCCGGATGGGCGGTCCCGCGAGCGGCCGGTAGACGAGCCCGGTCTGCTGGATGTGCCGGACCGAGGACACCGTGAGCGTGACACCGACGCCCGCCGCGACGAGCGCCAGGATCGTGTACGAGTCGGGGGCCTCCTGCACCACGCGCGGGTTGAACCCGGCGGCCTCGCAGGTCTCGACCATGGCGTCGCGGACCGTGGACCCGGCGTTCGCGGGGAAGGAGACGAAGGGCTCCTCGGCCAGGATGCCGATGGGGATCTCGTCCAGCGCGGCGAGGTGGTGGTCGGAGGGCAGCGCGCACAACAGCTCCTCCTCGTCGATGACCCGGTGGGCGACGCCCGGCTGGGTCACCGGGAGCCGCACGAAGCCGAGGTCGAGCGAGCCGTCCGCGACCCGGTCGAGCGCGACATTGGCGTACGTCTGGCCCTTCATGACCAGTTCGATCGCCGGGTGCGCGGCCCGCACCGCGCGGGTGAGGCGGGGCAGTGTCTCGTGGCTGGAGGCGCCGGCGAAGCCGATCGTGACCCGGCCGAACTCGCCGCGCCCGGCCGCCTTCGCGGCCCGCACCGCCGTGTCGAGGTCGGCGAGCACGGTCCGCACGGGGTCGAGGAAGGACTCCCCCGCGCTGGTGAGCCGCACGGAGCGGGTGTTGCGCTCGAAGAGCTGGACGCCCAGCTCCTTCTCCAGCTGCCGGATCTGCTGGCTCAGCGGCGGCTGCGCCATCTGGAGCCGCTTTGCGGCCCGACCGAAGTGCAGTTCCTCGGCGACGGCGGTGAACGCGGTGAGATGACGCAGCTCCACGAGCCCGCCCCCATTCATCGATCAGGACATTCATTAATCAGGAGTCTTGATCCGACCTTAATTTGGTATTGGACGGCAATCAATAGGCGCTGAGACGGTAGGGCGACCACTACGCACTCACCGAGGAGCACCGTGTCACCAAAGGTCATGTCGATGAAGGAGGCCATCGCCGCCCACGTGCACGACGGTGCCACCGTCAGCATCGAGGGCTTCACGCACCTCGTCCCCACCGCCGCCGGACACGAGATCATCCGCCAGGGCCGCAGGAACCTCACCGTGGTCCGGATGACGGCGGACATCGTCGTCGACCAGATGATCGCCGGGGGCTGCGTCTCGCGCCTCGTCTCCTCCTTCGTCGGCAACTCCTCCGCCGGTTCGCTCGGTGAGCTGCGGCGGCGGATCGAGAAGGCCGACCCGGCGCCGCTCGCCTTCGAGGAGTACAGCCACTACGGCATGATCTGCCGCTACCTGGCCGGCGCCCAGCGCCTGCCGTTCTACCCGCTGCGCAGCTACGGCGGCAGCGACCTCCCGGGCGTCAACGACGCGCTGCGCAAGGTGACTTCGCCGTACCCGGGCCCGGACGGCGAGCCCGAGCAGATCTACGTCGTGCCGCCCGTGAACCCGGACGTCACGATCATCCACGCGCAGCGCGCCGACCGCCGCGGCAACACCCAGATCTGGGGCCTCACCGGCATCCAGGCCGAGGCGGCGTACGCGGCGAAGAAGGCGATCGTGGTCGTCGAGGAGCTGGTCGAGGACGACACCGTCCGCTCGGACCCCAACCGCACGCTGGTCCCCGCCCACGCCGTGGACGCCGTCGTGGTCTGCCCGCGCGGCGCCCACCCGTCGTTCGCGCAGGGCTATTACGACCGCGACAACGCCTTCTACCGCGCCTGGTCGCACATCAGCAAGGACCCCGAGCGCCTCCAGGAGTGGCTGGCGGAGTGGGTGTACGGGACGGCCGACCACGCCGAGTACGTCGCCAAGCAGGGCGAGGAGTTCTGGGCGGGCCTCGCGGTCGGCGAGGCGCTCAGCGAACCGGTGAACTACGGACGGCGACTGTGAGCACGACCCACGCACAGGACGAGACGGTCGAGACGGACGAGAAGGAACTGACCACCATGACTGCTGCCACGACCGACACGGTCACCTCCTCGGAGCTGCTCTCCGTCGTCGCCTCCCGCGAACTCGCCGCGCGCCGCACGGTGTTCGCCGGCATCGGCCTGCCGACCCTCGCCACCGAACTGGCCCACCTCACGGTCGCCCCGCAGATCGAGGTCGTCTACGAGTCCGGGGTGTGCGGCGCGCACCCCTCGCACCTGCCGGAGACCATCGCGGACGCCGTCCTCATCACGGGCGCGGAGGCGGTGCTCTCGATGCCGACCCTGTTCGGCAGCGTCCTCCAGGGCGGACACATCGACGTCGGCTTCCTCGGCGCCGCGCAGATCGACCACTGGGGCAACCTCAACACCTCGGTCATCGGGGACTGGGAGAGCCCGCAGGTGCGGCTGCCGGGCTCCGGCGGCGGCATCGAGGTGATGGCCAACTCCCGTGAGGTGTTCGTCGTGATGCGCCGGCACAACCCGCGCTCCTTCACCGAGACCCTCGACTTCTGCACCACGCCGGGACCGGACCGCGCGCTCGAAGAGGGCATCAGGCCGCTCGGCGTCGGCGTCACCCGCGTCATCACCGAGCTGGGCATCCTGGCCCGCGAGGGCATCGGCGAGGAGCTGCGGCTGACCGCCGTGCACCCCGGTGTCACGGTCGAGCAGGTCAAGGAGGCGACGGGCTGGAACCTGAAGGTGGCCGACCACGTCGAGATCGTGGAGCCGCCGAGCGCGGCGGAGCTGCGGCTGCTGCGCGAGGACGTCGACCCCGGCCGCGTCTACCTCCGCTGACACCCTCCCCGTAGAACACCTCGTCCCGAATCTACGAAAGGTCCCCAACTGCCATGCGTATCAGGATCGTCGGCGCCGGAGCCATGGGGCGCGGCATCGCCCAGTGGGCGGCGAGCGCCGGGCACACCGTCGAGCTGGGCGACGTACGGGCGGAGGCGGTCGAGGAGGCCGTCGCGTTCGTGCGGTCGATGCTGGAACGCGCGGTGGCCAAGGGCCGCATGAGCGAGGAGGGCGGTGCGGCGGCGGTGGCCCGGCTGTTCCCGCTGGACGACCCCTGGGCGCCCGGCCCGGACGTGGAGCTGGTCATCGAGGCCGTACGGGAGGACCTGGACACCAAGGCGGAGGTGTTCGGCAAGCTGGCCCAGGCGCTGCCCGCCACCACTGTCTTCGCCACCAACACGTCCTCCCTGTCGGTGACACGGATCGCGGCGACGCTCGACGACCCGACGCGCCTGGCGGGCCTGCACTTCTTCAACCCCGTGCCGCTGATGAAGATCGTCGAGGTGGTGCCGGGCACCGCGACCCGGCCCGAGATCCCGGCGGCGCTCACGGAACTCGTCGAGGGCTGCGGGCACCGCGCGGTCACGGTGGCCGACACCCCGGGCTTCCTCGTCAACCACGCCGGGCGCGGCCTGGTGACCGAGGCGCTCGCGCTCCTGGAGGAGTCGGTGGCGCGGCCGGCCGACATCGACCGCATCGCACGGGACGTACTGGGCCTGCGGATGGGCCCGTTCGAGCTGATGGACCTCACCGGGCTCGATGTCACGGCGGCGGTCATCGACTCGATCTGGCAGGGCTTCCGCAACGAACCCCGGCTGCGCCCCTCCTACCTCACGCCGAACCGGGTGACGGCGGGCCTGCTCGGCCGCAAGACCGGGCAGGGCTGGTACGCGTACGGGCCCGAGGCGCCGGTGGACGCGGAGGAGCCGGTGACGGGCGACGCGGACCGCCCGGTGCACGTGCCGGGGGACGACGAGGACTCCCGGTCGCTGCGCGAGGCGCTGACGGCGGCGGGCGCCCGCGTGGAGACCAGCCCCTCCCCCGCGGCCGTCGTCCTCGTGCCGGTCTGGGGCACTGGCGTGGCCGACGCGGTCGCCGCCCGCGGGCTCCCCGCCGCGCGCACCTTCGGTGTGGACCCGCTGTCCGTGGCGAGCGGCCGCCGTGTGCTGTCGGTGACCCCGGCCGCCGACCCGGCGGCGGCCCGCGACGCCCGCGCGGTGCTCGCGCGCGGCGACCACTGCGTGACGCTCGTCCGGGACAGCGCCGGTTCGGTGGGCCAGCGCCTGCTCGCCTCCGTGGTGTCGGTCGCCACGTCCATCGCCGAGCGCTCCCTCGCCGCCCCGGCGGACATCGACCTGGCGGTGACGCTCGGCCTCGGCTACCCCACGGGCCCGCTGGCCTGGGGCGACCGGATCGGCGCCGCCCGCCTGCTGGAGCTGCAGGGCGCGCTGCACACCACGACGGGCGATCCCCGCTACCGCCCGACCCGCTGGCTCACCGAACGCGCCCGGCTCGGCCTGCCGTTGACCGACCCGGGCACGACGCCGGAGGACTGCGCCGGCTGAACCGGCGGTCCGTCGCCGTGCACGCTCACCAGTCGTGCACGGCGCCGTCCCGCAGCCGGTTCACCGGCAGGTACTTGCGCTCGTACGGAAAGCGTCCGGCGGCCTTCTCGTCGAACTCGACTCCGATGCCGGGGCGGTCGCCGGGGTGCATCAGTCCGTCCTCGAAGGTCCACGACGTGTGGAACACCTCCTCGTACCCGGGCAGATGGGCCATGTACTCCTGCATGCCGAAGTTCGGGATCGACAGGTCGAGGTGGAGCGCGGCGGCGAACGAGGCCGGGGAGAGGTCGCCCGCGCCGTGCGAACCCGAGCGCACCCCGTACAGCTCCGCGAGCGAGAAGATCCTGCGCAGGTGGGTGATGCCGCCCGCGTGGGAGACGGAGGCGCGGACGTAGTCGATCAGCCGGTTGGTGATGAGGTGCTGGCAGTCCCAGATCGAGTTGAAGATCTCGCCGACCGCGAGGGGTGTCGTGGTGTGCTGCCGGATGAGCCGGAAGGCCTCCTGGTCCTCGGCCGGCGTGGGGTCCTCGATCCAGAACAGGCGGTACGGCTCGAGGGACTTGCCGAGCCGGCCCGCCTCGATCGGGCTGAGCCGGTGGTGCACGTCGTGCAGCAGCTGGAAGCCGTAGCCGAACTCCTCGCGGACGGCGGCCATGTACTGCGGCACGAAGTCCAGGTACGCGCCGGTGTCCCAGACCTCCTCGCTCGGCAGGCTGCCGTCGGCCGGCTCGTAGGTGTCACCGCCGCCCTTGCGCATGCCGTAGACCCGCTCCAGGCCCGGGACCGCCGCCTGGGCGCGGACCGCGCGGAAGCCCTTGTCGCGGAACCGCCGTACGTCGTCGAGGAGTTCGGGGATCGTGTTGCCGCTGGCGTGCCCGTAGACGGTGACACCGTCGCGGGCGGCGCCGCCGAGCAGCTGGTAGACGGGCAGGTTCGCGACCTTGCCCTTGATGTCCCACAGGGCGACGTCGACGGCGGCGACGGCGGTCATGGTGACCGGCCCGCGCCGCCAGTAGGCGCCCTTGTAGAGGTACTGCCACAGGTGCTCGATGCGGGCCGGGTCCTGGCCGATGAGGAGCGGGCAGACGTGGTCGCGCAGGTAGGAGGCGACGGCCAGCTCGCGGCCGTTGAGGGTGGCGTCGCCGATGCCGGTGACACCGTCGGAGGTGGTGATCTTCAGGGTGACGTAGTTGCGGCCGGGGCAGGTGACGAAGACCTCGGCGGAGGTGATGGTGGCGGGCATGCGGTGTCCCTCTCTCGGGAAGCGTCGTCGGGTGGTGTCTCAGGGGCGGGCGGCGCGCAGCGCGGCGTCGGTTCCGTGGGCGTCCAGGATCCGGGCGAACTCGGCGACGGCGTCGGCGAATCCCTCGTGCTGGGCCGCCTCTTGGGGCAACAGGCCGCCGTCGGCGAGCAGCAGGCGGGCCTTGGCGTCGGGGCCGCTCGCACGGGACGCGAGTGCGGCGAGGCGGGCGCGGGCTCCGTCGTGCACGGCGCCCAGGCTCCGCTCGTCGTACGCGTCGTCGACCGTGACCACGCGTACGTAGGCGGCGAAGCCGAGCGCGAGCATGCGCGGCAGGCGTCCGGCGGCCAGTGACTCGGTGAGGGTTCCGGCCCAGCGCACGGGGATCTTCAGGGATCCGTCGGAGCCGACCTGGGCGGTGCGGTGGCCGAGCGCCGGGTTGGCGAAGCGGTCGAGGAGTTCCCCGATGTAGTCCGCTCCGGGCATCCCGGCGGGTTCGGTGACGGTCGGCAGGATCTCCTCGCGCATCGCGAACTCGACTGCGCCGCTGAGGAGTTCGTCGCCGACGGCCTGGTCGATGGAGCGGTGGCCGCGCAGCAGCCCGAGGTAGGCGAGCAGGGAGTGGCCGCCGTTGAGCAGGCGCAGCTTCATCAGTTCGTACGGTGCCACGTCCTCGGTGAACACCGCGCCGGCCTGCTCCCAGGCGGGCCGCCCCGCGCGGAAGTCGTCCTGCATCACCCACAGTTTGTACGGCTCGGCGGGGACCGGCACGGTGTCGCGGACGCCGAACGCGTGGGCGGCCATGGCGCGGTGCTCGTCCGTGGTGGCGGGCGCGATCCGGTCGACCATGCTGTTCGGTGTCGACACGCAGGCGTCGGCGTACGCCTGGAGATCCTCGCGCTCGGCGGCGGGCAGCGCGGCGATGAACTCGTCGAGCAGGGACCGGAGTCGGTGCCCGTTGTCCATGAGGTTGTCGCAGCTGAGGACCGTCACGGGCGGGGCGCCCGTGCGGAGCCGCTGTTGCAGTCCGCGGGCGATCAGACCGAGCGTGCTGCGCGGGGTGCCGCCCGCGAGGTCGGCGCGGACCAGCGGGTCGTCGAGGTCCAGGCGTCCGTCGGCGCCGAACGTGTAGCCCTTCTCCGTGACGGTGAGGGAGACGATGCGGGTGGTGGCGGCGCCGATGGCGGCGACCACGTCCGCGCCCTGCCCGTCGGCGACCAGACCCGGGTGATGCACTCCGGGCACGCTCGCGGCGACGGCGCCGCCGCGGTGCAGGGTGAGCACGGTGTAGAGGCCGTCCTGCGCGGCCATGCCCTCGATCACCGGCCGGGGCCGGTCGCCCGGCGTGGTGGACACGCCGGTGATCCCCCACGGACCGTCGGTGTGCCGCAGCGCGTCGGCGGTGTGGACGGCCTGGTGGGCGCGGTGGAAGTTGCCGAGGCCGAGGTGGACGATGCCCGACTCCGTGGTGGGCGGCGCCAGTTTGAGCCCGGAGTCCGAGAGCGCGGTCCGCGTCATGCGCGGCAGCGCTTGGTGTTCCGCACTCACGCGTCCTCCCCGCCGGGCGTGATGAGCACCTTCATCTGCGTACGGTCGACGAGCGCCGTGCGCAGCCCCTCGTCGGCCCGCTCCAACGGGAACTCGGCCGTGACCAGTTCGTCGAGGCGTACGCGGCCGGACCCGGCGAGCCGCACGGCCGCCGCGAAGTCCCCGGCCGCATACCGGAAGGAGGTGAGCAGGGACATCTCCTGGCGCTGCAGCCACGCCAACGGCAGCACCGTTTCGGGGCGGTTCGGGTTGCCGACGACGACGGCGGTGCCGCCGGGGCGCAGCGCGCGGATCCCGGAGACCAGGGCGGGGCCGACCCCGGAACAGTCGAGGACGGTGTCGTAGCCGTCCGGGTCGGCGAGCGCGTGGGCCCGGTCGGGGTCGGGGGTGAGCGTGGTCGCGTCGACGGTCCCGGCGCCGAGCCGGGCCGCGAACTCCCGCCGCGCCGGGGCCACATCGGACACGGTCACCACGGCTCCGCAGGCGGCGGCGACCTGGGCGACGAGAACGCCGATGGGACCGGCGCCTGTGACCAGGACACGGGCGCCGGGCGCGATGTCGGCGCGGCGCACGGCGTGCACGGCGACCGCGAGGGGCTCGACGAGCGCGCCCAGCTTCACGTCCATGCCCTCGGGCAGCGGGTGCACGAAGTCCCGTGGTACGGCGATGTGTTCGGTCAGCGCGCCGTTGGTGGGCGGCGAGCCGAAGCAGGTGCCCTGCGGGCACAGGTTGTAGCGGCCGGCCCGGCACAGGGCGCAGCGCCCGCAGGGGTGTGCCGGTTCGATCGCGACGGGCGTGCCGTGCGGCAGGTCGTCCGCACCGGCGCCGTGGCCGACGACGTGTCCGGCCGGTTCGTGGCCGAGGACGGTCGGCTGCCGCAGCACGTTGGGGCCGTTCTCGCCGTGCTCGTAGTAGTGCAGATCGGAGCCGCACAGGCCCACGGCGCGGACGGCGACGAGGACTTCGCCGTCGCCCGGCTCGGGCACCGGACGGTCCTCCACGCGCAGGTCCTTGGGCCCGTGCAGCACGGCGGCGCGGTGCGTGGTGGTGGCCACGGGGGCGCTCCTTTCGTGGGGGGATGTCGAACTAGGGCCTGTCGTTTGGATCAGGCCGGGCTCGCGGGGCCTGGCACGCACGCTCGCGGCGTTGTCGTCGGTCGACGACGCTCCGCGTCGCC
>NZ_JBITCS010000063.1:0-27986 GCF_044453445.1 Streptomyces sp. NPDC051684 | reverse complement strand
ACGACGCTCCGCGTCGCCTCCCTCCTCCGCCTTGCGATCGCACGCACCAGGCCCCGCTCCCTGATCCGGCCTGATCCAAACGACAAGCCCTAGTCGGCATCCTCCAGGATGCCCGACCGGCCGATCAGATAGCCCAGCTGCGCCCTGCTCTCGCTGCCCAGCGTCGCCGCGAGCTTCGCGATGTGCACGCGGACCGTGCGGATGTTCATGCCGAGCCGCTCCGCGATCACCGCGTCCGTATGGCCCTCGATGAGCAGCGTCGCGATGGTGCGCTGCCGCGTCGTGACGCCGTCCGAGGCCGGCTCCTCGACCGCCGTCTGCGGGAACATCGGCGTGGCCAGCCGCCACAGACGCTCGAACGTGGTCGCCAGATAGGAGATCAGCGCCGGATGCCGCAGCTCCAGGGCCACCGTGCGGTCCTGGTTCGCGGGGATGAAGGCGACGGTGCGGTCCAGCATGATGAGGCGCTCGGTCACCTCGTCGAGGGTGCGGACCTGCACGTCACCGGCCAGCTGCTCGAAGTGGGCGAGCACGGCCTGCGAGTGGCGTGACGTGTGCTGGTAGAGCGTGCGCATCCGACAGCCACGGGCCAGCAGTTGCTGCTCCTTGGGCAGGGCCGAGGCGAGCAGGGGGGCCGGGCGGTGGCCGCCCGGCTGGATGGTGAGCAGCTCGGTCGACGAGGTGGACATGGCCTCGCCGATCGCGTCGTTGATGCGCTGGAAGCCGAGCAGGACCGTGATCATGGGGGCGTCCGGGACGGCCGCCCGCTCCGCGTCCAGGGCCATCAGCGGGGCGAAGGTCTCGGCCAGTTTCGCCTCCTGGCTGCGGCGCAGGGCGATGTTCTCCTCGACGGCCCGCAGCAGCCGGGGCAGCGCGATCGCGGGCGGGACCGGTCGCAGCCACCCGGGGTCCCCGGTGTCCGGGCGGAGAAGCGCGTGCGCTTCGAGGCAGGGAACCGGCTCGGAGTCCGCGCGCGGTACGCGGCCTTCGCGCAGGGCGCGGGTGTAGAGCCGCATGCCTGCCTCGCACACCTCGCCGACGTCGTGCGAATGAGCCCTGAGGGTCATGACTCGCTCCCTCTGCTCGGTGCGGGGGCGCCTGTTTCGAGCATTCCGGACTGCGCGATGAGATAGCCGAGTTGGGCCCGGCTTCCGCTGCCGAGGGCGGCGGCGAGTTTGGCTATGTGGGCACGACAGGTGCGTACGTTCATACCGAGCCGGCGGGCTATCGCCTCGTCGACATGGCCTTCGACGAGGAGTTTGGCTATGGAGCGTTGGACGCCCGTGATGCCGTCGGTCGGTGGCCCGTAGGGGGTTTCGTCGAGCAGCGGGACCGCGCGCTGCCAGAGCTGCTCGAAGACATTGGCCAGATATTCGACCAGACCCGGGTGGCGCAACTCCAGGGCGGCCTGCCGGTCTTCGCGCGCGGGAATGAACGCGACCGACCGGTCGAAGATGATCAGCCGCTCGATGAGCTCCTCGAGCGTGCGTATGTCGACGTTTCCCTGGGCCAGGGCCTCCGCGTAGGCGAGGGTGCCGTGACTGTGCCGCGCCGTGTGCTGGTAGAGCGTGCGCATCGTGATGCCGCGATCGGTGATCTCCCTGCCCATCTCCAGGGCCTTGGTGAGCGTGTGCTCGTCCCGGCCCCCTCCGGGCTGGACGGTGAGCATCTCGGATTTGCACTCGGCGAGGGCCGCTTCGATGGCGGTGTTGATCCGCTCCTTGCCCTCGAGCACCGTGATGGAGTGGGTGGTCGGTTGTCGCTGGGCACTGATGGCCAGGAATGGCTCGAAGACATCGGTGAGTTCGATCGCGAGAGCCCTTCTTTCCTGTATCTCGCGTTCGAGCGGATGCAGTCGTTGCGAGAGCGCCGCTGTCGGCGGAACCGGCCGGAGCCAGGCGGAGTCGTCAGGATCGGGATGCAGGAGAGCGAAGTCCAGCAGGCAGGGGGCCGAGGAGATTTCGCTGCGCGCGATGCGTCCTGAGCGCAGGGCTGTCGCGTACAAGTGCCTCCCGGCGTCGCATAGCTCGGTCATGGCGTGTGGATGTGCCTGATTTGAGCCGGTATTGGGCATAGCTCCACCCCCCAGGGTCCTGAACGTGCAGGAACATGATGCATCGACCCTGTGGTGTTTGCGTGGCCGAATGAGCCATCGTCATGGAGTGCCGGGGGAGAGAATCCATGGAAGTGAGGACGAGACCCGCTATGCGTAAGGGAATACTTCGCGCCGTTGTTGCCGGCGCTTTTTCCGCCGGGCTGGTCCTCGGCGCGATCGGCCCGATGGACGCCATCTGGAACTCCGCGCCCGCGGCTCAGGCGGACGCGATCTGGAACGTGGCGCCCACGACCGTCCAGGCACTTCCCGCCGATGCGATCTGGAACTCCGCGCCCACGGACGCAGGCGCATGATCACTCCGCCCGACGACCGGTCGTTACGCCGGGAGATGGCGATCGCCTACCGCTCCGGTTGGCACACCATCGACCTCGTGACCGCGATTCCGAGCGACGGTGACTCCCTCATGGTCACCCTCTTCGGAGAGCCCATCATCGTGGTCCGCGAGGGCGACGACATCAGGGCCTACCGGTGTCTGCGCCGACCGCGCGGAGCCCCACAGCCGGTACGTACGGTCGTCCGATACGGAATGATCTTCGTCAACCTCGACCAGCGGGACCATCAACTGGTCGGCGAGGCGGGACCCGAGCCCTCCCAGTCCCACCCCAGCACCACAGCCACCCCCCGCAGTGCCTGACGCGATGCCCCCGTCGTTGTAGATCGCGCAGGTGCTTCCCCCCTGCAGCGGCGTCACCGTGCACCTGACACGGTGGCGCCGCTGCGGTCGTTCTACGCCCCGTCCCGGTCGGTCTTCGGGAGATTCGCCGTCGCCCGGTCCACCGCGATCTCGATGACCACCCGGTCCGGGTTCGGCCGCGGCGACTTGTAGCGCTCGGCGTACCGGCGCTCCGCGTCCGCGACCTCCGCCGGCTCCGTGCGCACCGTCGCCGCGCCCTCCAGCGTCGCCCACCACCGGCCGTCGACCTGGCACACCGCGACCCGCCCCGAGCCCTCGACGACGTGCGCCGCCTTCCTGGTGCCCTTGCCCGTGATCACCCGGGCGACCCGCGCCTCGGCGTCGTACGTCACCCCGACCGGCACCACGTGCGGCGTGTCGTTCGCGCGCAGTGTCGTCAGCGTGCACAGGTGCCGCTCCCGCCAGAAGTCGAGAAACGCGGAACCGGGGGCGTCGAGGTCGATGCGCTTGGCCATGAGCGGGAACCTATCCCAGGGAACGGGGAACCCGTCCCGCAGGCCCGGGGCGCTGTCGCGACCCACCTTGAGTGGAATAGACTCAACTTTGTACACGTTGGACGAGTCAGGGTTTTCGTAGGGGACACCCAGCCACAGACGGAGGAGAACAGGCACGTGGACGCCGAGCTGACGAACCGGAGCCGCGACGCGATCAACGCGGCAAGCAGCCGGGCCGTGTCCGGGGGCAACCCGGATCTGACCCCGGTGCACCTCCTCCTGGCCCTGCTCGAGGGCCAGGACAACGAGAACATCACCGACCTCCTCGCCGCGGTCGACGCCGACCAGGCACAGGTACGGGCCGGCGCCGAGCGGGCCCTGGCCGCCCAGCCCAGCGTGACCGGCTCCACCGTCGCGCCGCCCCAGCCCAACCGCGAACTGCTCGCCGTCATCGCCGACGCGTCCGAGCGCGCCAAGGAGCTCGGCGACGACTACCTCTCCACGGAACACCTGCTCATCGGCATCGCGGCCAAGGGCGGCGCCGCCGCCGACGTGCTCACACAGAACGGGGCCGGCGCGAAGAAGCTGGCCGAGGCATTCACAGACAACAGGGGAGGGCGCCGGGTGACCACACCCGACCCCGAAGGGTCCTACAAGGCGCTGGAGAAGTTCGGCACGGACTTCACGGCCGCCGCCCGCGAGGGCAAGCTCGACCCGGTCATCGGCCGCGACCAGGAGATCCGCCGCGTCGTCCAGGTCCTGTCCCGGCGCACCAAGAACAACCCGGTGCTCATCGGCGAACCCGGCGTCGGCAAGACCGCCGTCGTCGAGGGCCTCGCCCAGCGCATCGTCAAGGGCGACGTACCCGAGTCCCTCAAGGACAAGCGGCTCGTCTCGCTCGACCTCGGCGCGATGGTCGCCGGCGCCAAGTACCGCGGCGAGTTCGAGGAACGCCTCAAGACCGTCCTCTCCGAGATCAAGGAGAGCGACGGCCAGATCATCACCTTCATCGACGAGCTGCACACCGTCGTCGGCGCGGGCGCCGGCGGCGACTCCGCCATGGACGCGGGCAACATGCTCAAGCCGATGCTCGCCCGCGGCGAACTGCGCATGGTCGGTGCCACGACCCTCGACGAGTACCGCGAGCGCATCGAGAAGGACCCGGCCCTGGAACGCCGCTTCCAGCAGGTCCTGGTGGCGGAGCCGAGCGTCGAGGACTCCATCGCGATCCTCCGCGGCCTGAAGGGCCGCTACGAGGCACACCACAAGGTGCAGATCAACGACAGCGCCCTCGTCGCCGCCTCCACCCTCTCCGACCGCTACATCACCTCCCGCTTCCTCCCCGACAAGGCCATCGACCTCGTCGACGAGGCGGCCTCGCGCCTGCGCATGGAGATCGACTCCTCGCCCGTCGAGATCGACGAACTCCAGCGCTCGGTCGACCGGTTGAAGATGGAGGAGATGGCCCTCGCCAAGGAGACCGACCCGGCCTCCCGCGACCGCCTCGACAAGCTCCGCCGCGACCTCGCCGACAAGGAGGAGGAACTGCGCGGACTCACCGCACGCTGGGAGAAGGAGAAGCAGTCCCTCAACCGCGTCGGTGAACTGAAGGAGAAGCTCGACGAACTGCGCGGCCAGGCCGAACGGGCCCAGCGCGACGGCGACTTCGACACCGCGAGCAAGCTCCTCTACGGCGAGATCCCCACCCTCGAAAGGGACCTGGAGGAAGCCTCCGAGGCCGAGGAGGAAGCATCCAAGGACACCATGGTCAAGGAGGAGGTCGGCCCCGACGACATCGCCGACGTCGTCGCCTCCTGGACCGGCATCCCGGCAGGACGCCTCCTCGAAGGGGAAACCCAGAAGCTCCTGCGCATGGAGGACGAACTCGGCAAGCGCCTCATCGGCCAGACCGAAGCGGTCCGCGCGGTCTCCGACGCGGTCCGCCGCACCCGCGCGGGCATCGCCGACCCCGACCGCCCCACGGGCTCCTTCCTCTTCCTGGGCCCGACAGGCGTGGGCAAGACGGAACTCGCGAAGGCCCTGGCCGACTTCCTGTTCGACGACGAGCGGGCCATGATCCGCATCGACATGTCGGAGTACAGCGAGAAGCACAGCGTCGCCCGCCTGGTCGGCGCGCCTCCCGGCTACGTCGGCTACGAGGAGGGCGGCCAGCTCACCGAGTCGGTCCGCCGCCGCCCGTACTCGGTGGTGCTGCTGGACGAGGTCGAAAAGGCCCACCCCGAGGTCTTCGACATCCTCCTCCAGGTCCTCGACGACGGCCGCCTCACCGACGGCCAGGGCCGCACGGTCGACTTCCGCAACACGATCCTGGTCCTGACGTCGAACCTGGGCAGCCAGTACCTGGTCGAGCCCCTCACCTCGGCGGAGGAGAAGAAGCAACAGGTCCTCGAAGTGGTCCGCGCCTCCTTCAAGCCCGAGTTCCTCAACCGCCTCGACGACCTGGTCGTCTTCTCGGCCCTGGACAAGGCCGAGCTGCAACGCATCGCCGACCTCCAGCTGGGCCGCCTCGCGAAGCGCCTCGCCGACCGCCGCCTCACCCTCGACATCACCGACGAGGCTCTGGCCTGGCTCGCCGACGAGGGCAACGACCCGGCCTACGGCGCCCGCCCCCTGCGCCGCCTGATCCAGACCGCCATCGGCGACCGCCTCGCCAAGGAGATCCTCTCCGGCGAGGTCAAGGACGGCGACACGGTCCGCGTCGACGCGTTCGGCGACGGTCTGATCGTGGGCCCGGCCACCGGGAAGACGCTGTAGCTCCGAGCGATCCCTTCGCGCAGTTCCCGCTCTTTGACAGCGGGAACTGCGCGAAGTCGTGTGCAGGTGCCTTCGTCGCCCGTACGGGCGAAAGGCGTGATGTTCGACTCCACGTCGGTGGCCACGAGAAGGACGTCCGGGACGCCGCTCGCTGGAGTCGTCCGCTGCTTCTGCGCCGCGCCCCTGCAGGTACGGGTGCAGCGCAACAAGTTGAAGGGCGGCGGCACATCCAGCCTCGCGTACTACAACTGCAGGACCACGGCGGACGGTCCGCGCTGCAAACTGCCGGCGTCCTGGCAGGTGGGAGCGTTGCACGAGCACGTGGAGGCGGACTTCCTGAACCGTCTGGGCGACCGGGACATCATGGAACGCACCCTGGTGCCGGGCCGGGACCGTTCGGCGACGATCACGGAACTGCGGAAGGCGGTCGACAATCTGGCCGCCGCTGTCGCGACCGCGGAGAACCCGGCGGCCGTCGCGGCGCTGACGCGGAAGCTGGACGAGACATCGCGCGCCCTGACCGTTCTGGAGCAGGAGCCGGTGATCAGGCCACGGTGGGTCGAGGAGTGCCTGCGGCGAGACCTACGGGCAGCGCTGGCACAGGCTGGAGAGCTGGACGAGCCGAGCCGAACTGCTCAGGGAAGCCGGAATCACCTACTTCGTGCGGGGGCAGCGGAAGGCACAGGAACTGTTCGGCCATCTGCCCGCGCATCTGCTGCCCGCGGACGAGCGTGGCGGCCGTGTTCCCGCTCTCGACCATGTCGTCGGGCAGCCGGAGGTGGGGGCGCGGGCGTTTCTCGCGGGGCTGAGGGAGGAGCGGGGGGCTGGCCGCGGAGCTGTGGCCCTTTCGCAGGGCGTCCGGGGACGGGTCCCGGCAGGCGTGGGGCGCGCAACCGGCGCACATTTCAGAATCGGCCCAAAGATGCAAGGCTGGCACCGCCAAGGCATCGCACCGGGCACCCTTGGCCGCAAGGGACGGTCCGTACGATGGGCCGAAACCACAGTGTCAGGAGCAGGAATCTTGTCTATCGACCCGTCCTCGATTCCCAACTTCGGGGGACAGCCCGACCCGCAGGAGGGCGCGGGACCGGCCGGTCCCGTCGTTCCCGACCAGGAACTGGTCAAGCAGCTCCTGGAGCAGATGGAGCTCAAGTACGTCACCGACGAGGAGGGTGACCTCGCGGCGCCGTGGGAGGAGTTCCGTACGTACTTCATGTTCCGCGGCGAGGGTGACCAGCAGGTCTTCTCGGTGCGGACGTTCTACGACCGGCCGCACGGCATCGAGCTCAAGCCGCAGCTGCTCGAGTCGATCGACGACTGGAACCGCCGCACCCTGTGGCCGAAGGTCTACAGCCACACCCACGACGACGGCACCGTCCGCCTCATCGGCGAGGCGCAGATGCTGATCGGCACCGGGGTCTCGCTGGAGCACTTCGTGTCGTCGACGGTCAGCTGGGTGCGTGCCGCGATCGAGTTCGACCGGTGGCTCGTGGAGCAGCTCGGCCTGGAGGCCGAGGTCGACTCCGCGGAGAAGCCGGAGGACGACTCCGAGTGAGTCGTTGAGCGGTGTGCGAAGCACGGCGTGAGAGCCCGGTCGAGCGACGACCGGGCTCTCGTCGTTCCTACGATCCCGAGCGGGCCGGCTTCGGGTCGATGCGGAACAGTTCGCCGTCGATCTGGCCGATGAGGCCGTGGCGTCCCTGGGTCATCAGCTCGGGGGCGATGCCGCCCCGTACCGGGCGCTCGGGCAGGTGCACCCTGCCGCGCCAGCGCACCGTGCCGTCGTCGAGGTCGAGGTCGAGGCCGACCAGGCGAGGGCGGTGCCGTCCTTGCGGACCACCAGCATGACGCCGTCGGCGAGCACGCCGCCGCGGGGGCCGTCGGCGCGGGCTGCCTGCAACGAGCGGCCTGGAACCGCCGCAGGGAGCTCCGCTACCGGGTGCGCACCTTGGCGAGCCGCGCCGCCGCCTCGCTCAGGACCTCGTCCTGCTTGCAGAACGCGAAGCGGACGAAGGGGGCGCCGGCGGTGCGGTCGTCGTAGAAGACGGCGTTGGGGACGGCGACGACGCCGCAGCGTTCGGGCAGGGCGCGGCAGAAGGCGAAGCCGTCGTCGAAGCCGAGGGGGCGGATGTCGGTGGTGATGAAGTAGGTGCCCTGGGGGCGGAAGACGGTGAAGCCGGCGTCCTCCAGGCCGGTGGCGAGCAGTTCGCGCTTGGCCGTCATCGTGGCGCGGAAGTCGGAGAAGTACGAGTCCGGGAGGGCGAGGGCCTCCGCGACCGCGTACTGGAAGGGGCCCGCGGAGACGTAGGTCAGGAACTGCTTCGCCGAGCGGACCGCCGTGACGAGCTCGGGGGTGGAGGTGATCCAGCCGACCTTCCAGCCGGTGAAGGAGAACGTCTTGCCGGCGGAGCCGATGGTGACGGTGCGCTCGCGCATGCCGGGGAGCGTGGCGAGCGGGATGTGTTCGGCGTCGCCGTAGGTGAGGTGTTCGTAGACCTCGTCGGTGACGACCAGGAGGTCGCGTTCGACGGCGAGTTCGGCGATGGCGGTCAGTTCGGCGCGACTGAGGACGGTGCCGGTGGGGTTGTGCGGGGTGTTGATGAGCAGGAGGCGGGTGCGCGGGGTGATCGCGGCGCGCAGTTCGTCGAGGTCGAGGCGGAAGCGGTCGCCGTCGGGGCGCAGGGTGACGGGGACGCGGGTGCCGCCGGCGAGGGCGATGCTCGCCGCGTACGAGTCGTAGTACGGCTCGAAGGCGATCACCTCGTCGCCGGGTTCGACGAGGGCGAGGAGGGAGGCGGCGATGGCCTCGGTGGCGCCCGCGGTGACCAGGACCTCGCGGTCGGGGTCGAACTCCATGCCGTAGCGGCGCCGCTGGTGGGCGGCGATCGCGGTGCGCAGCTCGGGGATGCCGGGGCCGGGCGGGTACTGGTTGCCGTGCCCTTCGCGCAGCGCCCGTACGGCGGCCTCGCGCACCTGCTCGGGGCCGTCGGTGTCGGGGAAGCCCTGGCCGAGGTTGATGGCGCCGGTCCGCACGGCGAGCGCGGACATCTCGGCGAAGATCGTGGTCCCGAACTCGGCGAGGCGGCGGTTGAGCAGGGGGCGTGCGCTGGAGGTCATGGCGGCCATCCTGCGCCGAACCTCTGGACTTCCTCAACTCCTGCTTGGCGTGGAGCGGGCAGGGGCATTTCCCTGTCACGCCCGCACGGGGCGGCCCCTCGGGGGACACGGGGGAAGAGAAAGGAGGGCCGGTGATGAGCGTGTTCGTCATCGTGGTCTTCGTGGCGCTGGTTGTCGCCATCGTGCTCGGAACGGCCAGGGCGGGCGGCAGCGGCCGTTCACCACGTACCTCACTGAAGAAGAACCGGTCCGGCCGCGGCAGCTGGTGGGCCGGTGGCGGCGCCGCGAGCGGCGGCGGTTCCTACGGGTGCTCCTCGTCCGGTGACTCCGGCGGCGGGCATCACGGCCACTCGTGCGGCGGCGGCTCCTCCTGTGGCGGCGGTTCGTCGTGCGGTGGTGGCGGTGGCTGCGGGGGCGGCGGAAGCTGACACACCGTGAACGGGCGTGCGGCCCGCGCGGAGGCGACTGACACGGGGCAGTCGGTCCGCGTGGGCCGCACGCTTGTCCGGTTGTGCCCTCGCAGGTTGTGCGCCGGGCGCGAAAGATGCTCGTGGAAGTTGAACAGTTGAGCTGTGCTGCCCTCGGGGGGATGGAAACCCTCCGAAGTTGGGTAAAAACGCTGTGGTGGCGTCGCCCCCCATGATTCCCTTTAACCGTCAACGCAGCCCTCGTACTACGTAGTTATCGCGTTCTCGTGGGCACGAGCCGGTCCCTTTCATCCAGCCGGCCCCACCTCCCTTTGCGTGCTAGCGGAGCCGACCCATGCTCACGACCCTGAACACCGCCTACACCGATACGAGCGCGGCCGATCTGGCCTGGGCCCTCGGCCGGGAACCCCTGCCCGCGCTCGCCACGCTCGACCTCGACATCGACGATGCCAGGTTGCAGCTGAGGCTGCTCGGCGCCTCTCACCAGGTGCTGCTCGAGGAGGAGCGCGGCACCTGTTCCGAGACCGTGGCGTGCATCCCCGGCAGCAGCACGCCGCTCCCGCTGGGCGTCGCGAAGCGCCTCGGCGACTGGGAGTACGAATTCGCGGCCCGCGTCGAGCATTTGACAGCGGGTCAATTCGCGGGACGGGCGCAGGAGTTGCTCGCGCTCGTCGCCGACCACCCGAACGGGCTCGCCGGCGTCTTCCCAGGCAGCCCGCACGCCTTCACCGCGATGCTCGCCCAGCGGCACGAGGGGCAGGTGCACTGGCGCACCTGGCACGCGTACCCGCAGGACGGCCAGTTGGTCGCCACCCGTACGCGGGTGGGCGCGCGGATGCCGGTGGCCGCCGCGCTGTAGCGGCCGTGAGCCCGGCTCGCGGCCGCGGGCGCCGGGTCGCAGGTATGCCTGCGGTGCGTCGGTTCCACACGTGTGGGTGACTGGACGGAGTCATGTGGTGACGTAGCGTTCCAGGGTGATCGAACCGCACCCGCCCATGACGACCTCAGGCCACAGGCCCTTGGGTGGTCAGGGCCGGGCCCCGCTCCCGGTGAAGCCGGGCACCGGCCGCTTCCTCGTCCTCGTCGGGGTCTTCGTCTGCGCGGCGTGCGGTCTGGTCTACGAGCTCGAACTGGTGGCGCTGGCCTCGTACTTGATGGGCGACTCGGTCACCCAGGCCTCCGTCGTGCTCTCCGTCATGGTCTTCGCGATGGGCCTCGGTTCGCTTGCCGCCAAGCGGCTGCGGCTGCGCGCCGCGGTCGGCTTCGGGATGATCGAGGCGCTGCTCGCGCTCGTCGGCGGGTGCAGCGCCATGGCGCTGTACGCGGTGTTCGCGTGGACCGGGGACTGGGGCGGGGCCTGGGCGGACGGGCCGCGCTGGCTGCTCGTCGCGTTCTCGCTGGCCATCGGGGTGCTGATCGGGGCGGAGGTACCGCTCCTGATGGTGCTGATCCAGCGGATCCGGCGGCAGGACGCGGGCGGGGCGGTGGCCGACCTGTTCGCGGCGGACTATGTGGGGGCGCTGGTGGGCGGCCTGGCGTTCCCCTTCCTTCTGCTGCCCCTCCTCGGGCAGTTGACGGGGGCGCTGCTCACGGGGGCGGTCAACGCGGTGGCGGGGGCGGTGCTCGTCCTCGGGCTGTTCCGGCGGGACCTGAGCCGGCGGGCCCGGTGGCTGCTGATCGTCGCCAACGTCACGGTGCTCGGTGTGCTCGCCACGTCCTGGGTGCTCGTCGACGACTTCGAGCGGGCGGCGCGGCACGCGCTGTTCGGGTCGGATGTGCGGGTCGCCGTGCAGACCGGGGTGCAGGAGGTCGTGCTCACGGGCGGTGGGCGGCGCCCCGCGTCGCTCTTCCTCGACGGGCGGCTGCGGGTCGACGGGCGTGAACGCGGGCACCCCTACCGGCAGTTCGTCGGCCCCGCGCTGCACGGCGGGCCGCGCGCGCGGGTCCTGATCCTGGGCGGGGGCGACGGGCTTGCCGCGCGCGAAGCGCTGCGGGCGCGGGGGGTGCGGCGCGTCGACGTCGTCGACCCCGATCCGGAGGTGGTGCGTCTCGCCCGGACCGATCCGGGGCTGAGCGAGCTGAACGGGCGGGCGCTCGGGGATCCGCGGGTGCGGGTGGTGACGGGGGACGTGTTCGCGTGGCTGCGGAGCGCTCCGCGGGCGTTGCCGTACGACGTGGTGGTGTGCGATCTGCCCGACCCCGGCAACACGGCGAGCACGAAGCTGTACTCGCAGGAGTTCTACGGGTTGGTGGGGCGGGTTCTCGCGGACCGGGGGCGAGTGGCGGTGCGGGTGGACGGCGGCGCGGCGCCGCTGGGGACGGCTGCCGCGACGGTGCGCTCCGCGGGGTTGCGGGCGGTGGCGTATCGCGGCGACGGGGGTGTGGGGTTCGTGCTGGCGGGCTGGGTCCGGCCGGGGCCTCCGGCGGGTGAGCGGATGGTGCGGACGGGCTCCGGATCCGAGCCGTCGACGTTGGTACATCCGCGGTTCCGCGATTAGCGGGGGCGGGCGGGGTTGTTGCGGGGGGCGTTGGGCCGGGGGTGGGGCCGGCGGTCGGGGTTGTGCGGCGACAGGGGTGTGGGGGCTGTGCCGGGGCGGCGCCCGAGGTGCCGTTTCGCTGGGCCGTGCCTTTCGGCTGCGCCGGGCCTGGCTCGTCTCCCACCCACCCGCCCCCTCCGGGGGCTTCGGCTCCCCGGGGTGGGTGGCGGCGGTGCCATGTCCACCCGGGGACCCGGGTACCCGCCGCCCCCACCCTGGCACAGGGCCCTCGTCGTGCGTGGGAAAGTCGAAAGGCGGACGGCGAAGGGGGTACACGTGAGCGATGGGGTCGCTAGGCTCGGCGGCATGGAGCATGAGGTGTTCGTTCCGGTTCCGGCGGAGTCCCTGCGGGCGGTGCTCTGCGATTCCCAACGCGTCGACCGGGCCCTGCCCGGGTACCAGCGCGACGCCGCCGGTGGCGGAGGCCGGCTGAAGGTACGTATCGGCGGGCACACCATCACGTACCGCGGCAGCGTCACCGTGGCGCAGTCGGCGGACGGGTCGTTCGCCGTGACGGGTGACGGCAGTGAGGCCCGCGGCGCGGGAGGCGTGAAGTTCGCCCTGACAGCCCGGGTCGCCGCGGTGGCCGGCGGCTCCGCGGTCACCTTCTCCGGCACGGGATCCGGCGACGGCCGGGTCGCGGAGCTGCCCCGCGAGGCCGTGGCAGCGGCCGCCCATCGCCTGCTGAACCGTTTCGCGGAGAACCTGGGCGCGACCGGCCAGGAGCCGGGCTCGGACCCCGACGAGGGCGATGAGGGCAGCGTGGAAGGCGTGGAAGGCGTCGATGGTGCGGACGGCGTGGGCTCTGTCGGCGGGGAGGAGCCGCGCCCCGTCACCGGGCCCGTCGACGACACCGTCGAGGGATCCGGCAGCAGCCCGGTCGGCGGCCCGGCCCATGGCGACCCCGCCGACTCCGGCGTCCGCGAAGAGGAACACGACCACTCCTCCGTCTTCGACACCGAGATTCCGCCGCCGTCCCTCGACCCCAACCCCGATGCCGACTCCGCCGCGGGGCCGGGCCACGAGTCCGAGCTCCCGGCGGAGCCGGTCGCCGCGCACGCCCGGCGCACGATGATCGGCCGCAGCGCGGAGGAGGTCGACCACGCGCCGCCGCGCGGCCGGTACGCGCCGGTGCCCGCCCCCGAGGGCGTCACGACCAGCGCCACCCTGCGCTGGGCCGCCCCCGCGGCCGCCGTCGCGCTCGCCTCGGCGATCGTCGTCGGCCGGGCCCTGCGCAGGCGCCGGTAGCCGTCCGCCGCCCAGGACCTGGACCCTTCCGACGGATCCTGCCGGAGTCGCGCCCGCTCGCCCGCACCGGACCGCTGCGGCCCCCGTATCCAGCCCGATCCGTCGGAAGGGCCTTAGGGCTTGTCGTTTGGATCAGGCCGGGCTCGCGGGGCCTGGCACGCACGCTCGCGGCGTTGTCGTCGGTCGACGACGCTCCGCGTCGCCTCCCTCCTCCGCCTTGCGATCGCACGCACCAGGCCCCGCTCCCTGATCCGGCCTGATCCAAACGACAAGCCCTAGGCTCAGGAGCCGTGACGACACAGGAAACGACGCTGACCGCGGGCGACGCGGAAGTGACCGTGGCGCCGGGCAACGGCTGCCGTATCAGCAGTCTGAAGATCTCCGGCACCGAGCTGCTGCGGCAGGGCGAGAAGTACGGCTGCTTCCCGATGGTGCCGTGGTGCGGGCGTATCAAGGACGGGCAGTTCCGCAACGGCGGCCACGTCCACCAGATGCCGCTGAACTCCCCGCCCCACGCCATCCACGGCTTCGGCCGGAACTCCGAGTGGACCACCGCCCGCGAGACCCGCACCGAGGCCGCCTTCACGTACGACCTCGGCGACCCCTGGCCGTACAGCGGACGCGTCACGCAGCTCGTCTCGCTCACCGAGGACTCGCTGACCCTGTCGCTGGGCATCGAGACGTACGGCGACTCGTTCCCGGCGCAGGCCGGCTGGCACCCCTGGTTCAACCGGACGATCACCGACGGCGGCAGCAGCGTGCAGATCGCCTTCGACCCGGCCTGGCAGGAGGAGCGCGGCGCGGACCACCTGCCGACCGGCAAGCGCATCGAGGCCATCCCCGGCCCCTGGGACGACTGCTTCGGGATGCCCGACGGCGTCGACGTCACGCTGAACTGGCCGGGCGCCCTCCAGGTCGAGGTGAAGAGCCCCGAGCAGTGGGTCGTCGTCTACGACGAGCAGGACGCCGCCGTCTGCGTCGAACCGCAGACCGGCCCGCCCAACGGCCTGAACACGGCGCCGCGCCTGGTCACCCCGGTCGAGCCGCTGGAGGCCAGCACCACCTGGACCTGGCGCCACCTGTAAAACGCGTCCCCACCGGCCCCCCTTAAGAGCCTGTGAACAAACTCCCGTCTGCGCTGCGGCGTCCGGCACGCACGCTCGCTGCGTTGCCGAACCGCCCGAGTAGCTCCGCCACTAGGACGCTCCGGCGCCTTGCGATCGCACGCACCGGACGCCGCAGCGCCCGCCCTTCGGGCGGACGACGGGGGTTTGTTCACAGGCTCTAAGCTCGTAGGCATGACGACGAACGACGTGCGCGACGCGCTGCTGACGCAGATCAAGAACAAGGCCGTGGTGCACGGCAAGGTGACGCTCTCCTCCGGCATCGAGGCCGACTACTACGTCGACCTGCGCCGCGTCACGCTCGACGGCGAGGCCGCCCCGCTGGTCGGCCAGGTCCTCCTTGACCTGGTCGGTGAGCACGGCCTGGAGTTCGACGCGGTCGGCGGCCTCACCATGGGCGCCGACCCGGTCGCGGGCGCGATGCTGCACGCGTCGGCCGCCCGCGGCGAGCGCCTCGACGCGTTCGTCGTCCGCAAGGCCGCCAAGGCGCACGGCATGCAGAAGCGCGTCGAGGGCCCGGAGATCAAGGGCCGCCGGGTGGTCGTCGTCGAGGACACGTCCACGACCGGCGGGTCCCCGCTGGAGGCCGTGCAGGCGGTGCGCGAGGCCGGCGCCGAGGTCGTCGCCGTCGTGACCATCGTGGACCGGGCCACCGGAGCCGCCGAGAAGATCACCGAGGGCGCCGGGGTTCCGTACCTCTTCGCGTTCTCGAAGGACGAGCTCGGCCTGGACTGAGGCCTGGACCGAGGCCCGGACCGAGGCCCCAGACCGAGGCCCCGGACCACCGGGGCCTTCGCCGGGCTGGAGCATTCGCACAAGTCTGGAAAGATGGGGTCGACGATGATGTCACCCCCTTGGTGAGGGTCACCCAGCACAGCAACCCGAACCCGCAATCACGCGCTTTACGAGGAGACGGCAGATGGCCATCGCAACCCCGGACCAGTACAACGAGATGCTCGACCGGGCCAAGGCGGGGAAGTTCGCCTACCCGGCCATCAACGTCTCGTCGACGCAGACCCTGAACGCCGCGCTTCAGGGCTTCGCCGAGGCCGAGTCCGACGGCATCATCCAGATCTCCACCGGTGGCGCCGAGTACCTCTCGGGCCAGGGCGTCAAGGACATGGTCGTGGGCGCCGAGGCGCTGGCCGAGTTCGCGCACGTCGCCGCCGCCCGCTACGGCAACAAGATCGCGCTGCACACCGACCACTGCCCCAAGGGCAAGCTGGACGGCTACGTGCGCCCGCTGCTCGCGATCTCGCAGAAGCGCGTCGAGGCCGGCGGCCTGCCGCTGTTCCAGTCCCACATGTGGGACGGCTCGGCCGAGACGCTCTCCGACAACCTGGAGATCGCGCAGGAGCTGCTCGCCAAGGCCAAGGCCGCGAACATCATCCTCGAGATCGAGATCACGCCGACCGGTGGCGAGGAGGACGGCGTCTCGCACGAGATCAACGACAACCTCTACACCACGGTCGACGACGCGCTGCGCACCGCCGAGGCCCTGGGCCTGGGTGAGAAGGGCCGCTACCTGCTGGCCGCGTCCTTCGGCAACGTGCACGGCGTCTACAAGCCGGGCAACGTCGTGCTCCGCCCCGACCTGCTCAAGGAGCTGAACGAGGGCGTCGCCGCGAAGTACGGCCAGCCGGCCGGCTCGAAGCCGTTCGACTTCGTCTTCCACGGCGGCTCCGGCTCCACGGTCGAGGAGATCACGACCGCGCTGGAGAACGGCGTCGTGAAGATGAACCTCGACACCGACACCCAGTACGCCTTCACGCGGCCCATCGCCGGCCACATGTTCGAGAACTACGACGGCGTACTGAAGGTCGACGGCGAGGTCGGCAACAAGAAGACGTACGACCCGCGCGTGTGGGGCAAGAAGGCCGAGGCGAGCATGACCGCCCGCATCGTCCAGGCCTGCGAGAACCTGCGCTCGACGGGTACGCGCATCAAGTAACTCGGATAACTCGGACGGGTACGCGCAAGCAAGGCGCTTCTCGTGCACGGGCCCGGTTCCCTTCGGGGGGCCGGGCCCGTGGCGTGTCGTCGTCCGGCACCGGGGCACTCGACGGGTCACCGGCCGGGCGCGGCACACTTGACCCCATGAACCTTCACGAGAACCTCCTCGGCGGTCCGCCCCCGACCGAGCTCCCGGACGACCCGGAGCCGCGCGAACTGCTCGCGTCCGGCACGGCCCCTGCGGACGTCGCCGCGAAGTACCCGACCTCCTCGCTCGCCTGGGCGCAGCTCGCCGACGACGCGTTCGAGCGCGGCAGCGTCGTCGAGTCGTACGCCTACGCCCGCACCGGCTACCACCGCGGCCTCGACTCGCTGCGCCGCGCCGGCTGGAAGGGCCACGGCCCGGTGCCGTGGGAGCACGAACCCAACCGCGGCTTCCTGCGCGCCCTGCACGCCCTCGCGCGGGCCGCGGGCGCCATCGGTGAGCAGGCGGAGCACGAGCGCTGCACGCAGTTCCTGAAGGACTCATCGGAGGCGGCGGCGCAGACGCTGACCTGAGGTTTCCCACCCTCGCCAAGGCCCGCCCGGTCCATTGTGACCAGGCGGGCCTTGCCGTTTGCGGGGACGATTGCGGAGGATGCAGTCGGGGACCGGGGCCCCGTGTCGGTAACGGCAGGGCGGACCGCTACCCGGAGTACAAAACAGGAGACAGCGATGTCCCACGACGCGGATCACGAGGCAGGGCGCGACACGGAGGCGCCCGCCACCCCGCATCTCGACTTCGCGGGCACCACGCCCTACGAGGACTACGTCCAGGCCGACGTCCTCACCCACCTCCAGCACCTCCGCTCGGACGACCCCGGCGAGATGGTCTTCCTGGTCACCACCCAGGTGATGGAGCTGTGGTTCACGGTCATCGTGCACGAGTGGGAGACGGCGGCCCGCGCCCTCGGCACGGACGACGTGCCGACGGCGGTGGCCGCGCTGAAACGGTCCGTCAGGGAATTGGACGCGCTCAACGCCTCGTGGCGGCCGCTCGGCCAGCTCACCCCGGGCCAGTTCAACTCGTACCGGTCCGCGCTCGGCGAGGGCAGCGGCTTCCAGTCGGCGATGTACCGGCGCATGGAGTTCCTGCTCGGCGACAAGTCGGCGTCGATGCTGGTGCCGCACCGCGGAGCGCCGCGGGTGCACGCCGAGCTGGAGAAGGCGCTCCACGAGCCGAGCCTGTACGACGAGGTGCTGCGGCTGCTGGCCCGGCGCGGGCATCCGGTGCCGCGCGCCGTGCTCGACCGTGACGTGTCGCAGAAGTACGTGCCGTCGCCGGAGGTCGAGGCGGTGTGGACGCGCCTGTACGCGGGTGACGAGAACGATGAACTCGCGCGTCTGGGCGAGGCGTTGACGGATGTCGCCGAGCTGGTGTGGCGCTGGCGCAACGACCATCTGGTGGCGACGCGGCGCGCGATGGGCGCGAAGGCGGGTACGGGTGGCTCCGCCGGTGTGGCGTGGCTGGAGAAGCGGGCGCAGAAGAACGTGTTCCCCGAGCTGTGGACGGCGAGGTCCCATGTCTGATCTGTACGAGCGGGCGCGCGAGCTGGATGCGAAGGATGAACTCGCCGGTGTGCGGGGTGACTTCGTGCTCGGCGACGACGTCGTGTACCTCGACGGGAACTCGCTGGGCGCGCTGCCCGCGAACGTGCCCGGGCGGGTCGACGACGTCGTGCGCCGGCAGTGGGGCGAGCTGCGGATCCGGTCCTGGACGGAGTCGGGGTGGTGGACGGCGCCCGAGCGGATCGGGGACCTGATCGCCCCGCTCGTGGGTGCGGGCGAGGGCCAGGTCGTGGTCGGCGACTCGACAAGTGTCAACGTTTTCAAGGCACTTGTGGGTGCGGTCCGGCTGGTGGGCGGTCCTGAGGCGGGGCGTGACGAGATACTCGTCGACGCGGCGACGTTCCCGACGGACGGGTACATCGCCGCCTCCGCGGCGCGGATGACCGACTGTTCGGTGCGTGCCGTGGAGCCGGGCGAGGTGCCGGGTGCGTTGTCTTCGCGTACGGCGGCGGTGCTGTTGAACCACGTCGACTACCGCAGTGGCCGGCTGCACGATCTGCCGGCGCTCACGGCAGCGATCCGGGCGGCGGGGGCGGTCTCCGTGTGGGACCTGTGCCACAGCGCGGGTGCGCTGCCGGTCGGACTCGACGAACACGGGGTCGACCTGGCGGTCGGCTGCACGTACAAGTTCCTGAACGGTGGGCCGGGTTCGCCCGCGTACCTGTACGTCCGGAGGGAACACCAGGCGGCGTTCGACTCGCCGCTGCCGGGGTGGAACTCGCACGCCGAGCCGTTCGGGATGCGGTCCGAGTACGAGGCCGCGGACGGGGTCGTACGGGGGCGGGTCGGGACGCCGGACATCCTGTCGATGCTGGCGCTCGAGGCGGCGCTGGACGTGTGGTCGCGCCCCGACGTCTCGGTCGACGCGGTGCGGGCCAAGTCCCTTGCCCTGACGGACTTCTTCCTGGAGTGCGTCGAGGCGTACGTTGCCGGGGGCCGGGTCGAGACCGTGACCCCGGTCGAGCGCGGGGAGAGAGGGAGCCAGGTGGCGCTCCGTTGCGCGGACGCGGGGGAGGTCATGGCGCGGTTGATCGCGGCGGGGGTCGTCGGCGACTTCCGTGCGCCGGACGTCCTCCGCTTCGGGTTCACGCCGTTGTACCTGTCCTTCGCGGATGTGGAGCGGGCGGGGTCGGTGCTGGCGCGCGAACTGTCTTAGCGTCACCCGTTTCGGCGGATGGGGCGGGGGCCTTGGCGGGTGAGGTGGTGGCGGGGGCTTCGGCCTCCGTGGGTGCTGCGGCACGCACGGCTGCGCCGGGGCGAAGTCCCTGTGCGCTGTCACGGGGTTGGCGCCGGTAACGATGTGTGCGCGGCACCGGTCTCGTCGCGGCGTCGGCCGTAGCGGGTGGGAGATGGGCGGGGAAACGGTCCGATCGGCGTTCGGCGCAATCGGCCGCTCAGGCACCGCCCCGCCAACCATCACCACCACACCCCTCACCCCACATAAACCCCCGCCACCCCCGCCGCCACGACCCCCGCCACCGCGCGGTTCGCGTCTGCGTTCGTGGGGGCGGTGCCCGAGGTGAGGAAGCGGTAGTAGAGCGGAGCGGACACCGCTCGGATGACCTCCGACGGGGTCGTGCCGGTCGGCAACTCCCCCCGGGCGACCGCCTGTTCCACACACGGCGCCCACTCCGCCGCCCGGACCTCGTAGAAGTGGGCCAGGGCCGAGGCCGTGCGCGGGTCGCACGTCGCCGCGGCGATCACCGCGCGGAAGAGGGGGCCCTGGCGGGGGTCGGCGAGGGTATCGCGGACGAGGTGGGCGTTGGCCGACAGGTCGCCGTGGAGCGTGCCCGTTTCGGTGCGGGGGAGGGATTCCTGGGCCATCTGGTCGAGGAGGTCGGCGACGAGACCCGTGGGTGAGCCCCACCGCCGGTACACGGTCGTCTTGCCGACGTCCGCGCGCCGCGCGATGTCGCCGAGGTCGAGCCGGTCGAAGCCGTGCTCGGCGAGGACGTCGCCCGCCGCTTCGAGCACCGCCGCGCGGACACGGGCCGTGCGCCCGCCGGGACGGAGTGTGCCGGGTTCGTGCGCGTCGGTCGGGTTACCGGTCATGACCGCCAGGGTAACGGTACGAAGGAACCGTTTGTGCGGTCACTGTACGTGTTGACGCACGTCACGGGCCTGGTAGCGTCCGCATACCGCGCCGCACCGGCCACCCGCCGGTTCGTTCGCATTTGGTCAAGTTCCGCACGATGTCGAGAGGTTGGAGCATGCCAGACCCCGACAAGCCCGGCGCCGCCCGCGAGGAGGCGGAGGAGGCGTCGGCCTTCTCGCATCCCGTCGTGCCGCCGGACGTCAGCGCCGCGTACGGCGATCACCCGGACCAGGTCGTCGACTTCTACGCCCCGAGGGACGGTTCGCCCGCGGCCCCGCTGGTCGTGGTCCTGCACGGCGGAGCCTGGCGGGGGCCGTACGACCGGCAGTACCTGACCCCGTTCTGCGACTTCCTCGCGCGGCGCGGCTTCGCCGTCGCCAACGTCGAGTACCGGCGGGGGAGCGCGATGCCGCACCAGGGTGCCGACGGCCCCATGGCGGGGCGCTGGCCCGAGACCTTCGACGACGTGGCGGCCGCGCTCGACGCGATGCCCGCGCTCGCCGCCGAGCACCTGCCGTCGGCGGACCCGCGCCGCACCGTCGTCACCGGGCACTCGGCGGGCGGTCAGCTCGCGCTGTGGGCGGGGGCCCGGCACGTGCTGCCGGAGGGCGCGCCATGGCGCACCCCGGACTCGGCGGCGCTGCGCGGCGTCGTCGCCATCGCCCCGCTCGTGGGCTTCGTGCTCGCCGAGGAGCTGGGTGTCTGCGGCGGCGCGTGCGTCCAACTGCTCGGCGGTATGCGGGAGTTGTTCGACGAGCGTCGACCGTACGCGGACCCCGTGGAGCTGCTGCCGAGCGGTGTCGCGACGACCGTGGTGCAGGGCCGTGCGGACACGACCGTGCCGTTCGAGCTGGCCGAGGCGTACGCGGACGCGGCGGCGAAGGCGGGCGAGGTCGTGGGCGTCACGTTCCTGGAGGAGGTCGGCCACTTCCCGGTGATCGACCCGTCCGCGGACGCCTGCGCGGTGGTCGCGGAGGAGATCGCGCAACTGGCCTGGTGACCCCGTCGTCGGGGCCCGTAGTCCTTGCGACGGACCCCGCCGAACCCTCCTTCGTACGGACGCGGGGCGGTGTCCCCGCGACCTACCGTGAATGCCATGACGGACACGACCATCGTCCAGGGCCCGCGTGAGCACAGCCCTGAGATAAATCTCGCCAAGGCGGCGTTGCGGGGGCTGCGCGAGGACCTGTTCCAGGGGGTGCTCGCGTACCGGCCGCTGCCGCGGGCCGGCACGGACGGGCCGTGGGCCAGACAGTTCCCCGACCGCTTCCGCCGGCACCTGGGGCTGCTGCCGCACGCCGTCGTCCTCGGCCTGGCCGGGCTCACTCTGATCACGGGCATGGCGAGCTACGGCGCCATCGGCGACAGCTTCTTCGCCCTCGTCGCCGGGCTGATGGCAGCGGTCCCGGTGGCGCTCACCCTGCTCCGCCCGGTCCTCGCCTTCTGGCTCTCGCTGGGGGCCGCCCCGCTCCTGGTCTGGGCCACGGGCGACGGCCTCTACCCGTGGTCGGGCGGCAGCCTCCTGGGCCACACGATCGTGATGATGGTGGTCGCGGCGCGCACCCGGCCGCGTACGGCGGCCTGGATGTGGGCCCTGTCCACGCTGTACTCGCTGCTCTCCGCGGCGGTCTTCGGCGGCCTGGACGGCGGCATCGCCGTCCCCATGGCGGTGCTCTCCGGCATCGGCGTCGGCATCGTCGCGCTCGTCCAGGTCAACCGCAACGCGCGACGCGAGGTCGTCCAGGAGCGCACGGTCACGGCCGTCGAGCGGGACCGGCGCACGCTCCTGGAGGAGCGCTCGAACATCGCACGCGAACTGCACGATGTGGTGGCGCACCACATGTCGGTCGTTGCCATCCAGGCGGAGGCCGCGCCCTACCGCGTCGAGAACCCGCCGCCCGAGCTGGAGCAGGCGTTCGTCACGATCCGGGAGAACGCGGTGGCGGCGCTCACCGAGCTGCGCCGGGTCCTCGGCGTCGTACGGGTGGAGTCCTCCGAGCACACGGCGGCGCCCGACGCCCCGCAGCCCACGCTCGCCGACCTCGACAAGCTCCTGGAGAACGTGCGGGAGGCGGGCCTGCCCGTGACGCGGACGGTGACGGGCGCGGCCCGTGAACTCCCGCAGGGCGTCGAGCTGTCGGCGTACCGGATCGTGCAGGAGGCGCTGAGCAACGCGCTGCGGCACGCCCCTGGTTCGGCGGCCGCCGTCGAGGTGTCGTACGTCCTCGGGGGCCTCGGCCTGCGGATCGTCAACGGTCCGTCGACCGGGCTGGTCAAGCCGAGTCCCGGTGCGGGCCACGGTCTCACCGGGATGCGTGAGCGGGTGTCGATGCTGGACGGCGAGATGACGGCGGAGGGGACGGACGACGGCGGCTACGAGGTGGCGGTCTTCATCCCCGTCGCCCGCGCCGCGGCCACCGGGACGGAGGGCGAGGCGTGATCCGGGTCCTGGTCGCCGACGACCAGATGATGGTCCGCGAGGGCTTCTCGGTGCTGCTGAACGCGATGCCGGACTTCGAGGTCGTCGGCGAGGCGGTCAACGGCGTGGAGGCCATCGCGAAGGTCCGCGAACTGCGCCCGGACGTCGTCCTGATGGACATCCGGATGCCGGAGCTGAACGGCATCGAGGCGACCCGCGAGATCGTCGCGGCGGACGCGGGCACGAAGGTCCTCGTGCTGACCACCTTCGACCTGGACGAGTACGTGTACCAGGCGCTGCGGGCCGGGGCCTCCGGCTTCCTCCTCAAGGACGCCTCGGCGCGCGAACTCGCGGACGGTGTACGGGTGGTGGCGAGCGGCGAGGCGCTCCTCGCGCCGACCGTGACCCGCCGCCTGATCACCGAGTTCGCCAAGCTGGCCGAGAACTCGCCGGTTCCGGTGGGGCGGCAGCCGGGGGCGTACGGGGAGCTGACCGAGCGCGAGACAGAGGTGCTGGTGCTGATCGCACAGGGGCTGTCGAACGTCGAGATCGCCGAGCGGCTCGTCGTCGCCGAGTCGACCGTGAAGACACATGTGAGCCGGGTGCTGGTGAAGCTGGGGCTGCGCGACCGGACGCAGGCGGCGGTGTTCGCGTACGAGGCACGTCTGGTCACGCCGGGGTGAGCGGGGCTAGCGTCCGGACATGGACGCGCTCGTGGAATCGTTCGACCCCTGGTCCCCGGACTTCGTCGCCGACCCGTACCCGGCCTACGCGGCACTGCGCGAGGCCGGCCGGGTGCACTGGTTCGAGCCGTCGAACCAGTACCTGATCCCGCACCACGCCGACGTGTCGGCGCTGCTGCGCGACCGCCGACTGGGCCGCAGCTACCAGCACCGGTACGCCCACGAGGACTTCGGCCGCACGGCGCCGCCGCCCGAGCACGAGCCGTTCCACACCCTCAACGACCACGGGATGCTCGACCTGGAGCCCCCGGACCACACGCGCATCCGCCGCCTGGTGTCGAAGGCGTTCACGCCGGGCACGGTGCGCCAACTCCAGCCGTACGTACAGAAGTTGGCGGGCGAGCTGGTTTCCGGCCTGGTGGCCGACGGTGGCGGCGACCTGCTCACGGCGGTCGCCGAACCGCTGCCCGTGGCCGTCATCGCGGAGATGCTCGGCATCCCGGAGTCGGACCGGGCGCCGCTGCGGCCGTGGTCGGCGGCGATCTGCGGCATGTACGAGCTGAACCCGTCGAGGGAGACGGCGCGGGCGGCGGTCACCGCGTCCCTCGAATTCACCGACTATCTGCGGGAGTTGATCGCCGAGCGGCGTGCCCGACCCGCCGACGACCTGATCTCGGGGCTGATCGCCGCCCACGACGACGAGGGCGGCACGGGGCCCGTCCGCCTCACCGAGCAGGAGATGGTCTCCACCTGTGTCCTGCTCCTCAACGCGGGGCACGAGGCCACGGTCAACGCGACGGTGAACGGCTGGTGGGCCCTGTTCCGCCACCCCGAGCAGCTGGCGGCCCTGCGCGCGGACCACTCGCTGGTCCCCACAGCGATCGAGGAGCTGATGCGCCACGACACCCCGCTCCAGCTCTTCGAACGCTGGGTGCTCGACGAGATCGAGGTGGCGGGCACCACGATCCCCGCGGGCTCGGAGGTGGCCCTCCTCTTCGGCTCGGCCAACCACGACCCGGCGGTCTTCGCCGCCCCGGAGCGGCTGGACCTGACCCGCGCCGACAATCCGCACATCTCCTTCTCGGCGGGCATCCACTACTGCATCGGCGCCCCGCTCGCCCGCATCGAACTCGCCGCGTCCATGCGGGCGTTGCTGACGCGGGCCCCGACGCTGCGGCTCGCGGCCGAACCGGACCGCAAGCCGAACTTCGTCATCCGGGGCCTGACCGGCCTGCGCGTCGAGCTGTGAGGAGGCGGGTCAGCAGCACCCCGGCCAGCGCTCCGGCGAGCGTGCCGCCGGCCAGGCACAGCGGCAGTTCCACGACGAAGGCCCGCCAGTGCGGCCCCTGCTCGAACCGGTGGATCCGGCCGTCGGCGAGGACGGTCCCCAGACGGCGAACCCGGCGCCGAGACCGGCGAGGGTGCTGAGGCAGCCGACGGCGGCCTGAGTGCGTTGTCCCATGTCGGAGGGACGCGCTCGGGCCGCCGCCGGGTTCCGCCGCGACGGGACTGCTCAGTTGGACATGTCCCGCCTGCGCAGCCCGATCAGGCCGACGGCGACGAACACGGCCGCGAGCGCCACCTCCGCAAGGACCGGACCCCACGTCAGCTCCCCGCCCGGCAGCTTCGGCAGATGACCGAAGGGCGAGACGTCCATGACGGCCTGCGGCAGCTTGAGCGCCGGGCCGATCCAGCCGATGAGGAGCGCCGCCCCCGCCGCCGCCCATGCGGCGGCGGCCGCCCGCGGCAGCAGCCCGTACAGCAGCACGGCCACCCCGCCGAGCGTCCAGATCGCGGCGAGCTGGACCAGGCAGGCGCCGACGACGGGCCCGAACTCCTTGCCGTAGCCGAGCGCGAGGCCGACCCCGCCGAGCAGCATGATCAGCGCGGCGCCCGCGAAGGCGATCACCAGGTGGCCGCCGGCCCAGCCGATCCGGCCCACCGCGTTCGCGAGGATCGGCTCCGCCCGCTGCGAGGTCTCCTCGCCGCTGAGTCGGAGCACCGCCTGCACGATGTAGAGCGCGGCGACCATCCCGAGCATGCCGACCATCGTGGCGAGGAAGGCGTCGGTGATGCCGGAGTGGCCGCCCATCCGCTCGATGATCTCCATGGTGTTCTCGCTGTCGCCGACCAGGTCGGCCGCCCCCTCGGTCATCCCGCCGAAGACGACACCGGCCGCGAGGAAGCCGACCGACCAGCCGATCACGCTGCCCCGCTGGAGCCGCCAGGCCAGCGAACCGGCCGTGCCGAGCCGCCCGTTCGCGGGTCCTGGCCGGGTCGGCAGGAAGCTCATGCCGATGTCGCGCCGCCCCGCAAGCTCGTAGCCGATCGCGCCCTGGATCAGTACGGCGGCGAGGAAGAGCCCGAGCACCCACCACCGTTCGCCGGCGAAGGCGCGGGTGTTCTCGACCCAGCCGATCGGCGAGATCCAGGTCAGCGGCGACGAGCCGTCGTTCGTGCCGGAGTCGCCCGCCGCGCGCAGCACGAAGGCCGCACCGAGCACCGCGGAGGTGACTCCGCGGGCGAGCCGCGCGCTCTCCGTGAACTGGGCGACGATCGCGGTCATCGTCGCGAACACCATCCCGCAGCCGCCGATCGCGAGCCCGAGGGCAAGCGCCCCCGCGCCGCCCTGGGAGGCGAGGCCGCCCGCGACGAGCAGCGCGAGCACACCGTTGGCCACGAGGGCCGCGAGCAGCGCGGCGGTCAGCGGCGCGCGCCGCCCCACCATCGCCGAGGAGACCAGCTCCTGCCGCCCGCTCTCTTCCTCGTCACGGGTGTGCCGCACGACAATCAGCAGGCTCATGATCGCGGCGAAGACCGCGGCGAAGGTGCCCGCGCGCCAGGCCGTGAGCGCGCCGAGCGAGTCCCCGAAGACGGGCCCGTACATGGCGCGAATCGAGCTGTTGGTGTTCATGGAGGCCGCGATGTCGGCCCGGTCGGCGGCCGTGGGCCACACGCTCTTCAGCGTGTTCGGCATCGACACGACCATCACGGCGGTGATGGCGACCCATACGGGCATCATCACGCGGTCGCGCCGCAGCGCGAGCCTGAGCAGTGTCCCGGTGCCCGCGAGGTGCCGCGCGCCACCGGACCTGGAGGCGTAGCGATTGTCGCTCACGAGGGTCGTCATCGCGACACCGCCGTCTCGGGCGCCCGGACGTCCTCCTGGTAGTGCCGCATGAACAGCTCTTCCAGGGTGGGCGGGGTGCTGGTCAGCGAGCGCACACCGGACTCGGCGAGCGAGCGGAGCACGGCGTCGAGCTTGTCGGTGTCGACCTGAAGCTTGACGCGCTTGCCCTGGACGTCGAGGTCGTGCACGCCGGGCAGCGCGCCCAACCCGTCGGGCGCGCCCGCGAGTTCGGCGGTGACGCTGGTGCGGGTCAGATGCCGCAGCTCGGCCAGCGAACCGCTCTCCACGGTCACGCCCTTGCGGATGATGCTGACCCGGTCGCAGAGCTCCTCGACCTCGCTGAGGATGTGCGAGGACAGCAGCACCGTCCGCCCGTGCTCGCGCGCGGCCTCCTCGACGTAGGACTGGAAGACGTCCTCCATCAGCGGGTCGAGGCCGGAGGTGGGCTCGTCGAGGATGAGCACGTCGATGTCGACGGCGGCGAACGCGGCGACGAGGGCGACCTTCTGACGGTTGCCCTTGGAGTATGTGCGGCCCTTCTTGGTCGGGTCGAGTTCGAAGCGCTCGATGAGCTCGGCCTTGCGCTTCTTGTCGAGGCCGCCGCGCAGCCGCCCGTACAGGTCGATGACCTCGCCACCGCTGAGGTTGCGCCACAGCGTCACGTCACCGGGGACGTACGCGACCTTGCGGTGCAGCTCCACGGCGTCGGCCCAGGGGTCGCGGCCGAGCAGCTGGACGGCGCCGGAATCCGCGCGCAACAGGCCGAGCAGGACGCGGATGGTGGTGGACTTCCCCGCTCCGTTCGGGCCCAGGAAGCCGTGCACCTCTCCGGCCTCGACATCCAGGTCGAGTCCGTCGAGCGCGTGGGTCCTGCCGAACGACTTGTGCAGTCCGGAGACCGTGATTGCCTTCGTCATGATTCTGAAGCTACGCGTGCTTCACAAATTTGTGAAGTTAAGGAAACGTATAAACTGGCGTCGCAGACCGGGCAAGGGGAGAGGATCGGGACATGGGTACGCAGGGCATGGGCGAGACGCGGGCACGAGCGGCCGAGGAGGCCCGCTCCCGGTTCGTCGAGCGTTTCGCCGCCCAGCTCGTCGAGGCCGGCATGACCCGGATGCCCGCCCGGATCTTCGCGGCCCTCCTCGCCTCCGACTCCGGCGCTCTCACCTCCGCCGAACTGGGCAAGCAGCTCCAGGTCAGTCCGGCCGCGGTGTCCGGGGCGGTGCGCTATCTGACCCAGCAGCACATGGTCGCGCGCGAGCGCGAGCCCGGGACGCGGCGCGACCTCTTCCGGGTGCACGAGAACCAGTGGTACGAGGCGCTGACCAACCGCGACAGCATCCTCAAACGCTGGGAGGACGCGCTGCGCGAGGGCGTCACGAGCCTGGGACCCGGAACCCCCGCGGGCCGCCGCATCGCGGAGACCCTGGCCTTCTTCGAGTTCGTCCAGACGGAACTGAGCGAGATGATGGACCGCTGGCGCGAACACCGAAAGACGCTGGACCTCTAGGGCCCTGTCTTCAATCTTCCGGGCGACGACGGGAGATTGAAGACAGGCCCTAGGTCGTGTCCGCAAAGTCATGGCAGCCAGAGTCGTAGGCAGGCGATGGTGACCATGGCTT
>NZ_JBITCS010000062.1:0-29604 GCF_044453445.1 Streptomyces sp. NPDC051684 | reverse complement strand
CGCTACTAGGTCTTTCCGGCGCCTTGCGATCGCACGCACCAGACGCCGCGGCGCCGCCCTCCGGGCGACGACGGGAGATTGAAGACAGGCCCTAGCAGGATGCGCTCCTCGAGCGAGAGTCCGCACAGTCGACTGGCTTGTTCCTTAACCTCTCAGGCCGTCAGGGCAGCCGTGAATGCCGTGTGGTGAGCCGCCAGCCATGCCTGGATGCGGTCAGGCCCACTCCGACCTGCTACGCGACTGCCGCAGACGAGGTATGCACGACCCCGAGCTGGTCGTCGGCGACGGTGCGATGGGCCTGTGAAAGTCCCTGGCCGCAGTGTTCCCCGCGAAATATCACAAACGCCCTGCCGAAGCCCGCGGGGCCATCGACGCGTTCATGAAGACCTACGGCACGAAGTGGCCCAAGGCTGCCGCGAAGATCACCGACGGCCGGGACGAGCTGCTCGCCCTCTACGACTACCGGCCGAGCACTGGGTCCACTCGCGGACCACGAACCCGACCGAGTCCACATTCTCTACGGTCAAGCTGAGGACCAAAGTCACCCGCGGGGCCGGCAGCCCGGCCGCTGCCCTCGCGATGGTGTTCAAGCTGGTCGAGTCCGCCCAGGAACGCCGGCGCGCGATCACCGCGCCTCCCTCGTCGCCCTGGTCCACTCCGGGACCAAGTTCGAGAACGGCCTCCTGGTCGAGCGCGACGAGACCGTCGCAGCCTGATCACACGTCACCCGAACCGCATCAATTGGCAATTGGCTTCGCCACCCGCCTTCTTGACTCCCGGTTCTCTCCAACACGGGACTTCTTCGCCTACGTGGAATCGGCCCCGCTCGCGTTCAGCGGTTTCATCAGATTCAGCGCCCGACCGTCGCCGATGGCGGACACCTGGTGATTACCTGCCCAGTTGGCTAGGTTCTCCTCTCCTCGTCCGATTCTCACAGGGGAGTGGCAGCCGTGTGGCAACAGCACAAGACCTTCCAGGCGATCGAGGTCGGCGACGGCAGCGACGGGCGGTGGGCCGCCTACGCCCGGGGCCTGTGGCAGGAGATGGAGGGCCTGCTGACCGAGGAGGGCCGTACTCCGGAAGGCGCGGATCGTGTTCGGGCGCTGTTCCGTGCGCACATGCCGGAACTGGTCCCGGTTCTGGACCGTCTGGCCGGCCAACTCGACCGGCCCGAGGCGGAAGCCTTCCTCACGCACGCGGCACTGCGGCCGTTCGCCCCTGCCTGCACCCAGATCGGCCAGAACGGCACCCTGCTGCGCAACTATGACTTGCCGCCCGATCAATGCGAGGGGACCATCGTCTCCTCCTGCTTCCTGCGCCCCGTGATCGGGATGCAGGACATGCTGTGGGGCTTGCTGGACGGGATGAACGACGCCGGTCTCGCGGTCTCGCTCACCTGGGGTGGACGTTCTGCCTACGGACGCGGCTTCGCCATTCTCATCGTGGTGCGCTACCTGCTGGAGACGTGCGACACCGTCGATGAGGCGGTCGGCAGGCTGCGGTCCCTGCCGGTCGCCGTCCCCCAGAACCTCACCCTCGTCGATCCCGTGAAGGCGATGACGGTGTTCGTGGGGCCGGATATGTCACCGATGGTGGCACCGGACGCCTGCGCCGCCAATCACCAGCACCTGCCGGTGACCGACGAGCAGGAGCGGACCATGGGGACACAGGAGCGGCTGCGCGCCATTCGCGCCGCGGGTGCGGACGTGGCGGCGATGCTGAAGCCACCGCTGTATCGATCCGCCGACGAGCAGGGGTCGAGAACGCTCTATACCGCCCACTACCGGCCCGCCGAGGGCCGGGTGACGTACTACTGGCCCGGTGAGTCCTGGCAACAGTCCTTCGGTGACTTCACACCCGGATCCCGCACCATGACCTTGGGCCGGGCCAGCTGAGAGGCTTTCCGGGCCTTCCGGACCCCCGCTCACCCCTGCACGAAGGTCTGGCAAGAACGTGATCCCACCCGCCGCTGACAGACCGTCCCACGGCCGACCCTGCCACGGTCGCACGATGAACGGCACTTCGCCCGATACACCCCAAGGCATCTCTCGCTACGTGGTCACCAATCCACAAGTCTTGACAATTGCTCGCCCCGCGTCGGGTCTCGCGCGTATCCAGCTCAGCGCCTGACTCATCGTCAACCGGCCTTCACGGGGCAGCTCTTAGGTCTGGGACCACGGGCTTCAGCATCCCCGTCAGAAAGCCCCTCACCGCGGCCAGTTCCCGCTCGTCGTATCCCCGCAGCAGGTCCACCGCCCGGTCGATGAGCGGTCCGAAGTGGGCCCAGCCGAGGGCGACCGCCTGCTCGGCGACTTCGATGGTGACCTTGCGGCGGTCCAGCGCGTCGCGCACCCGTCGCACATGACCCGCCCGTTCCAGGCGGTCGACCAGAGCCGTGGTTCCGGCCGAGTTGAGCCCGAGCGCCGCGCCGAGCTGCCCCGCTGTGGTCGTCTCGCCGGCGCGGGCGGCATCCATCAGGGCGATCAGCGCACGCACGTCGGTGGGGTGCATGCCGTTGTGCTGGGCGAACCGGGTGCTGTGCCGGCCCAGGTCGACGGCCACCGCGCGCAGCAGGTGGACGATCTCCATCTCGGGCCCCGGCGTGGCTCGTTCGACGGGTTCCGCCCTCTCCATCTCGGGCACGGGCCACCTCCACGTATCATCTCGCCCAACAAGTATCTTGCTCAGCGAGATAATAGAGGGGTCGCCGTTCATGAACGCTCGCGATGGCTACGATGCCGACAACTTCCTCATCGCCTACGACAAGGTCATGGCCAAGTGGCCTGCCGCTCGTGAGACGGCGAGCGTTCCCACCCCGTTCGGCACGACACACGTCAACGTGTGCGGACTGGCCGGCAATCCCTCGCTCGTCCTCCTGCCCGGCGGCGGGGGCGCGACCTCCGCGTCCTGGTACGCGCAGGCCGCCGTACTGTCCCGCACGCACCGGGTGTTCGCGGTCGACCTGATCGGCGCGCCCGGACGCAGCACTCCCGACGGCGACCGCCGTCTCCGCACCGTCGCCGACCTGTCGGCCTGGCTGGACGTGCTCCTCGACGGCCTCGGGGTGGCCGAGACCGACCTGGTCGGACACTCGTACGGCGCCTGGATCGCCCTGCATCACGCCATGCGCACGCCCGGCCGGGTCCGTCGCCTGGCCCTTCTCGACCCGACCCAGTGCTTCGCCGGGTTCAGCCCCGCCTACTTGCTGCACGCACTGCCCATGCTGCTGCGGAGCACACCCCGCCGGGTCCGCACCTTCCTGGAGTGGGAGGCCGGAGGCCGCCCCCTCGACCCCGACTGGCTCGCCCTCCAAGAGGCGGCCGCCGGTTTCCCCGCCCTCCGGCCCGTAACCGGTCCGCGCCCGGCGGCGGACGCCCTGCGCGGTCTGAGCCTGCCGGTCCTGCTGCTGCTCGCCGGAAGCGGCAGGGCCCATGACCCGTCCAAGGTGGCGGCACAGGCCGAGGCGCTGCTCCCGCGCGTCGCGACGACCGTGCTGCCGGATGTGTCCCATCACGCGCTTCCGTACGCGATGCCGCCCGGGGCGAACCGCAGCCTTTCCGACTTCTTGGTGCGGGCCGGCGACTGAGCCCCAGCCGGGTTCCGGGCCTCGGATTCTGCTGTCAAGAATCTGACAGCCCTCTCAGTGGACACGCGGCACGCTGACTCCGTGACCGAGACCCCTTTCACCCAAGACACCGCTGTGGGCTCCCCGGTACGGCTCCAGGCCGTCACCGCACAAGGGCAGCCCGAGGTCACCCCGGCGCTCGAGGAGCTGTACCGGGGCTTCGAGCAGGAACTGCTCATTCCGTTGTGGACCGAGATCGGCGGCCTGATGCCGGAGCAGCCGCGCTCCCGGGCCGTGCCGCACCTGTGGCGCTGGGAGAAGTTGCGCGAGCTGGCCGCGCGGGCCGGGGACCTGGTCCCCGTGGGCCGCGGCGGCGAGCGCCGCGCCATCGCGCTGGCCAATCCCTCCCTCGAAGGTCGGCCGTTCGCCACCCCGACGCTGTGGGCCGCGATCCAGTACCTGATGCCCGGCGAGGACGCCCCCGAGCACCGGCACACCCAGCACGCCTTCCGCTTCGTGGTCGAGGGCTCCGGTGTGTGGACGGTCGTCGGCGGCGACCCCGTGCCCATGAACCGCGGCGACTTCCTGCCGCAGGCGGGCTGGAACTGGCACGCCCACCACAACGCGACCGCGGAGCCGATGGCCTGGATCGACGGCCTGGACATCCCCTTCCAGTACGTCACCGAGGCCCAGTTCTTCGAGTTCGGCCGCGACGAGATCAGCGACGCCGAGCGCACGGCTCCGGAGCGCTCGCGCTCCGAGCGGCTGTGGGCCCACCCGGGCCTGCGCCCGCTGTCGGCCGCTCCCGCCACGCCGGGCAGCCCGCTGCTGTCCTACAAGTGGGAGTACACCGACGCCGCGCTGCGCGACCAACTCCTGCTGGAGAAGGAGGGGTTCGGCGGCACCGTCGAGCCCGGCCACGCCGCCGTGCGCTACTCCAACCCGCACGACGGCTCCGACGTGCTGCCGACGGTCCGCGCCGAGTTCCACCGCGTCGCCCGCGGCGTCGAGACCGCACCGGTGCGCGAGACCGGCTCCTCCGTCTACCAGGTCTTCGACGGCTCCGGCGTCGTGACCGTCGGCGAGAAGTCGTGGACGGTGACCCGGGGCGACCTGTTCGTCGTGCCCTCCTGGGAGCCGTTCTCCGCCCGGTCCGAGGCCGGCGGCAGCGACTCCGACTCCGGCGGCCTCGACCTCTTCCGCTTCTCCGACGCCCCCGTCTTCGAGGCGCTCAAGCTCAACCGCGCGCAGCTCGACCGCACCCGGCCCACCACTCGTACCCAGAAGGACGCCTGACGATGAAGCTCGCCACCCTCCGCACCGCCGACGGCACCCGAGCCGTCCGCCTCGACGGCGACGTCCTCGTCGACCTCGGCCACACCGACCTGGGCGCGCTGTTCGCCACCGACGGCTGGCAGGCCACGGCCGCCGCCGCGTGCGGCACCACGTTCCCGGTCGATGGCGCCGACTTCGCCCCGGTCGTCCCGAACCCCTCCAAGGTCGTCTGCGTCGGCCACAACTACACCAACCACATCAAGGAGATGGGCCGGGAGCTGCCGAGCCACCCGACCCTCTTCCCCAAGTTCGCCGAGACCCTGACCGGCGCCAACGACCCCGTCGTCAAGCCCGCCGAGACCGAAGCCCTCGACTGGGAGGTCGAGTTGGCCGTCGTGATCGGACAGAAGGTGCGCCGCGCCGACGAGCGGCAGGCCGCCGACGCCATCGCCGGCTTCACCGTCATGAACGATGTCTCCCTGCGCGACTGGCAGTTCCGCACCATCGAGTGGACCCAGGGCAAGATCTGGGAGGCCACCACCCCGGTCGGCCCCTACGTCGTCACCCCCGACGAGGCCGGCGGCGTCCGCCCCGCCCTCGAAGTAAAGACGACCGTCGACGGCGAGGTCATGCAGCAGGACGACACCGGCACGCTGCTGTTCGACCCGGTCTTCCTCGTCCAGTACATCTCCACCGCCATCACCCTCAACCCGGGCGACATCATCGCCACCGGCACCCCGGCCGGCGTCGGCAACGCCCGCGACCCCAAGGTGTTCCTGGTCCCCGGGCAGACCGTCGTCACCGAGATCGCCGGCCTCGGCGCCTGCGTCAACGAGGTGGTCGCGGCATGAGCACCGCCGAACGCACCTTCACCGACGCCCGCGCCTGGGCCCGCACCGGCACTCAGCTCTTCGTCGACGCCGTCTCCGGCCTCGACGAGGACGGGTTCGCCGCCCCGAGCGCGCTGCCGCGGTGGACCCGCAAGCACCTGGTGGCGCACGTCGCCGCCAACGCCGACGCGCTGTGCAACCTCGTGCACTGGGCGGCCACCGGCGAGCAGCGACCGATGTACGCCTCCGCCGACGAGCGCGCCGCGGGCATCGCCAAGGGCCCTACCCTCTCCGCCGCCGAACTGCGCACCTGGCTCACCGGATCCGCCGAGCGCCTCGCCGAAGGCCTCGACCGGCTCACCGACGACCAGTGGCGCCACGAGGTCGTCACCGCCCAGGGCCGCACCGTCCCCGCCACCGAACTGCCGTGGATGCGCGCCCGCGAGGCCTGCGTGCACGCCGTCGACCTCGGCACCGACGTCACCTTCGCCGACCTGCCGGACGGCTTCCTCGCCGCGCTCACCGACGAGATCCGCGCCAAGCGGGACCTCGCCGCACTCCCCGAAGGGCCCCTCCCCGAGGTCACCGCCTGGCTGGCGGGCCGGCCCCACACCCTGGCCGACGCGCCCCAACTCGGCCCCTGGCTCTGAGAGATGAGAACCGTGACCCAACCTGACGTGATCGTCGTCGGCGGCGGCATCGGCGGCCTCGCGGCGGCGAACTCGCTGACCCGCCAGGGCCTCACCGTCCGACTGCTGGAGAGCGCCCCCGCCTTCGGCGAGGTCGGCGCCGGCATCCAGCTCGCCCCCAACTGCACCCGCATCCTCGACGACTACGGCCTCCTCGACGAGGCGAAGAGCCTCGGCGTCGTCCCGGACGCGATGGTCATGTGCGACGCCGTCGACGGCGACGAGCTGACCCGCCTCGACCTGCGCGACCTCGAACGCCGCTACGGCTACCCGTACATGGTCATCCACCGCAGCGACCTGCACGGCCTGCTGCTGCGCGCCTGCCAACGGGCGGGCGTCGAGCTGGTCAACAACGCGCACGTGACCTCGTACGAGAACACCGAGGGCGGCGCCCGCGTGACGCTCGCGGACGGCGGGACCCACGAGGCCGGGCTCGTGATCGCGGCCGACGGGCTGCACTCCGCCGCCCGCCGGCAGTTCATCGACGACGAGCCGGTCTCCTCGGCGTACGTCGCCTACCGCGGCACCGTCCCCGCCGAGCAGCCGCGGGTGCGCTCGGTCGACCTCAGCGAGGTCGTGGTGCACATCGGCCCCGGCTGCCACTTCGTCCACTACGGCCTGCGCGGCGGCGAACTCCTCAACCAGGTCGCCGTCTTCGAGTCGCCCAAGGCCCTGGCGGGGGAGGAGGACTGGGGCACCCCCGACGAGCTCGACGCCGCCTTCGCCGACACCAGCGACTTCGTACGGGACGGCCTGCCGTTCATGTGGCGCGAGAAGTGGTGGCGGATGTTCGACCGCGACCCCGTCATGAACTGGGTCCACGGCCGTATCGCCCTCCTCGGCGACTCCGCGCACCCGCCGCTCCAGTACATCGCCCAGGGCGCGATCATGGCCATCGAGGACGGCTGGGTGCTCGGCGAGCACGTCGCCCGCAACCGCGCCGCCGACGGCACGGTCGACTGGAACGCCGCGCTGACCGCGTACGAGGCGGTGCGCCCCGAGCACTGCCGCCGCGTGCTGACCACGTCCCGCAAGTGGGGCGAGCTGTGGCACCTCGACGGCCTCGCCCGCGAGCAGCGCAACGTCCTGCTGCGCGCCCGGGACAGGTACGACTACGCCTTCACGGACTGGCTGTACGGCCCGACCGCCCTGACGCCCCAGGAGGAGCCGGAGATGTTCACGCCGATCCCGCTGACCTCGGCGGACGTCCCGGAGGGCCGGTTCGTGGGGTGACGTTAGGATTCCCGGCATGGCGAACCTTCGACAGGCGCAGAAGCAGATGACGCGCCGCCTCCTCCTGGAGTCCGGGCTCGAGCTGTTCACGTCGAAGGGCTACGCCGCCACCAAGGTCGACGAGATCGCGACCGCCGCGGGCACCACCCGCGTGACCTTCTACGCGTACTTCCCCTCCCGGACCGACCTGATGAAGGCGCTCATCGACGAGCGGCTCAACGAGGCGCTCCAGCGCGTGCGTTCCCCCGAGCACGGCTCCACGGCCCAGGACCTGGTCGCCACCGTGGCCGGTGGCACGGCGGAGGGGATCGGCGCGTGGCTGCGGCGCACCGCCGACAGCTGGCCCGAGATCCGGCCGATCATCCGCGTCGGCCGGGACGCCGCCGCGGTCGACCCGGAGCTGCGCGACCTCGTCGACCGGTGGATGGAAGAGGCCATCAGCGACATCGAGGACGGCCTGACCCGGGCCGACCGCTTCGAACCCCACCAGCGCCGCTTCAAGGGCGTGCTGGCGATGGCCGAGCTGGACTATGTCGCCCAGCACTGGGGCAGCGCCGACTGGAAACTCAGCCGCGAGCAGCTGCTTGACGAGCTGAGCGCCAGCTGGGTACGCCTGCTGGCCTGACACACCCGGCGCCACCTTCTTTCAAGGCTCCTCCGAGGCCCTCCACGGCCTTGGAGGAGCCTTTTTTGCTCACATGACCGGCTCTTGCGCAACGCTCTGACCAGTTATGTTTCATGGAGTTAATTTCCTTGACGTGCTGTAAAGCGAATCGCTAGCGTGACGGCATCCACAAGGGCGCACCACCGCACCCGCACCGGACACGTGAGGCAGGCAAGAGCGTGAACAGCACCACCGTGAACACCGTCCTGGGACCCGTGCCGGCCGACGAACTGGGCGTCGTCTCCGTCCACGAGGCGCTGCTCTCGGTGCTCCCGGGCGCCGAGCACGCCTTCGACATCACCCTCGACCGCGCCGAGATCTTCGAGACGCTCGCCGCCAAGCTGCGCGACTTCCGCGCCCACGGCGGCGGCACCCTCGTCGACGGCACCGGCATGTTCCACGGCCGGGACCTGCGCCTGTACGAGTCCCTGTCCCGCGCCACAGGCGTGCACATCGTCGCCTCGACAGGGCAGGGCCCCGAGGAACTGCTCGGCGGCTACTTCCTCACCCCGCAGACGAATCCGCCGACCCCCTGGCCGGCCGAGAAGTTCGCCGACCTCTTCACCAAGGAGATCACCGAGGGCATGGTGGTCCCGCGCGTCGAGCGCCGCGCACCGGCCGGCCTCGTCACCACCGCCGTCACCCGTGCGGGCATGACCGCCACCGACGAGAGCCTGCTGCGCGGCGCAGCCCGCGCCGCCCTCGCCACCGGCACCGCCGTCTCCTTCCGCCACGGCGCCGACGCCGTCCGCGAACTCGACGTCGTCCTGGAGGAGCGGCTCCCGGCCGACCGTGTGGCCGTCGGCGGCCTGGACCGAAAGGACGCCGTCGCCGCGGGCGCACCCGAGCAGGTCGTCGCCTGCGGCGCACACATCCTCCTCGACCACGTCGGCACCGAGGGCGACGGGCACCTGACCGACACCGAGCGCGCCGCCCTGGTCGCCGACCTCGTACGTGCCGGACACACCGACCGGATCCTGCTCTCCGTCGGCGCGACCGGCGTGGCCAAGGGGCATCCCGCCAACGACCTGCCGTACAGCCACCTGTTGACCGCCTTCGCACCGCTGCTGAGCGCGCACGGCATCGGCGACGGAGACGTGCGGCGCATCTTCGAGGCCAATCCGCGCGAGCTGCTCGCGGTGCGCTGACCGCCCGGCCCCCACCCAATGTCAAGAACTCCTCAGAATCCGAAGGTGAGCGCAGTGTCGCGAGTGAGCACCGTCCTGGGCCCGATCCCCGCCGAGGAGCTGGGCTTCGTGGCCGTCCACGAACACATCGGCTACGGCATGCCCGGCTCCGAACTGGACACGAAGTGGTGGCAGACCCCCGAGCGGCGCCACGAGGAGACCGTCCCGAAGCTGCGCCGCTTCCACGAGCTGGGCGGCGGCACCTTCGTCGACGCGACAGGCATCTGCAACGGCCGCGACATCGACCACTACAAGTCGCTATCCGCCAAGACCGGCGTGCACATCGTCGCCTGCACCGGCTTCGTCGGCGGCGACACCGCCCTGCCGCACTTCGCCCGCGCCGAAGTCGACTACCTGGCACGGCAGTTCGTCCACGAGATCGCCGTCGGCATCGGTGACACCGGCAGCCGCGCCGGTGTCATCAAGGTCGGCGTCAGTCGGGGCGGTAGCATGACCGACCTCGACAAGCGCATCTACCGCGCCGCCGCCCGCGCCGCGCTCGCCACCGGCGTACCGATCCTGACCCACCTCGCCATCGACGCCGAGAACGCCGTCGCGATCTTCAACGAGGAGCAACTCCCACTGAACCGCGTGCTGTTCGGGCATGTCGACGACGGCGTGAACGCCGACAAGACCCGCGACCGCTGGATCGCCGAGCAGGGTGGCCGCATCGGCTTCGACACCTTCGGCTACGAGACCGAACTGCCCGACCCGCCGTTCTGGGCCCGCCCCCGCAAGGAGCGCCTGGACCACTTCCTGCGGTTCATCGACGGAGGCCGCCGCATCGGCCAGGTCCTCGCCTCCGCCGACGCCAACTGCTCCCCGCTGGGCTGGCCCGGCGTCAAGGGCCACACCGTCAACTACCTGTTCGACGAGCTGATCCCGGACCTGCGCGCCGCGGGCCTCGACGAGACCGCCCTCCGCACGATCTTCGTCGACAACCCCGCCGACTTCCTGACCATCCAGCAGTAGGAGAGACCCCATCCCATGCAGGACCTGAAAGATCTCCAGATCGCCGTCGTCGGAGCGGGCTACGGCGGCGCCGCCGCGGCCAGGGCGCTGAGCCTGCTCGGCGCGGACGTCACCGTGTACGAGCAGGCGAGCCGGATCCGCGAGGTCGGCGCCGGCATCGGTCTGCGCCCCGTCACCATGAACCGGTTCCGCGAGTGGGGGATCTTCGACGCGATCGCCCGTGTCAGCTCGCCCAGCGAGTACTTCGAGATCCTCACGCCCACCGGCGAACCCATCGTGAAGGAGTCCTGGCCGGCCGACGGCGAGCAGACGCACACGCACCTGATCCACCGAGGCGACTTCATCGAGGCCCTGCTCGGATCGCTGCCCGAGGGCATGGTGCGCCTCGGTCACCGCCTGGAGACGACCCAGGACACGAACGGCCGCCCGCTCCTGACCTTCGCCGACGGCACCACCGCAACGGCGGACCTCGTCGTCGGCGCCGACGGCATCAAGTCGGCCGTGCGGGAACGGCTGTTCAGCGACAAGGGGCCGGTGTTCTCCGGCGAGCACGCCTATCGCGCGGTCATCCCGACGGCCGACGCCCGCGGCATGGTCACCGACGACAACCTGCGCATGTACATCGGGCGCGGCACCAAGGTCTACCTGCTGCCGCTGCGCCACCGCGACCAAGTGTCCTTCGACATCACCGCGCTGTGCCCGGACGGCTCCTGGACGCCGCGGGTCACCAAGGAGGACCTGCTGCGCACAGTCGAGGGCTTCGACGAGCGCCTCGTCGACATCACCCGCGGCCTCGACATGGACACCGTGAACATCCGCGCCGTCTACGACATCGACCCCGTCGACACCTGGCACTCGGACTCCGTCGTCCTCATCGGCGACGCCGCGCACGCGATGCTGCACCACCAGGGCCAGGGCGCCAACTCGGCCGTCGAGGACGCCGGGGCGCTCGCCGACGCCCTGCGCGGTGCCGACTCCGTGCAGCAGGCCCTGGCCCGGTACCAGGCCACCCGCAAGCCGGTCACCGACAATCTCCAGGCCATCTCGCGGCAGGGCTGGGCGGAGGACGAGATCGACGAGGTCTTCCCCGGCCAGCAGCCGACGCCCGCCACGACGAAGGAGTGACCACCATGCCGCTGCACCCCGAAATAGCGAAGTTCCTCGCGACCCTCCCGCCCGCGCCCGAAGGCCCCTTGGACCCGGCGGCCCTGCGCGCCGACGAGGAGTCCCACGTACCTCCCGCGGCCGAACGCCTGCCGCTGCACGCGGTGGAGGACCAGACCGCCCACACCACCACCGGTGACGTACCGGTGCGCATCCACACACCCACCGACGCGGACCGGCACGGCCTGCTCGTCTACTTCCACGGCGGCGCCTTCTTCCTCGGCAGCCTGGAGACCCACGACCACATCGCGCGCTCGCTGGCGAAGGAGACCGGCCTCAAGGTCGTCTCGGTGGGCTTCCGCCGGGCACCGGAGTCCGCCTTCCCGGCCGGCCTCGACGACTGCTCCGCCGTGACCCGCTGGGCCGCCGAACAGGGCGAGTCGCTGGGCTGGGACGGCGCGACCCTCGCCGTCGCCGGCGACAGCTCCGGAGGCACCTTCGCCGCCGCCGTCGCGGCCCGCGCCCACGACGAGGGCTTTGACCGGATCACCCACCAGATCCTCTACTACCCCTCCCTCGACCTGGACTTCGACGAGGAGCGTTACGCCTCGCTCCGCGAGAACGCGGTCGGCTACGGCCTGGAGACCGCCGGACTCAAACCGTTCAACGCCTTCTACGTCGACAGCGGCGCCGACCCGGCCGACCCGCTGGTGTCTCCCATCAAGCGCGAGGACCTGAGCGGACTGCCGCCGGCCCTCGTCGTCACCGCCGAGTTCGACCCCATGCGCGACGAGGGGGAGCTGTACGGTCGCCGCCTGCGGGAGGCCGGAGTGGCGGTGACGGTGAGCCGGTACGCGGGCGCGGGCCACGGCTTCGTCCAGCACTTCTCCTGGCTCCCCGAGTACAGCCGGGTCTTCACCGGGACCCGCGACTTCCTGACCGGACGTTGAGGGCCGCCATGACGCACGACGTCGCCATCCACCCCTTGTTCTCGCCCTGGGGCCGCTTCGGACTGTTCAGCTTCTTCATCGACGCCCCCGAGCCGGCCGTCGTCGACACCGGCATCGCCACCTCGCCCGCCGAGGGCATGGCCCCCGCCCTGGAGGCCATCGGGCGCCGCATCGAGGACGTCCGCTGGATCCTGCTGACCCACGGCCACATCGACCACATCGGCGGCGCACACGCCCTGTGGGAGCTCACCGGCCGCCGCGCACAGGTGGTGATCCACGAGGCGGACGCGCCGATGCTGCGCTCCCGGCAGGCGCATGTCGACGAATACCGGGCGGGACGCGGCCGGTACCTCGGCGACCCCGAGGGCGAGGCCACGGTGGCGGCCGCCACGAAGGCCGTCATCTCGGGGGAGTTGGAGCCCACGCGCCTCGTCCGGGGCGGCGAGATACTCTCCCTGGGCGGCGATGTCACCGTCTCCGTGCACGCCCTCCCGGGCCACACACCGGGTTCGGTGGCCTACGTCCTGGACGGTCAGCGCGCGGCGTTCGTCGGCGACGCCGTCCAGGTCCACGGCGCCGCCAACGGCTTCCCCGGCTACACCGACCCGTCCGCGTACCGCGCCGGCCTGAGACACCTGCGCGACGAGGTCCGCCCGCGCCGCCTCTACCTCGGACACCCCTACCGTCGGGCCGACGGCACCCCGTACGGCGTCGAACTCGACGAGGCGCAGGCCACGGAGGCCATCGACCAGAGCCTCGCCACCGAGGACCGGATCGCCTCGGCCGCCTGCCACTGCCTGGCCTCCGGCCCCGAGCCCACGGACTCTCCGTACTCCCCGTTCGCCGCGGCCGCCGAGGAACTCGGCTACACCGGCGATCCCACGCTCGAACCCTCGCCGTTCTTCACCTCGATGCACGCGTACCGCACACGCGGCGAGCATGCGCGACACAGGAGCACACCGCAGACATGACCGATCACCAACACACCATCCAGGCGGGTGAGCAGACCATCGCCGTCCGCAAGGACCTCCGGGTGCCGATGCGCGACGGCGTCGAACTGGCCGCGGACACCTACGCCCGCGCCGACGACGACACACCACGCCCTGCCCTCGTGGCCCTGAGCCCCTACGGCAAGGAACTCCAGGCCCTCGCCCTCACCACGCCCCCGCAACGCCGCCCCAGCCCGATGTGGGACGGCTGCATCGAGGCGGGTGACATCGCGCGCGTCGTCGAGGAGGGCTACGTCCATGTCATCGGCGACCTGCGCGGCTCCGGCGCCTCCGACGGCACGCACATCGGCAACTACAACGCCGGCGGCGTCCCCCTCGGCCAGGACGCCCACGACTTCATCGAATGGGTCGCCGCGCAGCCGTGGTGCGACGGCAACGTCGGCATGATCGGCATCTCGTACTTCGGCTCCATGCAGGTGCTGGCGGCGGCCGAACGCCCGCCGAGCCTCAAGGCGATCTTCGTCAGCGGCGGCCACTACGACTTTTACGAGACGACCTACCACGGCGGCATCATGTGGCTCATGCCGCGCGCCGCCCGCGAGGGGAGGGGCGGCGACTCCGGCTGGGCGTTCACCGACGGCGTCAAGTCCCGCATGCTGGAGACCTACATGCCCGAGGAGATCAGGAAGCGGGTCGCGGAGCGTCTCCGGGACCCGGACGTGGCGGCCTGGCCGAACCTCGTCCACGTCCTCAACTACCCGAAGAATCACGAGGCTTGGTTCGACATCGTCATGAACGAGGTCGACGGCGACTGGTACGAGGAGCGCAACCCGATCACCCTCGCCCCGCACATCGACATCCCCGTCCAGCTCCAGATCGACCAGGGCCGCGGCTGGACGATGGACGGCACGATCGAACTCTACAAGGCACTGAACGGCCCGAAGAAGCTCGACATCGGCCCCTACCCGCCCATGCAGTCACGCCCGTTCGTCGAGGAACACGACAAGATGTTCCGCTGGTACGAGTACTGGCTCAAGGGCATCGACAACGGCGTCATGGACGAGCCGGCCGTCACCGTCCACGTGGAGGGTTCCCGCGAGACGGCCACCGGTGCGCAGTGGCCCCCGAGGGACGTGGTCCACCGCCCGCTCCACCTCCGCCCCCGACGTCAACTCGCCTACGCACCCGAGCCGTTGGGCGCCGAACACGCCGCCCCCGACGGCTTCTACCAGGCGCCCCTCACCGTGACCGACAAGGTGGAGATCCTCAGCTGGAGCACCGCCCCGTTCGCCGAACCCACCGAGATGATGGGCCAGGGCGCGGCCCACCTCTTCGTCGAGATCGACCAGCCCGACACGAACCTCATCCTGCGCCTGTGGGACGAGTCACCGACCGGCAAGCGCCAACTCGTCACCACGGCCTACCTCAAGGCATCCCACCGCGAACTCGACGAGACCCGCACCACCGAGGGCGACCCGCACCACCCCCACACCCGATCGGTCCCCGTCGCACCGGGCCGGATCGAGGAGTACGTCCTGCGGATCCACCCGTTCGCGGCGACCTTCCTGCCCGGCCACCGCCTGACCGCGGAACTCTCCAACAACGAACCCCTGGCCGACGACCACAACGCACTGCTGCCCCCGGACGCGTTCCACCTGCCGGTGGGCCGCCCGGTCACGCACAAGGTGTACCGGGACGCGGGCCATCGGTCCCGGTTGGTGCTGCCGTTCACACGGACGGCGACACCGTAGAAGAGGACACGTCAGCCGCGCGGGGAGTGCACCGACTCGGCGCTGATGGTCAGCAGCACACGCTCCTGGTCGCGCCCGCCGAACCAGGGGTAGGGGCCGCCCAGGTACTTGTGCGCCACCTTGTCGATGTGCGCCTCGGCGCCCTCGGTCGTGGACGTCACGACGCGGCCGCGGAGCGCCCAGTACCGCGACGGCTCCGCCGGGTCCGCGATGCCGACGGCGACGCGGGGATCGCGGCGGACGTTCTTCATCTTCTGATGGGTGGTCACCGTGTTGATGACGACGTGCTCCCCGTCCCTGTCCACCCAGGTCTGGGTGATCTGCGGCGAACCGTCCGGCATCAGCGTCGTGAGGAAACAGATGGCTGGTCCGTCCAGAACGGCGGACAACTCACTCGGCAATGACATCTCGGGCACCTTTCACACGGGTCACGGGAGCGCCCATCAAATCAGAGACCCTAGACCGTCTGTTTCACCGTTCGGGTGCCCCCGCCCGGACGCATTGGATAGCGTGACTATCCAATATCGGAGGTAACCGCGGGCGCCCGTACGCGGCGGGGAGATACGCGACCATCGCAGGCTCAGGGGGATGCATGGGCGAAAAACTTGTCCACGACGGTGAGGACGCCGCCAAGGAGGCACAGCCGCAGCGCGCACGGGAGGCCCCTCCGGGCAGCCGTATCAAGCCGCTGAAACAGGCGGACCCGTCGCGGATCGGACCGTACCGGCTCCTCGGCCGCCTCGGTGCGGGCGGCTTCGGCCGGGTGTACGTCGCCCGGGCCGAGAGCGGACGCACGGTCGCCGTGAAGGCCGTGCACGACGAGTACTCCAGCGACGAGAGCTTCCGGGCCCGCTTCCGCCGCGAGATCGACGCCGCGCGCAGCGTCGGCGATGACCACACCGCCCCCGTGCTCGACGCCGACCCCGACGCCGAGCCCCCGTGGGTCGCGACCGGCTACGTCGCCGGGCTCTCGCTCGAACAGGTGGTGCGGCTGTCCGGCCCGCTGCCCACCGCCTCGGTGTTCGCGCTCGCGGACGGGATGTTACGTGCCCTGAAGGACATCCACGCGGCGCGCATCGTGCACCGTGACCTCAAGCCGTCCAACGTGATGCTCACCGAGGACGGCGTCCGCGTCATCGACTTCGGCATCGCCTGCGCCGCGGACACCCTCGCCGAGACCCCACTGACCAGCACCGGCCTCGTCGTCGGCTCGCCCGGCTTCATGGCACCGGAACAGATCCTCGACGAAGGCGCGAAGCCGCGCAGCGACGTGTTCGCCCTGGGCTGCGTCCTCGCCTACGCGGCGACCGGCCGGCTCCCGTTCGGCCACGGCAAGACGAACGGGCACTCCATCTCGTACAGCGTCGTCCACGACGAACCGGCGCTGGACCGCGTAGCGGACGAAACGCTGCGCGCCCTGATCTCGCGCTGCCTGACCAAGGACATGAGCAGCCGGCCGGACGTCGAGGACCTGCTGGCCGATCCGGACCGGCCGCGCCCCACGGCCGGGGAGCCGTATCTGCCCCACCCGGTGAGTTCGCTCCTCTCACGCCGGGCGGCCCAACTCCTCGACCTGGAACCGAAACCCGAGGAGCCGACGCCGGAGCCAGTGGACCGGCCGACCCCACTTCTGCGGGCGCCGGCGCCCGCCGCCACGACACGACCCGGCGGCAAAGAGGACGACGACCCCAGCCACCGGCGCAAGCGCGCCCGCCTCGCGGCCCTCGTCGTGGTGCCGGTGATCGTGGTCGGAGGCGGCACGGCCATGCTCCTGGTGCCCGGCGTCCGGGACGGCGGCCCGGAGGCGTCCGCCCCGAACACCAGCCACGCGCGGTCGACACCACAGCACGAATCACCCGCCACGACACCCAGCCCATCACCGTCGAAGCACGGCAAGGGCGACAAGGACAACAAGGGCAACAAGGGCGAGCGAGCGTCCGTGGGCCAGGGCGGCGACGGCAACGACACGGCGGTGTCGGACCCCGCCGCCCCGGCCCGCGCCGACGGCAAGGAGGCCGACGAGGCATCCGGTTCGGGCGGCTCCAAGGACTCCGAGGGCTCTGCCGGATCCGGCGGAGGCTCCTCGCCCAGCGCCGTCCCCTCCTCCTTCCTCGGAACCTGGGCCGTCAGCGGATACGGCACGGGCTACGGCAACGACCCCCAGAAACTCGCCGTCTCCCGGGCGGCCGTCGGCCAGAACGCCCTGCGCTACCTTTGGGACGTCCCCGGCGCGGGACACTGCGAGTACACGGCACGGCTCGACTCCGTCGGCGGCAACGGTGCCCGGATCCACGTGACCTCGGGATCCGTGGACCCCGCCCACTCGGGCAGCACCTGCTACGCCGTGAAGGCCTCGACCTTCACCGTGAAGGGCTCGACCCTGACGCGTGTGTACGACGCGTCCAATCCGCAAGGGGTGGCGTACCAGCGGAGTTAGGTGCGCGGCGGCCATCCTCTTCGCGTTCCCCATGTACCTGCTCACCAACTCCGCCCGACCCGCCCTGGTCGTCGCGGTGTTCATCATCGGCATCGGCCTCATCCACGCCTCGCTCACCGGCACCCAGGGCTCCCTGCTCACCGAACAGTTCCGCACCGCGACCCGGACGTCGGGCGCCTCGCTCGGCTACCAGGTCGCGGCGGCGATCGGTGGTTTCGCGCCCCTGCTCGCCGCCGCTCTGGTGGGTGCCTTCGGGTGGCCTGGGGCCGCGCTGCTCTACCTCGGCGCGGCGGTGATCGGCCTCGTCGGCATCCTCGTCACCAAGGAGACGTGGGGGCGTGCGGAGCGCGAGCGCGTACGTGGCCTCGTCGCCGAGGAACTGCGCGCGGTACCGGCCGCCGGAGCCGCGGCGACGGGCCGGCCGGGAGGCGGCCGCGCCAACTCCTCCGCTACGAGCCGGTGATCGCGACCAGGGCCGCCGTGAAGGGGGCCGGGTCGATGTCGTCCCGTACGGCGAGTTGCTGGCTGTAGCCCTGGAGGAGGGCTACGAAAGCCTCGGCGGTCCTGTCCCTGTGTGCGGGGCCCCGGTCCGGCAGCAGACCGGCGACCGTCGCGCGCAGTTCCGCGAGTTGGCGGTCGACGAGGGCGGCGAGACTCGGCGAGACGGCCGCCTCGGCGTAGATCTGGGCGACCAGCCGGGCGTGCCCCTCCTCGCGGGCCAGGATGCGGATGTGCTCGAGGAAGCCGTGGATGGCCTCGGCGGTCAGCTCCTCGGGAAACGCCTGGCCGGACTCTTCGCAGATGGCGGCGATGATCTCGTCCTTGCCCTTGAAGTACCGGTAGATCGCCCCGGTGGACAGCCCGGAGGCCCGGACGATGTCGGGCATGGAGGTCCGTGCGAACCCGGCCGCGGCGAAGCGGGCGCGGGCGGCGTCGACGATCTGCTGACGTCGGGCGTCGAGGTGTGCCTGGCTAACCTTCGGCATAAAAGAATGACCATTCGTTTTACGTGTTAGTGTCGTCGACCGTACCGCAGATCCCGTTCCTGAGGAGGCCCCGTGCGCTACCAGACCTTCGGACGACACAGCGGCCTCCGGGTGTCGGAGTACGTGCTGGGCACGGCCAACTTCGGCTCGGCCCCGGCCGCGGCGGGCCTGGCGGGTGCCAAGGCGATCTTCGACTCGTTCGTGGCGGCCGGCGGCACCACCTTCGACGTCTCGAACATCTACCAGAATGGCGAGGCCGAGACCGTTCTCGGCGAGCTGCTGGGCCGCGAGCGCGACGACTACGTGGTGATCACCAAGTACAGCGGCAGCCGCAGCGCGCAGGTCCGCCCCGGCACCACGGGCAACAGCCGCAAGACCATGATCCGGTCCCTGGAGGAGAGCCTGCGGCGGCTTGGGACCGACTACGTCGATGTCCTCATGCCGCACTTTCCCGACGGAGTCACCCCGCTGCCGGAGATCCTGGCCGCCTTCGATGACCTGATCCGGGCGGGCAAGATCCGCTACGCCGGGCTGTCGAACTTCCCGGCCTGGCGGGTGGCCGGCGCCGCCGTCCGATCGGAGCTGGGCGGACGCGCGCCGTTGGTCGGCATCCAGACGGAATACAGCCTGGCCGAGCGCTCGGCGGACCGCGAGCTCCTGCCCATGGCCGAGGCGCACGGCCTTGGCGTCGTCCTCTACTCCCCGCTGGCCGGCGGCCTGTTGACCGGAAAGTACCGCCGCGGCGAGAAGGGACGACTCAGCGCACGCGCCGCGGCCGACGGCGAGGGCTACGAGCAGCGCACCGCCGTGCTCGACGCCGTCCTCGCCGTGGCCGAGGAACTGGGTACCGGCCCCGTTCAGGTCGCACTGGCCTGGCTGCGCGAGCGCGCGGCGCGGTCCGGAACCTCACTGCTGCCCATCGTGGGCCCCCGCACCCCGGCCCACCTGGCGGGCTATCTCGACGCCCTGCACATCCAACTCGCCCCGCACCACTACGAGAAGCTGGACGAGGTGAGCGCGATCCGGCTCGGTGCTCCGCACGAGGACGTGGCGGCCGCGATGGCCCACGGCGTCGACGGGGACCGGAGTTTGCTCGACGAGCCCTTTGTCCCGGTGGCCTGACACGTTGGCCAACGGTCCGAGAGGGCAAGGACTTCCGGGCGTCGGTGGGGCGGGGAACCTCCAGGGCCTGGGCGGCCTGCGGTTGCGGGCCGCTCATCGCTTGGGTTGCTCTTCCGCAAGCCTCCGCAGTGTGGCTTCTTCCGAGCTGCTGGGGTGCGCGAAGTAGACGTACAGCACGTGCCCTTCGGGCCCGGCGAGGGCGAACGTCTCGAAGTCGAGGGTGAGGACGCCGTCTTCACCGACACCGTCGACCGCGAGCCGCTTCGCGCCGGTCACTCGGTCGTACACCTCATGGGAGTCCCACAGGGCGCGGAAGGTCGCGCTGCGTTCCCGCATGTCCGCCACGAGGCCGTCGAGTTCGCCGGGGCGGGCCGCCGTGGTGGTGCGCAGACCGGCGACCGCCTGGAGCGCGATGTCCTGCCAGTCGGGGTACACCTCACGGGCGCGCGGGTCGAGGAAGGTGAACTCGATCAGGTTGCGCCCCGAACTCCATGCCGGGTTGAGGCGGGACGCGAGGGCGGTGGCCGCCAGTACGTCCCGCCCGGGGCCGACGACGAAGGCAGGCAGGTCGGCCCAGCGTTGGAGGAGCACCAGCACTCCCGGCCGAACGGTGCGGGCCGGGGGCGTCTCCTGACCGTCGGCGGGTGTGAGTGCCGGGGCCACGAGGCTCCAGAGATAGCCGCGCTCGGTGTCGTCCAGGCGCAGCACACGAGCCAGGGCCTCGAGGATCTCGCGGGAAGGGTGCCGGTCGCGGCCCTGTTCGATGCGCGTGTAGTAGGAGGGGCTGACACCGGCGAGCAGCGCCAGCTCCTCGCGGCGCAGGCCCTTGACCCGCCGCCGGGAGTTGTCGACGACGCCGGCTGAGGCGGCGTTGATCCGCTCCCGGCGGCTGCGCAGGAAGGTACCGAGCCGGTTGTCGTCCTGGTTGTCGTTGTCGCACCTCATCAGGTGGGACTCTACCGGCGGCCGCGAGCAGCGACACCGCCCTCTTGACCTGACCCTCCGAGGGCCACCCTCAAGGGGGCGTGGCACCCACACCGAAGCCCTGTTGCACTGAAGACATGAGGAACCAAGACGCAGCAGAAATCGACGGGTTGATCAAGGCGACCACCGCTGCCGCCGGCGAGAGCGCCCGGGTGTGGCTGATCACGGGATGCTCCAGCGGACTGGGGCGCGCCCTCGCCGAGCACGCTCTCTCGCGTGGTGACCGGGTGGCTGTCACCGCGCGCGACGTGACGAGCGTGACGGCTCTGGCCGCCGCTCACGGCGACCGCGGGCTCGCCCTGTCACTGGACGTGACCGACCCGGCCTCGGTGGCCACGGCGGTCGAGGCGTGCGAGAAGGAGTTCGGCCGCATCGACATCCTGGTCAACAACGCCGGCTACGGATACCTCGCCGCCGTCGAGGAGGGCGAGGACGCCGCGGTCCGGGCCCTGTACGACACGAACGTGCATGGCGTCGTCGCGGTCCTCAAGGCGGTGCTGCCCGGCATGCGGGTCCGCCGGTCGGGGCGGATCGTGAACGTGTCCTCCTTCGGGGGCCTCGCCGCCTTCGCCGGGACCGGCTACTACCACGCCACCAAGTTCGCCCTCGAAGGCCTGTCGGAGTCACTGGCCGCCGAGGTGACTCCCCTCGGGATCTCGGTCACCCTGGTCGAGCCCGGTGGTCTGCGCACTCAGTGGGCGGGTTCCTCGATGCGGCAGTCCGGGACGCGTCTCACGGACTACGTGGAGACCGCGGGCAGGCGCCGGTCCTCCACTCTGGCCGTCTCCGGCCGCCAGCCCGGCGACCCCGCCCGAGCCGCGGCCGCGATCGCCGCCGTCGTGGACACCGAACATCCGCCGTTGCGCCTTCTGCTCGGCTCGGACGCGCTGGCGGGCGCCCGGGCTCGTATCGAGCGCCTGCGGGGCGAGATCGACGCGAACGAGAAGCTGACCGTCAGCTCGGACGTGGTGCAGGTGTGAGAGCGGCGACCGGCGCGAACATCCGTCACCGTGCCGCATCTGCCACCTCCGCCACCGTGTACGGCACGATCGACACACCCCCGGTCACCCCGTAGCCCTGAACCCCGCCCTGCGTCTCGTAGCCGCGCTGGAGGAGGCGGTTGGTGAGGGTCGTCGCGACGGTCACCTGCACCGTGTTCTCGCCGTCCGCGCGCAGCAGGTCCGTGACATCGACCTGAAGGGTGCGCAGGTCGAGGCCGGGGGCCTGGTGGCCGTTGACGACGACGCGGTCCTGGTCGCCGTTGGTCGAACCGATGCGCAGGTACGCGCCGTTGGCCCTGGCCCAGCCGCGCGGCAGCCGGAACGTCGTCTCGTACGTGCCGATGCCGGAGACGTGTGACATCGACGGGTTGTCACCCGCGAGCCGCGACAGTTGCGCCTCCGTGGCCGGGAGGTCCTTCCACGGGACGAGGCGGCTGTCGGGGAAGGACAGGTCTGTCTTCTTCGTCGTGTAGTAGACCTCCTTCGTCTCGTGGCCGAACTTGGTCTCGGTGTTGACCTTGCGCTCGCCCTCGTTCCAGTCCTGGACGGTGAGGTCCCAGCGTTCGAGCGGGATCGGGTCGGGAACCCGGACCCGGGTGCTCGCCTTGCGGCCGTCGCTGAGCGTGGTGGTGTACGTGCCGCTGCGGGTGGCCAAAACCGAAAGACGTGACCCGTCCTCGATCACGCGGTCCGCGGTGGTGGCGACCGCGTGGGTGTGCGGGGAGCGGTCCTTGAGCTCGAGGGCGAGGACGGCGGCCTCGCCGGGCTTCAGCGACAGCTCGACCTTGGTGTGTCCGCCGTCGGTGACGTAGGTGCCCACCGGGTCGAGGGTCCCCGTCCAGGCGTCGATGGTGTGGGGCTTGCCGCGACCGGCCATGGAGAGGGTGAAGGCGGTGGCGTCCTTGCCCTTGTTCTTCTCGAACTTGAAGTTGTAGGCGAAGGTGTAGAGGATCTTCGCCTTCTCGTCGAGCCGGGAGATCGTCATGATGGTGTCGTTCGGGGCGGCGTAGGCGACGCGCGGCTCGACGCCCAGGCGCTTCAGCGCGGCCAGCGCGTCCTCGGCCCGGTCGACCTCGCCGACATTGCGCAGCTTCTTGATGCGGGCGACGACCCGGCCAAGCTCCTCCTCGCTGTCCCCCGTGAACCGCGTGGTCGAGGCTGCCATGTCGTACGCGATCTCGGGCCCCTCGTGGGACCTGATCTCGGAGGTGTTGTTGACGAACAGCACCGGCAGGCCGCCCTTGGCGATCGTCAGCAGCCGCTTGGCGGCGGAGAGTTCCAGCGAGTCCTGGTAGAGGATGACGGCCTGGTAGCCCGGCCCGTCGGGCTGCAGCTCGTCCCGCGTCAACCGGACGTTGTCCGCGTCCTCCAGGAGTTGCGGCGAGAAGTAGTCGTAGGTGTAACCGGCGTGCTGCAGCGCGAGATCGCGCCAGAAGTACGGCTTGTCGTTCATGAAGTAGCTGTTCTCGGCCGGGGTGTTGGCGCGTGGCTGGCCGTAGGAGATGAACGCGTTGTCCGCTCTCAGGATCGCGAGGTCCCGGCGCGGCTTGCCCTGCCGCAGCACCTTCTGGATCCGGCCGAGCATCTGAGTCCACTCCGGGTACATCAGTGACGCCGGCTGGCGGCCGCCGAACCGCTCGGAGAAGAACGAGTACATGCCCTCGTGCCCCGGCCAGTGGGTGTCCGCCTCGGAGCCCTCGATCGCCGAATAGCCGTGGAACACCGTGCGGTTGACGCCCCCGGCGAACTGCAGATAGGCGATCCGCGTCCAGTAGTCCATGTCGTAGTAGTAGTTGCGGCCGCCCACGGCGCCGGTCTCGCTGGAGAACGGGCGGCCGTACATGTGCGCGGAGCCGAGCATGCCGCGGTAGACGTCGAGGTCCCCGTTCTGCGCGAACGTCTCGGTCTCGACGCCGTCCAGGTACTTCGCGGGCGTCGAGATCTCGTACACCATCCCGTACGACGGCTCGGCGCGCAGCTTCATGCCGAGGCCGTGGAGCCATGCCTGCAGCGGCTTCAGGACGTTCTCCTCGTAGAGCTCGGAGAAGGTCTGGTTGACGTCGTTGCGGATCTTCTGGACCCGGCCTGTGTCCGTGCCGCTCGTGGGAGCGTAGTCGAACTCCGGCGGCTTGTTGGAGTCGTGGCGCGTCCTGTCCCAGGACACGACCGGGAGGTACCGCGTCACGTCGTAGCCGCGCCGGGTGCGGAACTCGTCCTTGAAGTGGTGCCCCCACAGCACACCGGCGGCGCCGTAACTGGCGAGTTCCAGGGAGTCCATGTAGATCTCCCCGCGGCCGTTGCGCCGCATCGTCTCCTTCAGTTCGGGCGTGAGGACGTTCGCTTCCCAGTAGTCCTTCAGCGCGTCGACGCCGTAGCGGTCGACGTAGTTGATCGTGTAGTTCTTGCTGGTCGAAGGCTCGAAGATCTCGCCGGTGCCGTGCATCCAGTAGACGAAGAGGGCGTACTGTCCTTCGCCGTCCGGGGCAGTCCACTTCAGCGAGTACGTGTCACCGTCCCGCACGACCTTGGCGGAGAGGTCGGTGAGCGAGCCGAGGTCGAGCTCGCCGGTGCCGGTGCCTTCGCCGTATCCGGGCGCCTGGCCGCTGTCCTTGCGCGGCTTGGTGAAAAGAAAGGATGACGTGGGTGTCCACCCCATGGGTGTGACCTTTGAGTGAGGGCGGCATAACGGTTCGGCCAGGCGCGCGCCCTCACGCGGCGCAGTGTCGTTTCCCCGGTATGAGCGACACCGTGCACGCCGAGGAGCAGGCAGAGTTGACCGATCCGTGCTGGCTCGATTCACCCGTGCTCGGGCACGGGGTGGCGGCCTGTGAGTGTCATGGCGACCGATCGCCCGGGGACAGGTTGGCGGCGCTGCGTCTTGTCCTCGTCGGGCTGGCCACCGGCCTGATCGTGGTGGCGCTCGCGGTGACCCTGACGGAGTAGGCGCCGCGCCTTCACTCGTGTCGCGGCAGTCGGCGGCGGCCCGGAGGCGGACCCCGGCGTGCGGGGAGAGACTGCCTGGAAGCCGTCCGTAGCGACCGGACAGGGAGTGATGGCGTTTTGACGGTGCCGGAGACCGCGGACAGTGCCCTCGGCGAGTTCCTGGCCGACCCGGACAACGCGGCGGTGGACCTGACCACGGCGGTGGCACGCTGCACCACGGCGCTCGGGCTGCAGAGCGCCGTGGTCTACCAGGCCGATCTGCAGCAGCGCCAGCTCGCCCCCTTGAACGATGTGGTCCCGACGCTCCCCATCGACGACTCGCTCGCCGGCTGGGCGTATCGCACGCAGTCCTTGCGGGTGGAGGAGTCGGAGCTCGGCGGGATGACCGCCTGGCTGCCGATGGTGGACGGGGTCGAGCGGCTGGGCGTGCTCGCCGTGCACGCGCCCGCGCTCGATCCGCTCTCCCTGCGGCGCGGCCGAACGCTGGCCCACCTGTGCGCCATGATGGTCACCTCGAAGCGGGCCTTCAAGGACACCTACGTTCGCCGGGCCCGCACCGAACCGATGCGGCTGCCCGCCGAGATGCTGCGCGCCTACCTGCCGCCCCGCACGATCGGCACCACCCATGCGGTCTCGACAGCGGTCATGGAGCCGGCCTACGAGATCGGCGGGGACGCCTTCGATCACGCCCTGACCGATACGACGCTCCACGCGGAGATCCTGGACTCGATGGGGCACAACCTGGCCTCGGGACTGACCACCGTGGTCTCGCTCGCCGCCTGCCGGAACGCCCGCCGCACCGGGGCCGACCTCTCCGAACTGGTGGACGCCGTCGACGAGGCCCTGGCCGAATGGCTGCCCGACCAGTTCTGCACCGCGATCCTGTGCCAGCTGAACCTTGTCACCGGTGGCCTGCGCTGGATCAATTGCGGGCATCCGCCGCCCTTGCTGATCCGGGACCAGCGCCTGCTGGCCGGCGCGATGGAACGGGATGCCGACCCGCCCCTGGGGCTGCCGGCGACCTTTGCCTCTGCCCCTCGGCGGGTGCACGAGATGAAGCTCGAACCGGGAGACCGGGTCCTGATGTACACCGACGGTGTCACCGAGGCCCGCACCCAGCACGGCGACGAGCTAGGGCTCGACCGGTTCGCCGACTGCGTCATCCGCGCCACCGCCACCGGCGAACTGCCACCGGAAACACTGCGCCGGCTCATCCACTCCATCGTCGACGCCCAGGACAACCGGCTGCGCGACGACGCGACAATCGTGATGTTCGAGTGGCGTCCGGTGTGCCGCTGACGAACATCCGCGGACGTGAGTGGCCAGAATCTTTCACCTCATGGCCGTCTGGCCACTGATGCCGTGCGGGGGCGAGAGCGCACGCTCAAGGCATGAACATTCTCTGGGTCTTCGCCCACCCCGAACAGCGGTCCCTCAACGGTTCCCTGATGGCCGACGCACTCGACTCCCTCGACGGGCTCGGGCACGCGCATCAGGTGTCCGACCTGTACGCCATGAAGTGGAAGGCGGTCCTCGACGCCGACGACTTCGGCGGCGTGCCGACGGCCGATGAGCGGCTGTTCGTCGGGGCCGAGCAGGAGCGGGCGTACACGGCGGGCGAGTTGAGCGACGACATCCGTGCCGAGATCGAGAAGCTGGCCTGGGCCGATGTGGTGGTGCTGCACTTCCCGCTGTGGTGGTTCGGGCCTCCGGCGATCCTCAAGGGCTGGTTCGACCGGGTTCTGGTGCAGGGGCTCGGGTTCGGCGTGAAGGCACCCGACGGGCACACCCGCCGGTACGGTGACGGCGGCCTGGCCGGAAAGCGGGCGTTGATCGTCACGTCGGTGGGGGCCAGGCCGTCCGGATTCGGGCCGCGCGGGATCCACGGACAACTGGATCAGGTGCTGTTCCCGCTGCTGCACGGCACGTTCTGGTACACGGGGATGGCGCCGCTCGCCCCGTTCGTGGCGTACGGCGCCGACCGGCACGACGCGGCGGACTACGCCCGTACGTCCGCCGCGCTGCGGGAGCGGCTGCGCACCCTGCCGGACGAGGAACCGCTGGCGTACCGCTCCGAAGTGGGCGGCGCGTACGACGAGGAACTCGTCCTGCGGCCCGGTCTCGCGCCAGGCCGCGACGGCCTGGGCGTGCACCAACGCTGAGGGTGCGCCGTCGTACGCCCTGCCGCGCGGCGCACCGGTGCAGCCCCTACGTCGACGGCCCCCGCGTCGCCCCGCCCACCCGTCGCGTCAACTCCCGTGCCGTCTGGGCCACATGGCCCGCTATCCGCTGCTGCTCCGCCTCGTCCACCGTCTCGTCCGGGAACGTCACCGCGATTCCGGCGATCGGGTGGGCGTGGTGGTCGAGGACCGGTGCGGCGACCGAGGACAGGCCCGGGGTGACCTCGCCCTCCTCCGTGGCGTAGCCGCGGCGGCGTGCCTGGGTGAGCAGGGTGCGCAGGGCGGTCAGCGTCGCCGGGCCCGCCCCGTGGCGCTGCACGAATGCCGAGCGGTCGGGGAAGAGGGCGCGCACCTGGGCGGGCGGGAGGAGGGCCAGGATCGCGCGCCCGCTCGCCGTCAGGTGGGCAGGCAGGCGCACACCCACCTCGCTGACCAGGGGCGGACGGCCCGGTGCGCGCTCCTCGATGACGTAGATGACCTCGCGGCCGTGCAGCACGGCGAGGTTCGCGTTGTGCCCGGTGCGGTCGACGAGCGCGGCGAGCGGGGCGCGGGCCAGGCGCTGGAACGGGGCCTGGCGCTCGTAGCCCGAGGCGAGTTCGAAGGCGCTGACCCCCAGCCCGTAGCGCCGCTCCTCCGGCAGATGGACCACGAAACCGTCCGCCGCAAGCGTGTCGAGCAGGTGGTACGTCGTCGAGCGCGGCAGTCCCACGTCGCGGCTGATGGCCGCCGCGGGCACGGGCGCCGCCTGGCGGGCGAGATAGCGCAGGACGGCCAGGACCTGGGCGGCGGCCGGGACGATGCTCATGGGGCGAGCGTAGACCAGAGATGTCGCAAACCATCTGTCTGAGTACCCAGACTCAGCGTCTTGGATCCCAGACACAAGACGTGTCGCACGACTCGCGAACCCCTGTCCGTCTGCGGCTTCATAGGGGCATGAACGTTGTTGTTGGTGTCGGTGCCCTCGCAGCCGACGAAGTTGTTTCCGTTGCCCGTCACGGCGCCCGGGTGACCCTCGCCCCCGAGGCCCTCCAGGAGATCGCCCGCAGTCGCGAGGTCATCAAGGCCCTCGCCGACGACGTCAAGCCCCACTACGGCGTCTCCACGGGCTTCGGCGCCCTGGCCACCCGTCACATCCCCACCGAGCTGCGCGCCCAGCTCCAGCGCAGCCTCGTGCGCTCGCACGCGGCGGGTTCGGGCCCCGAGGTCGAGCGCGAGGTCGTGCGCGCCCTCATGCTGCTGCGTCTGTCCACCCTCGCCACCGGCCGCACCGGCGTGCGCACCGAGACCGCCGAGGCCTACGCCGGGCTCTTGAACGCCGACATCACCCCGGTCGTCCACGAGTACGGCTCGCTCGGCTGCTCCGGCGACCTGGCCCCCCTCGCGCACTGCGCGCTCGCCGTCATGGGCGAGGGTGTCGTGCGCACCGCCGACGGTGAGAAGAAGCCCGCGGGCGAGGCGCTCGCCGCCGCCGGCATCACCCCGGTCGTCCTGGAGGAGAAGGAGGGCCTCGCCCTCATCAACGGCACCGACGGCATGCTCGGCATGCTCGTCCTCGCCGCCCACGACCTGCGCCGCCTGCTGAGCACCGCCGACATCGCCGCCGCCATGAGCGTCGAGGGCCAGCTCGGCACCGACGCCGTGTTCGCCGCCGACCTCCAGGCCATGCGCCCGCACCCCGGCCAGGGCGACAGCGCGGGCAACCTGCGCTCCCTGCTCGCCGACTCGGCGATCATCGCCAGCCACGCGGGCCCGGACTGCACCTACGTGCAGGACGCCTACTCGCTGCGCTGCACGCCGCAGGTCCACGGCACCGCCCGTGACACCCTCGGCCACGCCGAACTCGTCGCCTCCCGGGAGCTCGCCAGCGCCGTCGACAACCCGGTCGTCACCCTCGACGGCCGCGTCGAGTCCAACGGCAACTTCCACGGCGCCCCCGTCGCCGCCGTGCTCGACTTCCTCGCGATCACCGTCGCCGACGTCGCCTCGATCTCCGAGCGCCGCACCGACCGCTTCCTCGACCCGGCCCGCAACCGCGGTCTGAACGCCTTCCTGGCCGACGACCCGGGCGTCGACTCCGGCCACATGATCGCCCAGTACACGCAGGCCGCGATCGTCTCCGAGCTCAAGCGGCTCGCCACCCCGGCCTCCGTAGACTCGATCCCCTCCAGCGCCATGCAGGAGGACCACGTCTCGATGGGCTGGTCGGCCGCCCGCAAGCTGCGCCGCGCCATCGACGGCCTGAACCGCGTCCTCGCCGTCGAGCTCTACACCGCCGCCCGCGCCCTGGACCTGCGCGCCCCGCTGACCCCCGCCCCGGCCACCGCGGCCGTGCGCGAGGGCCTGCGCAAGACCGTCGAGGGCCCCGGCACCGACCGCTGGCTCGCCCCCGAGATCGAGGAGGCCGTCCAGTACGTCGCCTCCGGCCGCGCCCTGGCCGCCGCCGAGTCGGTCACCGGCGACCTGGTCTGACGCGACCGCTGTTTCTCACACCTCCGGGGTCCCGCGGGGCCCCGGAGGTGCGGCACTTCGCACCCTCAACGCCCTCCCGTCCGCGGCGGGCCGGGCGGTCCCCAAAAGGAGCCCTCTCCCGGTGAACGACCTGCCGACCGCCGCCGTGCACAACAGCGTCGGGCACCTGCGTGCCGATGCCTGGAGCTCACTGACGGACCTCACCCACCGCCTCGCCACCTAGGGCTTGTCGTTTGGATCAGGCCGGGCTCGCGGGGCCTGGCACGCACGCTCGCGGCGTTGTCGTCGGTCGACGACGCTCCGCGTCGCCTC
>NZ_JBITCS010000061.1:0-29927 GCF_044453445.1 Streptomyces sp. NPDC051684 | reverse complement strand
CGACGCTCCGCGTCGCCTCCCTCCTCCGCCTTGCGATCGCACGCACCAGGCCCCGCTCCCTGATCCGGCCTGATCCAAACGACAAGCCCTAGCTGCGTCGCCCTGCGAGGTCAGCGGGCGGTCGCGGTGACCCGTTCGCTCTCCACGCGCTTGGCCAGGGACTCCTCGTCGAGCCGGTCCAGGTTGCGGCACAGCACGACGGAACCGCCGGTGGACAGCGGCGCGTAGAGGCCCGCGGCGAGCCCCTGCCACGTGTCGTACGCCAGGCCCGACAGGAGTCGCGAGCCGGGTCCGGTCAGGCCGAGGCCGGTGGCGTCGGCGGCCGCCTTCTCCACGACCTCCGCGCCCGTCCACTCGGCGCCCGCCACGACGAGCGCGGGCTCGTCCGCGTCGACGGGCGCGAAGGGGGCGAACCGGTCGCCCTGCCCCGGCACTTCGACGGCGTAGTCGAGGAAGCCCTCGGGCGGCTGCGGGAACCGGCCCCCGAGCGGCCGCAGCGCGAGCGCGACCCGCTCACCGGAGCAGGCGCGGGCGGCATCGAGGGTGTCCGGACCGCTCACGACGAGATCGGCGGCGCCCGGGGCCCCGCCCACATCGGCGACGACACCGACGGACGAACAGGCCAGCAGCCACACCGCGCTCTGCCAGTGGGCGGGCAGCAACAGGGCGAGGCGGTCGCCGGGTTCGGCGTTCAGATCGCCCTGCAACAGGTTGGCGGTCTTGGCCACCCAGTTCGCGAGCGTGGCCACGGACAACTCCACGCGCTCCCCGGTCGCGTCGTCGTAGAAGGTGACGAGCGGCCGCCCCGGATCGGCGTCGAGAGCGGCCTGAAGGAGGGCGGCGGGGGTACGAGCAGCAGCATTCACGCCAACCACCCTACGCACGCCCCACCCGCGGCGGTGGGCCACCATCGCCTGGGGCGGCCGGCCGCCACCGCCTTGGGCAATCTGCCGCCTTGGGCGGCAGGGTGGGCAAGGCGGCACCCCGGCGCAGCGCAACGGATACGGTGGGCGCCGACCCCGGCACGGTCCAGAACCCCGGTGCCGCACGACACCCGTATGACCCTCCCCAATGGCCGATGCCCAAGGATCCGCACACGATCGTGCGCATGCGTGGATTCCTTGCTTCCTCGATCGGTGTCACCTGCGCGGCGGCCCTGGCCCTCCCGCTCGCCCTGCCCACGGCCTCGCACGCCGCGCCGCCCCCGACGCGCGAAGCGGTCCCCGGCAGCACCCTGTCCCTGCCCCTCGAAACGTCCCCCGGCAGCACCTCGACGCGCGCTGCCGGCGCCCCCCAAGAACAAGGGCTCACACGTCGCGACGTGCACCCCTTCTCCCTCGTCGGCGTCGTCTGGGACGACCCGGACGCCCAGCTCCACGGCCAGGTGCAGGTGCGGACGCGCACCACGAACAGCACCCGCTGGTCCACCTGGCAGGAGCTGGAGACCCACAACGACGACGCCCCCGACCTGGGCACCCCGGAGCGCGCCGCGGGCACCCTGCACGGCTCGACCGCCCCGCTCTGGGTCGGCGACAGCGACGGCGTCGAGGTGCGCGTGAAGGCGGACGAGCCCGCCGGCGAGCGCGCCACACCGTCGGCCGACCTCCCCAAGGGCCTGCGCCTCGAACTCGTCGACCCGGGCGACGAGCCCCCGCAGGGCTCCCGCGCGGAAGGGACCAGCGCGGGCGTCATCCCCGCCCTCGACAAGAAGCAGACGGAGGACGAACTGCTCAGGACCCGCGGCGCGGACACCGCCGCGGCCGGCTCCCGCCCGTTCATCGGCCCGCGCCCGCGCATCATCACGCGCAAGGGCTGGGGCGCCAACGAGAAGCTGCGGGAACGCAAGCTCGGCTACACCAAAACCGTCAAGGCGGCGTTCATCCACCACAGCGCCACCGGCAACAACTACCGCTGCTCGCAAGCCCCTTCACTCATCCGCAGTATCTACCGCTACCACGTCAAGAGCAGTGGCTGGCGTGACATCGGCTACAACTTCCTCGTGGACAAGTGCGGAAACATCTACGAAGGCCGGGCCGGCGGCGTCGCCAAGCCGGTCATGGGCGCGCACACCCTCGGCTTCAACACCAACAGCACGGGTATCGCGGTCCTGGGCTCGTACGGCAGCTCCAACCCACCCGCCGCGGCCGTCAAGGCCATCGCACGGCTCACGGCCTGGAAGCTCGGTCTCTACGGCGCGAATCCGCGCGGGTCGACATATCTGAAGTCGGGCGGTGGCAATCTCTACCGCAAGGGAAAGAATGTACGACTCAAGGTGATCTCCGGTCACCGGGACGGTTTCGCGACCGAATGTCCGGGACGCCGGCTCTACAACAAGCTCGGAAGTGCCCGCTCCAGCTCCGCCCACCTCCAGGGTCGCTGACGCCGGCCGGCCTGGGCGCCTCGCACGGTCTGCATACACTGGCCGGCCGAAAGACAGTTCGGCCGGCCCCAGCAGGAAGCAGAGACGACAGGTGACAGAAGCGATCCTCCTGGTCGGCGGCAAGGGCACCAGACTCCGGCCACTCACCGTGAACACGCCGAAACCGATGGTCCCGGCGGCCGGTGTGCCGTTCCTCACGCACCAACTGGCGCGCGCGAAGGCGGCGGGCGTCGACCACATCGTTCTGGCCACCTCCTATCTGGCCGAGGTCTTCGAGCCCTACTTCGGCGACGGCTCCCGCCTCGGCCTCCACCTCGAATACGTCACCGAGGTCGAACCCCTCGGCACCGGCGGCGCCATCCGCAACGTCGCCTCGCATCTGCACTCGGGCCCCGACGAGCCGGTCCTGATCTTCAACGGCGACATCCTCACGGGCCTTGACATCGCGGCCCTGGTCGACGAGCACGACACGTCCGGCGCGGACGTCTCCCTCCACCTCTCGCGCGTCGAGGACCCCCGCGCGTACGGCCTGGTGCCGACCGACTCCACGGGCCGGGTGACGGCCTTCCTGGAGAAGCCCCAGACCCCCGAAGAGATCGTCACGGACCAGATCAACGCGGGCGCGTACGTCTTCCGCCGCTCGGTCATCGACTCGATCCCTGTGGGCCGCCCGGTCTCGGTGGAGCGCGAGACGTTCCCCGACCTGCTGGCCTCCGGAGCCCACCTCCAGGGCATGGTCGACTCGACCTACTGGCTGGACCTCGGCACCCCTCAGGCCTTCGTCCGCGGCTCCGCCGACCTGGTCATGGGCCGCGCCCCGTCGCCCGCGGTCCCGGGCCGCCGGGGCGACCGCCTGGTCCTGCCGTCGGCACGGGTGGCCCCGGACGCGAAGCTCACCGAGGGCACGGTCGTGAGCGAGGGCGCGCTGATCGGCGAGGGGGCCCGCATCTCCGGCTCCGCGATCCTGCCCGACGCCGTGATCGAACCGGGCGCGGTGATCACCGACTCCCTGGTCGGCACGGCGGCCCGCGTGGGCGCCCGCACGACCCTCAAGGACGCGGTCATAGGCGACGGCGCCCACGTGGGCCCGGACAACGAACTCCAGTCGGGCGCCCGCGTATGGTGCAACGCGACCTTGCCCCCGGCCTCGATCCGCTTCACGTCGGACCAGTGACACCCTGACCAACGCCTCGACTGCTCAAGCCCTTGCGGCGCTCGAGACCCGGCACCACCTCAGGTCCCTGGGGTGCTTGAGGCGTGGCGCCATTTCAAGCCCCTGCGGCGGGCGCTTGAGGTGCCGTGCCATTTCAAGCCCCTGCGGCGCTTGAGCAGCGGAGCCCCGCGAGCGGGACGCCGGTCGCGCTCTCAGGTCCCTGTGGCGCTTGAGGCGCGGCACCATCTCAAGCCCCTGCGGCGCTTGAGCAGCGGGGCCCGGGGCGGAGCCCGTGACGTCGACCACCCGGCCCCGAAGGGGCACTTTCGGGAAGGGGCGGGCTGGGGGAGAAAACCCCCTACCCTCGAAGACCCACCCGAGACCCCAGTGACCCGAAGGACCCCGTGGCCGGCCGCCGACACACCCCCCGTACGCAACCCCCACCCACCCGCACCACGGTGCGCGGCGGCGCCCCCCGCGTACCCGCCCCCACCCCGGCCCTCACTCCCACCGCCCCCCACACCCACACCCACACCCCCGAAACCCCCCTCCACCTGGGCCTCACCCTCGGCCCCCTGCGCAGAGGCCCCGCCGACCCCACCTTCCGCACCACACCGGACGGCGCCCTGTGGCGAGCCAGCCGCACCCCTCAGGGCCCGGCCACCCTCCGCATGACCGCGGAGCCCGACGGCACGATCCGCGCCCACGCCTGGGGCCAGGGCGCCGACTGGTTCCTGGCTCAACTCCCCGACCTCCTCGGCGAGTCGGACGACCCGTCCGCCTTTGAACCCCGCCACCGCCTCGTCGCCCGAACGACCCACCGCCGCCCCGGCCTCCGCCTCACCCGCACGGGCCTGGTCCTCGAATCCCTGATCCCGTCGATCCTGGAACAGAAGATCACGACGGACGAGGCGTACCGCGCCTGGCGCCTGCTCCTGAACAAGTACGGCGAACCGGCCCCCGGCCCGGCCGGCGAGGACCTGCGCATGCGTGTGATGCCGGACCCGCGCACCTGGTCCCTGATCCCGTCGTGGGAGTGGCACAGGGCGGGCGTGGACAACAAGCGCGCCTCGACGATCCTGCGCGCGGTGAAGGTGGCCCGCCGCCTGGAGGAGGCGGCGCTGATGGAGCCGGGGGAGGCCCGCACCCGCCTCGAACTCGTCCCCGGCATCGGCCCCTGGACCTCCGCGGAGACGGTCCAGCGCACGCACGGCGCCCCCGACGAGGTGACGACGGGCGATCTGCACCTGCCCGGCATCGTCGGCCACGCCCTCGCCGCCAACAGGAACGCGACGGACGAGGACATGCTGGAGCTCCTGGCCCCGTACGCGGGCCAGCGCCACCGGGCGGCCCGCCTGATCATGCTCAGCGGCGTCTCACCGCCGCGCAGGCAGCCCAAGATGCGCAGGGTGAACATCGCGGAGTGGTGAGGCGGGATGAAGTGAGGGAGCCCACCGCAAAACCGCCCGCGCCCCCCTACGACACCTCGCCAAACCGCACTTCGCCCTACCGCACCTCGACAAAGTCGGAGACGACCCGCTCCGGCCGCACCCCCGGCGCCCCCGCCGCATGCCCCACGGCGACGGCCCCCATCGGATCCCACGACCCGGGCAGCCCGAGCACGTCCCGCACGACATCCCGGCAGAACATCGTCGACGACACCCACGCGGACCCGAGCCGCTCCCCGGCCAGCGCGACCAGGAAGTTCTGCACCCCGGCCCCGGTGGCCACGACGAACATCTCCCGCTCGGCGGCATCCCGCCGCGCGTCCCCGTACGTGTGCGACCCGTCCATCACGAGACAGGGCACCACCAAGTAGGGCGCGTTGCGCAGCACGTCCCCGCGCCGCACCCGCTTCGCGATCGACTCCTCGCTCTTGCCGTCCCGCCGCAGATCCGCGACCCACGCGTCCCGCATGGCATCGAGCAGCCGCACCCGGGACTCCTCCGACTCCAGGAGCACGAACCGCCAGGGAGTGGTGTGATGCGGCGCGGGCGCCGTGACGGCCGCGGCGACGGCCCGCCGCACGGCCCCCGGATCGACCGGCTCGTCGGTGAACGCCCGTACGGTCCGCCGCTGCGTCACGGCCTCCCGTACCGCCTCCGACGTGCCCAGCCGGAACATGTCGTCGCGCGCGACCCGCACCAACTCCCGCGCGGAGCCGCCCTGTTCTTGGGCGACGGCCGGGCCAAGACCCCGCACCACGGCGACCGGCAGGCCCCCGGCCTTCCCCTTCACGAGGTCGCCCGCGGCCGCCAGCTCGTCGGCCGTGGCCACCACGGTGGCGCTGAGCGGATTCCCGTACGCGTCCGTGCCGCCCCGCAGGTCGTCGAGTACGCGCACGCCCGCCGCCCCGATGGCGACATCGGTAAGACCGTTGCGCCACGGCCTGCCGAAGGTGTCGGTGACGACGACCCCGACCTCGACACCCAGCGCGTCGCGCACGCCCTCCCGGATGGCGGCGGCCGAGGCGTCCGGGTCCTCGGGCAGCAGCAGCACCGTCCCGGCGGGGGTGTTGGAGGCGTCGACCCCGGCCGCGGCCATCACGAGCCCCAGCTTGTTCTCGACGATCCGCAGGGGTCCGCGCCGCGCCACGACCCGTACGGTCTCGGCGTCTATCGCGGTCTCCCGGTCGTCGGCCCGGAGCACCCGCCCCTCGGCCTTGCTGACGATCTTCGAGGTCACGAGCAGCACGTCACCGTCGACGAGCCCCGGTTCGGCGGCGACGATCAGCTTCGCGAGGTCGTCGCCCTCCCGCACCTCGGGGAGCCCGGGGACGGCCCAGGCCTGGAACGAAGGGGCCTGTGTCACGCGCCGCGCACCTCCTCGGCGAGCTTCAGCGCCTCGCGCGCCATCTCCGCGGCGGCGGTGCCCTCCACGGGGTCCGTCATCATCAGCGGCACGGCCCGGCAGCGGATCCCGGCCGCCTCGACGCGCTGCACGGCCTTCCCGTCGACCGTGTCGACCAGCCATCCGTCGAGCAGCCCCGCCCCGTAGTGCTCGGCGACGGCCGCCGCGCTGGACTCCACGCCCACCGCCGCGAGCACCTTGTCGGCCATGCCGCGCACCGGCGCGTCACCGACGATCGGCGAGAGCCCGATGACGGGCGCGCCCGCCTCGGCGATGGCCTCCCGGATACCCGGGACCGCCAGGATCGTCCCGACGCTCACCACGGGGTTCGACGGCGGGAAGATGATCACGTCGGCCTCGGCGATGGCCTCGAGGACGCCCGGCGCGGGCTTCGCCTCGGCGGCCCCCACCGGCACGACGGCCTGCGCGTCCACGGAGGCGCGCAGCTTCACCCAGTACTCCTGGAAGTGCACGGCCTTGCGCTCGCCGTCCACATCGACCGCCACGTGCGTCTCCACGCGGTCGTCCGACATGGGCAGGAGCCGCACGCCCGGCTGCCACCGCTCGCACAGCGCCTCGGTGACCGCGCTGAGCGGGTAGCCGGCGCTCAGCATCTGCGTCCGGACGATGTGCGTCGCGAAGTCCCGGTCGCCGAGCCCGAACCACTTGGGTCCGACCCCGTACGCCGCGAGCTCCTCCTTGACCGTGAACGCCTCGTCCGTGCGTCCCCAGCCCTGCTCCTCGTTGATGCCGCCGCCCAGCGTGTACATCACCGTGTCGAGGTCCGGACAGACCTTCAGGCCGAAGAGGTGGATGTCGTCCCCGGTGTTGCCGATGACGGTGATGGCCGTGCCGTCCGGCGCGGCCTGCTTGAGACCGCGAAGGAACCGGGCACCACCGATGCCGCCTGCCAGAACCACAATGCGCATGTGCCCAGCATCGCAGGCACCTCTGACAACGCGTCGGCCGGTCTCAGACAGTGGCGCCTTCCGCGGCGCCTTCCGTGGTGCCTTCGGCGACCGAGCAGGTGGGCGTGTGCATCGGCATCTCGGTCAGGCCGGGGAAGTAGACGTGCAGGCTGACCGCGGGCTCCAGGGAGTCGTTGACGACCTCGTGGACGTACCCGGGCGCGAAAACCCGCTGCGCGCCGGTGCCGAGCGCGCGCACGCCCCCTTCCGTACGCTCCGTCAGTTTGCCTTCCAGCAGCGTCAGTACGCCGGAGGAGAGGCCGTGGTCGTGCCGCCCGCTGCCCTGACCGGGCACCCACGACAGCAGCCACACCTCGTAGCCGAATGGGGTCTCCCCTGCTCGTGCGGATTCGAGAGCTTGGGGAACGGTGCGCAGGCGGTGGTACCAGCGGGTCGTGGCGTCGTACTCGACGAGGTGCTCCCACTGGGAGCGGTCGGCGGCGATGGAGCGCGCGAGGCCGACGAACTCGGCCACCGTCTCGGGGTGTTCCCGGGCGGGCTGCAGCAGGTGCGGTACTTCGAAGAGGTCGCCGGCGATCTGGAGGTCGCTGTCGCTGTTCATGGGGTGGTGGTGTTCCTCAAGTGAGTGCGGTGCACAGGGCCGTACTGGATGAGAAGAAGCGCGGTCGGAGCTCTGGGCTCAACGACTCAACAGCTGGAACAGCAACAGCAACACGCGAGGGCAGCACGGACGGACCCGGCGGCGCGGGTCGTCGAGGGTGCCGAATGCGTGAGCATGCCCATCAGGACAGCCGCTCATGCCCTCGTTGTCAACCCAATGTCCGGATTGTGGAATATGGTTCACCTCATCCGGTGCCCTTATGTGGCGAAAGGTTTGTGCAGTGAAGCGGCGGGACATGTGGCGCAGCATCCCGGCGCGCAAACGTCGGAACGTCAATGATCTTCGCGACGTCCTTCCCTGTGGCAGTTCCTTGTGGCGGTCCACCGGGGGAGGGGGTCGCGCGGTGTGCGGTCGGCTCCACAAGAGCCGCGGGCAAGTGTCACGGTTTTTGGCGATTTGAACACTTTCCGCATAGCCTTGGTTCCGCAGAGTGAATAACGGGCCCAATAGCAGATCTCGGCTTGACTGCCCCGGATCGGCACACTTGTAATTTCACTCGTGTCGTTCAGCCGAAATCGGTAGCGGCAACATCACGGGGACGCACGGACAGACGAGGGGCGCACTATGACCGAGTCGTTTCAGGATCTGCTGGTCGAGGACGCGGAAGAAGAACTCGGCTGGCAGGAGCGCGCGCTGTGCGCCCAGACCGACCCCGAATCCTTCTTCCCCGAGAAGGGCGGCTCCACGAGAGAGGCCAAGAAGGTCTGCCTCGCGTGCGAGGTCCGCTCCGAGTGCCTCGAATACGCGCTCGCCAACGACGAACGCTTCGGTATCTGGGGAGGCCTCTCCGAGCGTGAGCGCCGCCGACTGAAGAAGGCCGCCGTCTAGTCCCCGAGATGTGCGGTGCTTTCCGGCCCGCTGCCCGTGGTTGTCCACAGGCGGCGGGTCGCTCTTGTTGGCAGCCGTTAGTGTGGGGCCCCGTCCCGGACGCCACCGTGTCCCCAGTGGGCGCGGGCGTCCACCGCAGTCCAACGAACCGGGGCCCGTACCTCGATGTCCGTGCACAGCCACTCGGCAGGCCAATTCGGTACTGCCGCCGCCGCGTTCAACCCGGGGCCCGCAGCAGGGGTCGACCCGAGCAGCGCCCCCGAGTTCCCCAGGCATGTCGTCACCGCCGTCGTCGTCTCGCACGACGGAGCGCGCTGGCTGCCCGACGTTCTGTCAGGACTGCTCTCCCAGGAGCGCCCCGTACAGAACGCGATGGCGGCCGACACCGGCAGCGCCGACGACTCCGCCGCGCTCGTCGCCCGTGCCATCGGTGACGACCGCGTGCTGCACCTCGCGCGCCGCACCGGCTTCGGCCAGGCCGTCGAGGAGGCCGTGCGCAGCGCCGGCGTCCTCACCCCCGAAGAGCTGCCGTATCTGAAGCGACCCAGCGGCTGGGACCCCGTCAGCCGCTCCTGGCGCGACGACGCGTACGACCTGCCGGACCTGCCGCACGGCGAACCCGAGCAGTGGCTGTGGCTGCTGCACGACGACTGCGCGCCCGATCCCGACGCGCTCGCCCAGATGCTGCGCGTCGTCGAGACGGAGCGCGAGGCCGGCGGCGACGTCGCCATCGTCGGCCCCAAGCTGCGCGGCTGGTACGACCGCAGGCAACTGCTCGAAGTCGGCGTCTCCATCGCCCACTCCGGGCGCCGCTGGACCGGCCTCGACCGCCGCGAGCAGGACCAGGGACAGCACGACCACGTGCGGCCCGTCCTTTCGGTGTCCACCGCCGGCATGCTGATCCGGCGCGATGTCTTCGAGCAGCTCGGCGGCTTCGACCGCAGGCTGCCGCTGATGCGTGACGACGTCGACCTGTGCTGGCGCGCCCAGGCCGCGGGCCACCGGGTCGTCGTCGCCCCCGACGCCGTCGTGCGGCACGCCGAGGCTTCCTCCCGCGAGCGCCGCACCGTCGACTGCGTCGGCCGTACCGCCACGTCGCCGCACAAGGTCGACAAGGCGGGCGCCGTCTACACACTGCTCGCCAACGCGCGCGGGGCGACGCTTCCGTGGGTCCTGATCCGCGTCGTGTTCGGCACGGTGCTCCGTACGCTCGCGTACCTCGTCGGCAAGGTGCCGGGACAGGCCTTCGACGAGATCACCGGATTGCTGGCGACGCTGCTGCGGCCGGGGCGGATCCTCGCCGCCCGCAGACAGCGCGGCAAGGGCGGAGTCGACCCCAAGGAGCTGCGCCCGCTGTTCCCGCCGCCGGGCGCGACGGTGCGGCTCACCGTCGAACAGGTGGCGGGCAGCCTCTTCGAGGGCTCCGACCCGGAGACCGCGAGGGCCGGCCGGCACGGTGGCGGCGGCCTCGAGTCGCCCGACGACGCCGAGTTCGTCCGGGTCGAGCGGTTCGCGCGCCTCAAGCGCATCGCCCGCAACCCCGGTCCGGTGCTCGTCGTTGTCCTGCTCTTCGTCTCCCTCATCGCCTGTAGAGGGCTGTTGGGCGGCGGGGCGCTCGCGGGCGGCGCGCTGCTGCCGGCTCCCGCCGACGCCTCCGAGCTGTGGGCGCGTTACGTGGACGCCTGGCACGCCACCAGCACGGGCGGCACCCAGGCGGCGCCCCCGTACCTCGCGATCCTCGCCACCCTCGCCTCCGTACTGTTCGGCTCCACCGGACTCGCGGTCACGGTGCTGCTCGTCGGCTCCGTGCCGCTCGCCGGTTTCACCGCCTACTTCGCGTCCAGGCCGCTCGTCACCTCGCGCCTGCTGCGCGCGTGGGCGGCCGTCGCGTACGCCTTCCTGCCCGCCGTCACGGGCGCCCTCGCGGGCGGCCGCATCGGCACCGCGGTCCTCGCGATCCTGCTGCCGCTCCTCGCGCGCGCCGGGCTCGCCGCCTCGGGTCTGACACACACTCAGGGCGGGCGCGACAGCTGGCGGGCCACCTGGGCGTACGCGCTGCTGCTCACGATCACGACGGCCTTCACGCCGATCGTGTGGCCGGTCGCGCTGGTCCTCGGCATCGCCCTCCTCGTGGTGCGGCGCTCGGACATCACCGCCTACGGGCTGCGCTTCCTGGCCGTGCTCGGCACGCCGCTGCTGATGCTCGCGCCGTGGTCCCTCTCGCTGCTCCCGTTCGGCTTCTTCAAGGAAGCCGGACTCCCGTACGAGGCGGGCGCCGCGACCGGGCCCGGACTGCTCGGCGCCTCGCCCGGCGGCTCCGGGACCACGGGCAGCCTGCTGCTCGTCGGCATCGTGCTCGCCGCGCTGGCCGCCCTGCTGCGCACCGAGCGGCGTCCCGCGATCCTCACCGCCTGGGCCGTCGCCTTCGTGGCGCTCGTCTTCGCGGCGCTGTCGAACGGTTCGGCGTGGGCCGGACCCGCCACCCTCGTCTACGGCATCGCGCTCCTGGCCGCCGCCGCGCTCGGCGCCGACGGCGCGCGCTCGCGGGTGGCCGAGCAGAGCTTCGGCTGGCGGCAGCCGGTGGCCGCGCTCATCGCGTTCGCCGCCGCGGCGGGCCCCGTGCTGCTCGCCGCCGGTTGGATGATCGGCGGCGCCGACGGGCCCGTGGAGCGGCGCGACCCGGTGCAGGTGCCCGCATTCGTCGCCGAGGAGGCCGGCACCCGTGACCAGGCCCGCACGCTCGTCATGGACGGCTCCACGGGCGACGTCTCGTACTCACTGGTCCGGGGCGCGGGCGCGCGCCTCGGGGACGGCGAACTGACCGAGGCCGCGGGCGAGAACGCCAAGCTCGACAAGGTCGTCGCCAACCTGGTCGCGGGATCCGGCGCCGACCAGGCCGACCAGCTCGGCGGCTTCGCCGTGCGCTACGTCCTCGTACAGGGCGGCGCGCCGCGTGAGATGAGCCGCGTCCTCGACGCGACGCCCGGCCTGACCCGGCTCAGCCAGCAGGACGGCACCGCGCTGTGGCGCGTCGACCGGCAGGTGGCGCGCGCCGTCGTCCTGCCCACCGCCGACGCCGGTTCCACCGCGGAGGAGGCCGTGCCGGTCGCGGCGGGCCCCGTCGAGCTGCACACGAAGGTGCCGCAGGGCAAGGAGGGCCGCATCCTGCGGCTCGCCGACCAGTCCGCCGAGGGCTGGACCGCGACGCTGAACGGCGCACCGCTGACGAAGACCACCGTCGACGGCTGGGCGCAGGGCTTCGAGCTGCCCGCTTCGGGCGGCACCCTGGACGTCACCTACGACGCTCCGATCACGCACACCCTGTGGCTGTGGGCGCAGGGCGCACTCGCCCTCGTCCTCGTGGTGCTCGCCCTGCCGGGCCGCCGCCAGAACGTCGACGACGACCTGCCGGACGAGCCCGTGGTGACCGCCGAGGACCTCGCGGGCGACGGCCGGCGGGCCCGCCGGCTGCGCGCCCAGGCCGAGGCGGAGCAGGCGGCCCAGGCCGAGCCGGCGCCCCAGCCGGTCCCTGGCGCCGCAGTGCCTCCTCCTTCGGAGGAGGTCCCGGTGGCCGACTTCCCGCACCAGCAGACGTACGCGGAGTGGGACCAGCCGAGCTACGCGGGCGCCGAGTACGGCACCTACGCGGCGGGGGAGCAGCAGTACCAGGGCGGCGCCTACGGCTACGACCAGCAGGCCGACCCCTACCAGGCGGGCCAGTACGACCCGTACGCCTACGGAGGCGGGTACGAGATGCCCCAGCCCCCGCAGTACGACCCCACGTACGAGCAGCAGCACGGCCACGGCCACGGCAACGGCGCCGACAATGAGCGCCCCGACGGGAGCCAGCAGTGAACCGCACGACCCTGTCCCTGATCGCCGCCGTGACCGCCCTGGCCGCCGTCACGGGCTTCGCCGCCGCCACGACGCCCGGCGAGGACGACCCGTCCGGCAGCGCGGCCGCCGCGCGCCTGCCCGTCGAGCGCTCCAGCCTGCTGTGCCCGGAGCCCAGCCAGTCCGACCTCGCCGAGACCGCGTACACCTCGTACACGCCCGAGACGAAGGGCACCGAGGGCGGCGGCACGGCAGAGCTGCTGCCCGCCAAGGGCGGCAAGAAGGGCAAGGCGGTCGTCACCACGAAGAAGCCCGGCACGCCCGTCGCGGGCGACGCCTCGGGGGCCGAGGCGCCCGCGCTGAACGGCACCGCCGACGGCGCCCTCGCGCCCGGCTGGACCGTCCAGCAGACCACCAGCGTGACCGCGGGATCGGGCCGCGGACTGCTCGGCGTGAACTGCTCGGAGCCCGACACGGACTTCTACTTCCCCGGCGCCAGCACCGCCAAGGGCCGCAGCGACTACGTCCACCTCACGAACCCGGACGACGAGGCCGCGGTCGTGGACGTGCAGATGTACGGCCCCGAAGGGGCCGTCAAGTCCGAGGTCGGCGAGGGCATCACCGTCCCGCCGCACTCCAGCGTCCCGGTGCTGCTGTCGACGCTGACCGACAAGGCGTACACGAACCTGACGCTGCACGTGACCGCGCGCAGCGGCCGGGTCGGGGCGGCCCTGTCGGACGTGGACGAGAAGCTGGGCGGGGACTGGCTGCCCGCCGTGGCCGACCCGGCCCCGTCGCTCGTGCTGCCCGGCATCCCGAAGGACGCCAAGAACGTGCGCCTGGTCGCCTTCGCACCGGGCCAGGACGACGCCGACCTGAAGGTCCAGCTCGCCACCTCCAGCGGAAAGATCGCTCCCGCCGGGCACAGCACGCTGCACCTGAAGTCGGGCATGACCACGGCCGTCGACCTCGGCGCCGTGACGCGCGGCGACGCGGGCTCGCTGATCCTGACGCCTTCCGAGGACTCCGTGCCGGTCGTGGCCGCCCTGCGCGTCACGCGCGGCAAGGGCGCCGACCAGGAGACCGCGTTCATCCCGGCCACGCGGAGCATCGGCGCGCGCGCCACGATCACCGACAACCGTTCTAAGGGCTCCACGCTCGCCCTGACCGCCCCCGGGGCGACCGGCAGGGTCAAGGTCACCGCGTCCCCGGGCACCGAGGGTGGCACCCCGGCCACGAAGGAGTACACGGTCAAGGGCGGTACGACGCTCTCGGTCGCCCCGCCCGTTCCGTCCGGTCTGAAGGGCAGCTACGCGCTGACGGTGGAGCCGGTGTCCGGTGGCCCGGTGCACGGCTCGCGGATGCTGGAGGAGAAGCAGGGCTCCCTCCCCGCGTTCACGGTGCAGACGCTCCCGGACGACCGGGGCATGGTGTCGGTGCCGAAGGCGGACGAGGACCTCTCGGTGGTGCAGAAGTAGCCGCTTGCGGGACGGGCGGCGGGGTCAGTCCTCGCCGTCCCCGAAGTCGCCGTAGTCCCCGTAGCGGGGGTCCACGGTCTCCGGGGTGAGGCCCAGGACCTCCGCGACCTGCTCGACGACGACCTCGTGCACGAGCGCGGCCTGCTCCTCGCGTCCCTTGGTGCGGATCTCCACGGGGCGCCGGTAGACGACCACGCGCGCGGGGGTGTCGTCCCGCGCGGGGACGGTGCCGCCGAGCGGCACCGTGCCGCCGGTCCTGGCCTCGTCCTCGGCCGTAAGCCGCGGCACGTCCAGAATCAGGAAGTCGACCTCGGCGAGCTGCGGCCAGCGCCGCTCCAGGCGCTCCACGGAGTCCTGTACGAGATCGGAGAAGGCCTCCGCGCGGCTGGCGGCCAGGGGCACCTGCGGGGGCGCCACCGGACCGCGCATGCCCCTGCCGTGCCGGTCGCGTCGGCGCGGCGGGCGCGGCTCCCCTGAGGGCGGCGAAACCGCGTCGTCTGTGTTCACTGGCCTTTCCATCACTGACGCAGCGTAGTCCTCCGCGGCGCCGGAAGCGGGGTGGCGCCTGGCGGAGCGCTCGATGTCGCTTCCTGACCGATCAAGCCAATCTTGGGGCTGATTCAACTTCTCTCCCGGATCGATGATCTCGCGGCAATTGGCGCTATATGCCCGTAGTGGTGACCGCTTTCAACTGCCCCGTGGGGCGCACGGCCCAGGGTCGACGCAGGTCATCGAGGCGCCCGCGCGTGGTGGTGTGCGCCGTCTCACACCACGACACGGTGGGGTGACCTCGGGGAGAGTCGTCGCGGCCCGCTCAAGAGTGCGGTACCGTCCAACGCTGTGAGCCCTGTACGTCGCTGTTCGCGCACCGCTTGCGGCCGTCCCGCCGTCGCGACGCTGACGTACGTCTACGCCGACTCGACCGCGGTCCTCGGCCCGCTCGCCACCTACGCCGAACCCCACTGCTACGACCTGTGCGCCGAGCACTCCGAGCGCCTCACCGCGCCGCGCGGCTGGGAGGTCGTCCGGCTCTCCGACGGCAGCGGCCCCAGCGGGGACGACCTGGAGGCCCTCGCCAACGCCGTGCGCGAGGCGGCCCGCCCGCAGGAGCGTGCGGCCGGGGCCGGCGGCTCCGGGCCGCGCACCGCGGACCCCATGGAGGTCGCCCGCCGCGGCCACCTCCGGGTGCTGCGTTCGCCCGACAACTGATCAACTTTCTTGTGGGCCAAGGCCCTTCACGTTTCTTGTGAATCGTTTCCCTTCACGGGATCTTCACAGTCGAACGCGTTGACCCGAGATTGTTGAGGACACGACGATTTCGCCACCCGATACCGGGATTCCGGGAGGCGCACGTGTTCGTCCAGCAACTGGAGCCCGTAGGCGGCTCGCTCGGCCTGTCCGCCCTCGTCGCGGCCCTGCCGCTCGTGACCGTCCTCGTCCTGCTCGGCGCAGTGCGCATGAAGGCGCACCGGGCGGGCCTGATCGGTCTCGCCGTGGCAGCCGCCGTCGGCTGGCTCGCGTACGACATGCCCCTCGGGCAGACCGTCTCCAGCGCCGCCCAGGGCGCGGTCTTCGGGCTCTTCCCCATCATGTGGATCGTCGTCAACGCCCTGTGGGTGTACCGGATGACGGTGCGCACCCGGCACTTCGACATCCTGCGCCGCTCCTTCGGGCGGCTCTCCGACGACCCGCGCATCCAGGCGCTCGTCGTCGCGTTCTGCTTCGGCGCGCTCCTGGAGGCCCTCGCCGGATTCGGGGCGCCGGTCGCCATCTGCTCGGTGATGCTGGTCGCGCTCGGCTTCGATCCCGTGAAGGCCGCGGTCGTCGCGCTCGTCGCCAACACGGCGCCCGTCGCCTTCGGCGCCATGGGCACACCGGTCGTGACGCTGGCTCAGGTGACGGGCCTTCCGCTGGACGCCGTCGCCTCCGTGGTGGGCCGTCAGACGCCGCTGCTCGCCCTCGTGGTGCCGCTCGTGCTCGTCGGCCTGGTGGACGGCAAGCGGGGCCTGCGCGAGACCTGGGTGCCCGCCCTCGCGTGCGGATTCGCCTTCGCCGTCGCCCAGTTCGTGGCCTCCAACTACGTGTCCGCCCAACTCGCCGACATCGGCGCCGCCCTGGTGGGCGCGGGCGCCCTCGTCGCGGTGCCGCACGCGCGCAGGCCGGCCGCCGAGCCCGTACGCGCCGCCGTCCTGACCGGCGTACGCAGTGAGGACCTGGACGAGGAGGACGCGCGGCCCGAGGTGCTGCGCGCCTACGCGCCGTACGCGCTCATCGTCGTGATCTTCTCGCTGGCGCAGATCCCCGCCATCAAGGACCTGCTCGCCAAGGCCAATTGGGTCTTCGACTGGCCCTTCCTGAACGTCGCCGATCCGAGCGGCAAGCCGGTGGGCGGCAACATCTTCACGCTGCCGATCGTCTCCACCGGCGGCACGCTCGTCCTGATCGCGGGCCTGTTCACCGCGGTCGTCATCGGCGTGCACGCGCGCGACGCGGTGCGCGAATGGTTCGCCACCGTGCACGAACTGCGGTTCGCGATCCTGACGGTGACGAGTGTGCTCGCCCTCGCCTACGTGATGAACCTGTCCGGCCAGGCCGCCACCATTGGGCACTTCGTGGCGGCGGCGGGCGCCGGACTCGCCTTCCTGTCGCCGGTCCTCGGCTGGTTCGGCGTCGCCGTCTCCGGATCGGACACCTCGGCCAACGCCCTCTTCGGCGCCCTCCAGGTGACGGCCGCCCAGCAGTCGGGCCTCTCGCCGGAACTCCTCGCCGCGGCGAACAGTTCCGGCGGCGTCCTCGGCAAGATGATCTCGCCGCAGAACCTGACGATCGCCTGCGCGGCGGTCGGCCTCGCGGGCCGGGAGGGCGACCTGCTGCGCAAGGTGCTGCCGTGGAGCGCGGGGCTGCTGCTGGTGATGTGCCTGATCGTGTGGGGGCAGAGCACGGCCGTGCTGTCGTGGATGCTGCCGTGAGAACGGGTGGCAGCTGTTGGCATCGGTTGGTGCTGCTGTGACCAGTGAGGATGCGGGCGGGCGGGTTCCCCGGGAGGAATGAGGGGTTCACGATCCGTTGTCGGTGCGGCCAGGTACTTTGTGGGTCCGTGCAGGACTCCAGGAGGGCTGGGCAGACCGTGGCTGGTGCTGATCTGTCGCAGATCGTGAAGGCGTACGACGTGCGTGGGGTGGTCCCGGACCAGTGGGACGAGGAGCTCGCCGCGCTGTTCGGTGCCGCGTTCGTGCGGGTGACCGGCGCCGACGCGATCGTCGTGGGTCATGACATGCGGCCCTCGTCGCCCGGTCTGACGGGGGCGTTCGCGCGCGGGGCCGCCGCCCTCGGTGCGGACGTCACCGAGATCGGCCTGTGCTCGACGGACCAGCTGTACTACGCCTCGGGTGCGCTCGACCTGCCCGGCGCGATGTTCACGGCCTCGCACAACCCGGCGCAGTACAACGGCATCAAGATGTGCCGGGCGGGCGCGGCGCCGGTCGGGCAGGACACGGGCCTCGCGGAGATCCGCCGCCTCGCCGAGGAGTGGAGCGTCTCGGGCGCCCCGGAGCCGGCTGCCACGCCCGGCACCGTCACGCGGCGGGACACGCTGCGTGACTACGCGGCGCATCTGCGCGGACTGGTCGACCTGACGGCGATCCGCCCGCTGAAGGTCGTCGTGGACGCAGGCAACGGGATGGGTGGGCACACGGTGCCGACTGTCCTCGACGGCCTGCCGCTGGACGTCGTGCCGATGTACTTCGAGCTGGACGGCACGTTCCCGAACCACGAGGCGAACCCGCTGGACCCGGCGAACATCGTGGACCTCCAGGCACGCGTGCGTGCCGAGGGCGCCGACCTCGGCCTCGCCTTCGACGGCGACGCGGACCGCTGCTTCGTGGTGGACGAGAACGGCGACCCGGTGTCCCCGTCCGCGATCACGGCCCTGGTCGCCGCCCGCGAACTCGCGCGCAACGGCGGCTCGGGCACGGTCATCCACAACCTGATCACCTCCTGGACCGTTCCGGAGGTCGTGAAGGAGAACGGCGGCACGCCCGTGCGCACGCGCGTGGGCCACTCCTTCATCAAGCAGGAGATGGCGACCACCGGCGCGATCTTCGGCGGCGAGCACTCCGCGCACTACTACTTCCGCGACTTCTGGAACGCCGACACGGGCATGCTGGCGGCGCTCCACGTCCTCGCGGCCCTCGGCGGCCAGGACGGCCCGCTCTCCGCCCTGGTCTCCGCCTACGACCGCTACGCGGCCTCCGGCGAGATCAACTCCACCGTCGCCGACCAGACCGGCCGCCTCGCCGCGGTCAAGGCGGCGTACGTGGGCCGCGAGGGCATCACGACGGACGAGCTCGACGGCCTGACGGTCACGGCGACCGACTGGTGGTTCAACGTCCGCCCGTCCAACACGGAGCCGCTGCTGCGCCTGAACGCGGAGGCGAGAGACACGCCGACGATGGAGAAGACCAGGGACGAGGTCCTGGCGATCATCCGGGGCTAACTGCTTGGCGTGCGGCCGGGCAGGCCCATTGAGCCCCTCCGGCGATTGAGGAGCGGGGGCCGGGGCAGAGCCCCGAGGCGTCACCCCCGGGTGGGCCTGGGCAGTCGTGCCCCGTCGGCAGGACGGGTAGCGGCGCCCGGTGCCGCGCACCGCTCACGACGGCCCCGGCCACGACACGGCCCCCGGCCCCCGCCGGTAGGCTGGTGACCAGCGCCGTACCCGGGCCGGCCACCCGGCCACCGCACGCGGTGCAGCGCACCCGAACCTCACACCCCCCGGAGGGAACCATGCCGCTCGAAGCCGGCCTCCTGGAGATCCTCGCCTGCCCGGCCTGCCACGCCCCGCTCAAGGAGGCCGACGCCGAGCTGATCTGCACCGGCAAGGAGTGCGGCCTGGCCTACCCGGTCCGCGACGGCATCCCCGTCCTCCTGATCGACGAGGCGCGCCGCCCCGCGTAACCCCCGAAAAGCAGCCGCCCGCAGGAGGCCCGACGCCATGTTCGACGAAACGCTCCTGGACGACCCGGACGAGCTGGCCAGGGCCGACCGCCGCGGCCTGCTGCGCGGCGCCGCCGAGGCCGGCGCCCGCGTCCGCACGGCGGCCCGGCATGCGGCCGAGGCCGGCATCGCCGAGCTGAAGCCCGACGGCCGCCCCCGCGCCGTCCTGATCGCGGGCCCCGGCACCGCCGCCGCGGGCGTCGCCGACTTCGTGGGGCGCCTGGCGGGCGCCGCCTGCCCGGTCGTCCGCCTGCGCCCCACCGGCGTGGCCCCCGCGCCGGGCGCGCTGCGTTGGGAGCTGCCGGGCTGGGCGGGCTCGGTCGACCTCCTCCTGATCGCCACCCCGGACGGCACGGAGCCGAGCCTCTCGCTCCTCGTCGAACAGGCGTACCGGCGCGGCGTCACGGCCGTCGCGGTCTGCCCCTCCGGCGCCCCGCTGACCGAGTCGGTCGCCCGGGCGCACGGCCTCCTCGTACCGATGGCCACCGCCCCGTACGAGCAGGACGAACCCGCGGCCGCCTCCGCGCCGGGCGCACTCTGGGCACTGCTCACGCCCCTCCTCGCGCTGCTCGACCGCACGGGCCTGCTCACGGCCGAGCCCGACACCCTCGAAAAGGTCGCCGACCGCCTCGACCAGGTCGCCGAGCGCTGCGGCCCGGCCATCGCCACGTACAGCAACCCGGCCAAGACGCTCGCCGCCGAGCTCGCCGAGGCGCTCCCGCTGATCTGGACCGAGGGCGCCGCCGCGGGCCCGGCCGGCCGCCGCTTCGCCGCCGCCCTCGCCGAGCTCGCCGGTCGCGCCGCCCTCGCCGCGGACCTGCCCGAGGCGATGGCCGCCCACGGCGCGCTCCTCACCGGCGACCTGGCCGCGGGCGCCGACCCCGACGACTTCTTCCGCGACCGCGTCGAGGAGGTCCAGATGATGCGCGCCCGCGTCGTCCTGCTCCGCGACCGCCCCGCGGGCGGCCTCACCGCCGCGCCCGCCGCCCGCGAACTCGCGCTCTCGCACGACACCGCCATCAGCGAGCTGGAACCGGAGGAGGGCAGCGACCTGGAGACCCTCGCGGAGCTGATCGCCGTCACGGATTTCGCCGCCGTTTACCTGGGCCTCGCCTCGCGGGCCTGACCCGGACCGACCCTTTCCCCGGCCGGCCGACGGCGCCCGGCCGCCCCGCCCTGGACCGCGTACCGAAAGAACCCCTCATGGACCGCCTCACCAACACCGTCCGCCCCTACGCCTGGGGCTCCACCACCGCCATCCCGCAGCTCATCGGCGCGGAGCCGACCGGCGAACCGCAGGCGGAGATGTGGATGGGCGCGCACCCCGGCGCCCCCTCGCGCACCGAGCGCGGCCCGCTGAACGAGGTCGTCGACGCGCACCCGGCCGACGAACTGGGCACCGCCGCCGTCGACAAGTTCGGCCCCCGTCTCCCCTTCCTCCTCAAGCTGCTCGCCGCGGGCGCACCCCTCTCCCTCCAGGTGCACCCCAACCTCCAGCAGGCGAAGGAGGGTTACGAGGACGAGGAGCAGCGGGGCGTCCCGATCGACGCCCCGCACCGCAACTACAAGGACGCCAACCACAAGCCCGAACTGATCTGCGCCCTCACGCCGTTCGACGGCCTGTGCGGCTTCCGCGCCCCCGAGGAAGCGGCGAAGCTCCTCGAAGGGCTCGGCGTCGACAGCCTCAAGCCGTACGCCGACCTGCTGCGCGCCCACCCCGAAGAGGCGGCGCTGCGCGAGGTCCTGACGGCCGTACTGACCGCGGACCCAGCCGAGATGGAGCACACGGTCGCCGAGGCCACGGCCGCCGCCCAGCGCATCGGCGGGGCCTACGAGCCGTACGCGGGCATCGCCCACCACTACCCCGGCGACCCGGGCGTCATCGCGGCCATGCTGCTCAACTACGTCCAACTGCAGCCCGGCGAGGCCCTCTTCCTCGGCGCCGGCGTCCCGCACGCCTACCTCGACGGCCTCGGCGTCGAGATCATGGCCAACTCGGACAACGTGCTGCGCTGCGGACTCACCCCCAAGCACGTCGACGTGCCCGAGCTGCTCCGCATCGTCCGCTTCGAGGCCACCGACCCCGGCGTGCTGCGTCCCGAGGCCTCGCCGAACGGCGAAGAGGTCTACGACACCCCCATCGACGAGTTCCGCCTCTCGCGCTTCGTGCTGCCCGAGAGCGGCGCCGGCCACGACCTGACGGCCGCGACGCCGCAGATCCTGCTGTGCACGGCGGGCACCGTCCGGGCCGGCGAGCTGGCCCTCGCACCCGGCGAGTCGGCCTTCGTCCCGGCGGGCGAAAAGGTCGATGTGTCCGGTTTCGGCACGCTTTTCCGGGCGACCGTTGTGGCCTGAGAGGCATGCGAGGCGTCCCGTGCTGCAACAATGACCCACCGCGCACGGGACGTAATACGTAGAACCTCGAAGGGACATCAGGAACGACATGAGTGCTTCAGGCGGAGCCAAGGCGATCGTCGCGGCGCTGGCCGCCAACCTAGCGATCGCGGTAGCGAAATTCGTGGCGTTCCTCTTCAGTGGCTCCTCGTCGATGCTCGCCGAGTCGGTCCACTCGTTCGCCGACTCCGGCAACCAGTTCCTGCTGCTGCTCGGCGGCAAGAAGGCGCAGCGCGAGGCGACTCCGCAACACCCCTTCGGGTACGGACGCGAGCGCTACATCTACGCCTTCCTGGTCTCGATCGTGCTCTTCTCGGTCGGCGGCATGTTCGCCGTGTACGAGGGCTACGAGAAGATCAGCCACCCGCACGATCTGGAGCACTGGTACTGGCCGGTCGGCGTGCTCGTCTTCGCGATCATCGCCGAGGGCTTCTCGTTCCGTACCGCCATCAAGGAGTCCAACGCGCTGCGCGGCAAGCTCTCCTGGGGCCAGTTCATCAAGCGCGCCAAGGCGCCCGAGCTGCCCGTCGTGCTCCTGGAGGACTTCGGCGCGCTCATCGGTCTCGTCCTCGCGCTCGGCGGCGTCGGCCTCACCCTCGCCACCGGCGACGCCGTCTGGGACGGCATCGGCACGCTCTGCATCGGCATCCTGCTGATCGCCATCGCGATCGTCCTCGCCCTGGAGACCAAGTCGCTGCTGCTCGGCGAGGCCGCCGGCGCCGACGAGGTCGCGAAGATCGAGAAGGCCGTCGTCGACGGCGAGACCGTCACCGGCCTGATCCACATGCGCACGCTCCACCTCGGCCCCGAGGAACTCCTCGTCGCCGCGAAGATCTCCGTGCAGCACGACGACACGGCCGCCGAGGTCGCCCGCGCCATAGACGATGCCGAGGCCCGCATCCGCGCCGCCGTCCCGATCGCCCGAGTGATCTACCTCGAGCCCGACATCTACAGCGAGGCCGAGGCCGCGAAGGGCTCCGACCCGGAGGCCCGCCCGGGCGGCCCGACGCCGAGCCCGGAGCACTGACCTCCTCCCGTACGCACGTGGGGGCCCGCCGGACTTTCCGGCGGGCCCCCACGTGCGTACGGGGCTGCTTCCGCTCCGTGGACGGGGCCGGCGAGTACGCACCCGCCGGCCCCGTCCACGTAACGTCGATCCGGCTACTGGACCTCCGCCAGCACCTCGAGGATCGCGGCGTCGTCCGGAGCCGCCTGCAGCCGCGCCCGGAAGTCCGTGTCCATCAGCTTCCGCGACAGCAGCGCCAGAATCCGCAGGTGCTCGTCGCCCGCCGCGGCCTCCGGCACCGAGATCATGAAGACCAGCCTGGCCTTCGTGCCGTCGAGCGAACCCCACTCGATGCCGTCGGCGGACCGCGCGAAGCAGACGACCGGGGCGGTCACCGCGTCCGTCTTGGCGTGCGGGATGGCGATCTCCTCGCCGAGCCCGGTCGTGCCCTGCTCCTCGCGCCGCAGCGCGGTCCGCACGAGCTCCTCCACGTCGGCGACCTTGCCGGTGGCGGCGGCGAGACCCGCCAGCTCGCGGATGGCCGCCTCCTTGTCCTGGGCGTCCAGCTGCACCTTCACCGTCCGGTCGGTGAGGTAGCCGGAGAGCACCTCGGGCTCGTCGGCGGAGCTTTCGGCCTCGGCCCCGCCTACCGCCGTGGAGGACGCCGTGGCCGCCTGGAGCGAGGCGCCCGCGGATGCGGAGGTGACGGTCGCCGTCGCGTGCGCCTCGGGAGCGCTCTCGGCGGCGACGGCCGGGGTGGCACCGGCCAGGGCGGGCTCGCGGGACGCGGCGGAGTTGGCCGCGGCCTGCTTGGCGGCGGCACGGCGGTTGCTGACGCCGATGAGCGCGTTCGTGACCACGGCGGTGACCACCGTGCCCGCGACGATCGCGATGAAGAACCAGGCGAGGCCGCTGATCGCGCCGAACACCGCGACGATCGGACCACCGTGCGGCACGGAGTCCTCGACCCCGGCGAGACCCGCGATCGCACCGGCGACCGCGCCGCCCAGCATGTTCGCCGGGATGACCTGCGCCGGACGCGCGGCCGCGAACGGGATGGCGCCTTCCGAGATGCCGAAACAGCCCATGAACAGCGCCGCGATACCGGCTTCCTGTTCCTGCTGCGTATAGAGCTTGCGGCGGATCATCGTGGCCAGGCCCTGGCCGAGCGGCATCACCGGGATGGCGGCCGCGGCCATGCCCATGACGGCGTTGTTCGTCCCGATCAGACCGACGGCGAACAGGAACGCGGTCTTGTTGACCGGCCCGCCCATGTCGAACGCGATCATCAGGCCGATGAGCGCGCCGAGCAGCACCGCGCTCGACCCGGTCATCCCGCCGAGGAAGTCGGTGAGGTGCGTGAACACCCAGGAGATCGGGCCGCCGAGGATGTAGATGAAGGCGAGGCCGACGGCCAGCGTGGACGCGATGGGCACCACGATGATCGGCATGATCGGCTGGATGGCCTTCGGAACCTTGATCTTCCGGATCGCGAGGACGAGATAGCCCGCGAGGAAACCGGTCACGATGGCGCCGAGGAAGCCGGCGTTGGCGTCGGAGCCGTAGATGCTGGCGTCGGCGGCGAGGAAGCCGCCGATCATGCCCGGCACGAGTGCGGGCCGGTCACCGAGCGCGAAGGCGATGTAGCCGGAGAAGATCGGCAGCATCAGCTTGAAGCCGAGCGTGCCGAGCGCGTTGACGTTGAACCAGAACGTGTCCTTGGGGATCTGGATGCCGTCGGGCGTCGCGTGACCGCCGATCGCCAGCGAGACGGCGATCAGCAGACCGCCGACGACGACGAACGGGATCATGAAGCTGACGCCGTTCATCAGCGCCTTGTACGCCGCGCTGCGCTCCTTGCCGCCGGCCGCTGCGGCCTCTTGCTCCGCACCGCCCTCGGATCCGGCCACAGGGGCGTTCTGCACCCGCTCGAGCAGCTGCTCGGGGTGGCTGATGCCCTCCGACACGCCGACCGACAGCACTCGCTTCCCGGCGAACCGGGCGCGGTCGACGTCCTTGTCGGCGGCGATGATGATGCCGTCGGCGTGCCTGACATCGTTGTCGGTGAGGACGTTCTCGGCCCCGATGGACCCTTGCGTCTCCACCTTCATGTCGATGCCTGCGGCGTCCGCTGCCTGCTGCAGCTTCTCTGCCGCCATGTAGGTATGCGCGATGCCGGTCGGACATGCGGTCACCGCGAGCAGCTTCAACTTCTTCTGCTGCTCGACGGCCCCTCCGCCCGCGTGGGGGTCGGCCGGACTGGTCACGTGGCTCTCCTTCAAGCGTTCCGTGCAAGAGCGCGCAAATCTTTGCGGCTGTCTCGTCATGGTGCAACACATACGCACAGGACCGACAGTTCGAAGGTCCCGGATCGGGTAGTCCGTGGTCACGCGTCCCCGCTTTCGCCCCGGTCCGCCCTCCGACGCGGGCCCACCCGGAACTCGCGCGACCGGATCGAGAGGCGGGGTGGGTTCGGCTGGGCCGATCGGTGTAGCTTTGTACCGAGCCAGACGTCGCTGCTGATGGCGGTCGGGCGGCCCGTACGCCGGGTCGACCGAGGGAGAGAGGGCCTCCGACGGACTGCGCTGCGAACGATCAGGGGACACTTGTGTCCCAGGACGCCGCAGGTCAGCCATGCGCGCACCACCCGTATCGCGGGCAGGCGCCTCAGCCCACCTCGACCGACTGCAACAGCACCGAGGAGCAGCTCACTTATGACTTCTGTCGCCAACCGACAGGACCAGGACTTCAAGGTCGCCGACCTCTCCCTCGCCGCCTTCGGCCGCAAGGAGATCACCCTCGCCGAGCACGAGATGCCCGGCCTGATGGCGATCCGCAAGGAGTACGCCGACGCCCAGCCGCTCGCCGGCGCCCGCGTCACCGGCTCCCTCCACATGACGGTCCAGACCGCCGTCCTCATCGAGACCCTCGTCGCCCTCGGCGCCGAGGTCCGCTGGGCCTCCTGCAACATCTTCTCCACGCAGGACCACGCCGCCGCGGCCATCGCCGTCGGCCCGAACGGCACGCCGGACAACCCCCAGGGCATCCCGGTCTTCGCCTGGAAGGGCGAGACCCTCGAGGAGTACTGGTGGTGCACGGAGCAGGCCCTGACCTGGCCGAACACGCCCACCGGCGGCCCGAACATGATCCTCGACGACGGCGGTGACGCCACCCTCCTCGTCCACAAGGGCGTCGAGTACGAGAAGGACGGCAAGGTCCCCTCGGTCGACACCGCCGAGTCCGACGAGCACCGCGTCATCCTCCAGCTCCTGAACCGCACGATCTCGAACGGTTCGCAGAAGTGGACCCAGCTCTCCTCCGAGATCCGCGGCGTCACCGAGGAGACCACGACCGGCGTCCACCGCCTGTACGAGATGCAGCGCGACGGCGTCCTCCTGTTCCCGGCGATCAACGTGAACGACGCCGTGACCAAGTCGAAGTTCGACAACAAGTACGGCTGCCGCCACTCGCTCGTCGACGGCATCAACCGCGCCACGGACGTCCTCATCGGCGGCAAGACCGCCCTCGTCTGCGGCTACGGCGACGTGGGCAAGGGCTGCGCGGAGTCGCTGCGCGGCCAGGGCGCCCGCGTGATCGTCACCGAGGTCGACCCGATCTGCGCTCTGCAGGCGGCGATGGACGGCTTCCAGGTCACGACGCTCGACGAGGTCATCGACAAGGTCGACATCTTCGTCACGACGACCGGCAACAAGGACATCATCATGGCCTCGGACATGGCCAAGATGAAGCACCAGGCCATCGTCGGGAACATCGGCCACTTCGACAACGAGATCGACATGGCCGGCCTGGCGAAGATCGACGGCATCGTCAAGGACGAGGTCAAGCCGCAGGTCCACACCTGGACGTTCCCCGACGGCAAGGTCCTCATCGTGCTCTCCGAGGGCCGCCTGCTGAACCTGGGCAACGCGACGGGCCACCCGTCCTTCGTGATGTCCAACTCGTTCGCGGACCAGACGCTGGCCCAGATCGAGCTCTTCACCAAGCAGTCCGAGTACCCGACCGGCGTGTACGTGCTGCCCAAGCACCTGGACGAGAAGGTCGCCCGCCTCCACCTGGACTCGCTCGGCGTGAAGCTGACGACGCTCCGCCCGGAGCAGGCCTCGTACATCGGCGTCGAGGTCGAGGGCCCGTACAAGCCGGACCACTACCGCTACTGAGCACGCGCCCGCCGAGCAGCCGACTCCCGAGTCGTCGGCCCGGCACCGCGCACCAGCCGCCCGTCGGCTGACCGCTTCGCAGGACAGGCCCCCGCACCCCCGTGTCGGGGGCCTGTCCCGTGTCCGCCCACACCGCTGGCTACGGTGGACACGCCCTTCGACGCCCGCCCGCCTCGTACGCGACGGCGGACGTCACCAGGCCAGACAGAGGACCCCACGAACGCCATGCCCCGCGGCCGTTATTCGCTCCACGATCTGCACGATCACACCCCCCTCGGCGAAGAACACTTCCAGTGCGCGCCCGGCCCCTCCGGCTGGCGCTATGTAGCGCAACGGACCACCCCCTCCGGCGACCACGCCGGCTCGATCGACCTCGCCCTCGACGAACTCGGCCGCCCCATCCGCCTCGAACTGAACGCGGCGAGCTGGCAGGTGAGAGGTGCCGCCATTGACGGCGTCACATGGGTCCGCACCGACCCCACGGGCACTCACGCCACCGAAGGAAACGCCCCCGCGCACGCGTTCACGGGCACATCCCCCGCGTTCCTCATCGCCACCGCACGTCTGCTCGGTCTCACCCCCGCTTCCCCTCCGACCCGCGTCCGCCTCGTCGCCCTGACGGACCCCGTCCTCGCTCCACGCACTTTGGACCAGTCCTGGACCCTGCTGAACAGCGAAGCACACGCCACTGACAGCGGGCCTCTGACCGTGGACGAATACCAGGTCACAGCCCTGGACACGGGGGAGCAGCAGGCGGTCCACATCAGCGGCGACGTGGTCCTCGCGGCCCCCGGCATCGAGCTGGAGGACCTGGAGAACCCGCCGTCGGCGTTCCGCTGACGCCGCCCCGACTCAGGCCGGCGGAACGAACCCGGTGGCCGGCCCGTCCGAACTCCCGGATCCGGCCGGGCGGTTGTCGGCCGGACCGGACGAAGGAGCGGGAGCCGGGGAAACGGGAGGAGCGGGCGGAACCGTGGGCGGCACGGGCCGCGCGGCCTCCGGATATCCGCCGTACGGCCCGGGAGCCGCACCGGCCACGGGCGAAGCCGCCCGACCACCTGCTGCGGCGTTCGCCCCGAACGCCCGCTGGGCCTCCCGCGACTGCCGCTCGTGCGTCACGGCCGCCAGGAACGCGGCGGGCGGAATGTCACTCGGCACCGGCGCCCCCGTGTGCGCGGCGAGCTCACCCGCGAGCCGCTCGGCCATCCCCCAGCCCACCTGCGGATCCAACTGCCCCATCCGCGTCAGGTACTGCCGCGCCGCGAGCCACAGCCCCTCCGGCACGGCCGACAGATCCAGCTCGGCGAACCTCCCCACCAGCCATGGCGGGGGAGGCGGCACGAACGCCAACTGCCCCGTCGGCACCCTCTCCCGTACGACGAGGGTCCCGGCGAACACGTCCCCGACCCGCCGGCCCCGCGCGGACACCAGGGAAGCGATGCATGCCACGACGCCGAACGTCATGATGATCTCCACGACCCCGACGGCTCCCCGCACCAACGCATGCCGGAACCGGATCGGCCCGCCGTCGTCCCGCACGACGCGCAGCCCGCACACGAGCTTCCCCAGCGACCGTCCATGGCTCAGCGTCTCCACGGCGATCGGGATCCCGACCAGCACCAACAGAAACGTCGCCACCGCGACGGCCGCGACCGCGGCGTCGTCGAGCGAGGCGGTTGCAGCCGCGAACGCCATGGTCACCGCGATATAGACGGCGAACGTCACCGCCAGGTCGATGAGCACGGCAAGCGCCCGACTCGGCAACTTCGCGGGCCGCAGCTCCAGCGCCACCGCCTCACCCGTCACCAGCTCACTCACGCCGGCCACCCACCCTTCAACGAGCTGCCCCAGGAACCGCCAGTCTGCCAAGCTGAAGGACCATCGCGCCGTACAGGTGCCGGAAAGCGAGGAGCAGCAGACCGGATGGACCTCGACGTCTTCGTGTCCGCCCACCGGGCCGAGTGGGACCGACTGGACGCCCTGCTGCGCCGCCGACGCCGCCTCACCGGCACCGAGGCGGACGAACTGGTGACCCTCTACCAGCGCACCGCCACCCATCTCTCGCTCATCCAGTCGAGCGCACCGGACCCCCGGGTGATCGGCCGCCTCACCCAACTCGTGGCACGCGCGCGTAGTGCGGTGACAGGCACCCGCCGCGCCTCGTGGCGCGACGTGACGCGGTTCCTGACCCACGGTTTCCCGGCGGCGGTCTACAGGGCGCGCCATTGGTGGGTGCCCACCGCACTGCTCTCGACCGCGATAGCCGCCCTGATCGGCTGGTGGATCGGCACTCACCCCGACATCCAGGCCTCCATCGCGGCCCCCTCCGAGCTCCGCGAGATGACCCGCCCCGGCGGCCAGTACGAGACGTACTACTCGAGCCACCCGGCTGCGTCGTTCGCCGCCCAGGTCTGGACTAACAACGCCCAGGCCGCGGCCATGTGCCTCGTTCTGGGCGTCTTCCTGGGCCTTCCGGTCCTGTGGATCCTCTTCCAGAACATGCTCAACGTAGGTGTGGGCATCGGCCTCATGGCCTCCGTCGGCCGCCTCGACACCTTCCTGGGCCTGATCCTCCCGCACGGCCTGCTGGAACTGACCGCGGTCTTCGTAGCCGCCGGAACAGGCCTCCGCCTCGGATGGACGGTGATCGATCCGGGCCCCCGTTCGCGCAGAACGGCCCTGGCCGAAGAGGCCCGCGCGGCCCTGGGCATGGCCATCGGACTGGCCCTTGTCCTCCTCATCTCCGGCGCCATCGAAGGCTTCGTCACCCCCTCCGGCCTGCCGACCTGGGCCCGCATCGGCATCGGCATCGCGGCAGAGCTGGCCTTCCTGGCATACGTCTATGTCCTCGGCGGCAGAGCGGCACGTGAGGGGGAGACAGGCGATGTGCACGCGGACGAGCGCAGCGCGCTCCTGCCCACGGCCGCTTGATGTGCGAGCGCCCCGCTGACCTGCTAGTCTCCTCTTCGCCCCGGAAAGACCGTTGACACGGACAGACTGGGGAGGTAGATTCGAACAGTTGCCCCGAACTCGACAGGTTCGATTGCAACGGCTAGTATCTAGCCCGCTTCGCGAAATTCAATTCTTCGAGAAGCCCCTCCCGATTAATCGGAAACCCTGAGCCGGTAAGTCCGGCCCAAAACTTCTGGTAAAGTCGGAACCGCCGAAAGGCAAAGGCCCTCCAACGGCCACCGGAAATGAAATCCGAACCGGAGACGGAACGGAAAACGGATCTGGTAGGGTT
>NZ_JBITCS010000060.1:1055-31249 GCF_044453445.1 Streptomyces sp. NPDC051684 | reverse complement strand
CGACGCGGAGCGTCGTCGACCGACGACAACGCCGCGAGCGTGCGTGCCAGGCCCCGCGAGCCCGGCCTGATCCAAACGACAGGCCCTAGGTCGTGCAGCGCGTCGTGCGCGGACGGCTGCTCGGGCAGCGCGGAGGCGGCCTGCGCCGCGTCGAGCTCGGCATGCAGCGCCTGCACATCGGCGGCCACCCGCTCGTACGCGACGTCCGCGGCCGCGTGCTCGGCGGCGGCCTTCGCCTCGATCAGCTCGGGGAGGTAGGCCGGTGCGGCCACCTCACCGAGCAGCGTGGGCAGATGGGCCAACACCTCGCCGCTGCGCATCAGATGGACGCCGGTGAGCAGCGCGCGGAACGTGTAGAGCAGCGGCTTCAGCTCCCGCGACCGGTCGAAGAGCCGCCACTGCGTGCCCGCGAACCCCCGGTAGTGGTGGGCGTGATGGCGCGTGACGACGCCCGGCGCGAGCGCCACGAGTTCTCGGTGCGCGTCCGTGGTGTGGACGACGAGCGGCGACAGCAGCTGCTCCAGGACGTACCCGTTGCGCCGCAGCATCAGGCGGACGAACTTCCGCAGGTCGTGCGTGACGAGGTCCATCTCGACCCCGTCCGCCCACCACATCCGCGACCGCGTCTCCTCCGGCTCCCGCAGCCCGACGAGCGCCTCGGGCGGCAGCAGGTGCGCGCCGCGCAGGTCGACGTCGGAGTCCCGGGACGGAAACCCGTAGAGATGGGCGCCCGACACGGTCGCGAAGAGCAGCGGGTCGGGCTCGGCGGCCACCACGGAGGTCAGGTCCATGGTGGCGGGCAGTCCGGCGTCGGTGAGCGTCATGTCGACATGCTCGCCGACCGGGCCGCCCCGGCCCACCGAATTACGCCGCGTCCCACTCCGCCCCGAACACCAGCAGCTCCTCCCGGTGCTCGATGCGTCCGGTCCACTCCTTCGGCCACGCGTCGGCGCCGAGGTGGGCGCCCGCGAAGGCCCCGGCGAGGGCCGCGATCGAGTCCGAGTCGCCGGAGGTGCAGGCGGCGCGGCGCAGCGCCAGGACGGGGGCGTCGACGAAGAGCAGGAAGCACAGCAGGGCCGTGGCCAGGGCCTCCTCCGCGATCCAGCCGGCGCCCGTGGGGAGGCACGGGTCGGTCTCGGGGGACGGCTCGCGCAGCGCCTCCCGCAGTCGGTCGAGGACGCCGAGGCACTCGTCCCAGCCGCGTGCGATGAACCGCTGCGGCGTCGGTTCCTCGCCGCGCCGCCACAGGTCGCCGAGCCAGGCCTCGTGGTAGGTCTCGCGGTTCTCGTAGGCGTAGGAGCGGAGCAGGCCGACCAGGCCCGTCGGCTCCGCGCCCGCGGCGAGGAGGCGGACGGCGTGCGCGGTGAGGTCGGCGGCGGCGAGGCCCGTCGGGTGGCCGTGGGTGAGCCCTGCCTGCAACTGGGCGGCGCCCGCGCGCTGTTCGTCGGTCAGGCCGGGGACGAGCCCGAGGGGCGTGACGCGCATATTGGCGCCGCAGCCCTTGGAGTGGATCTGGCTGGCCTCCTGCCAGGCCCGGCTCTCGGTCTTCAGGAGGCTGCACGCGCGCAGGCAGGTGTTGCCGGGCGAGCGGTTGTTGTCGGGCGACTCGTACCAGTCGACGAACTCCTCGCGCAGCGCCGGCTCGAACCGTTCGGGCGTGAGAGGGCCGCTCCTGTGCAGCGCCCGCGCCACGGCGAGAGCCATCTGCGTGTCGTCGGTGATGTACGCGACGGGGTGGCCCGGCAGCTCCATCTCCCGCCAGGGCCCGCACTTGGCGAGGATCGCCGGTACGTCGTTGAACTCGGTCGGAAAGCCGAGCGCGTCCCCGAGGGCGAGGCCGAGCAGCGACCCGGTGGCGGAACTCTTCGTCATCGGCGGGACCTCTCCGAGGGCTCGTGCGCGGGGCGCAGCAGCGGTGGGTGCAGGGACGTGGCGTCGCCGGCCCGGTAGAGCGCCGCGGGCTTGCCGCGCCCGCCGGTCAGCCGGGACGCGCCGGGGATCTGCTCGACGAAGCCGGGCGTCGCGAGCACCTTGCGGCGGAAGTTCGCCGGGTCGAGGTCGGTGCCCCAGACCACCTCGTAGACCTGCCGCAGCTCGCCGAGCGTGAACTCGGGCGGGCAGAACCCGGTGGCCAGGCAGGTGTACTCCAGCTTCCCGCCGATGCGCTCGTGGGCGTCGGCGAGGATCCGGTCGTGGTCGAAGGCGAGCGGGCCCTGGGTCCCGTACGGCAGCCAGGCGGCCCGCGCCGCGTCCCCGCCCCCGTGGGCCTGCGGCGCGTCGGGCACGAGCGCGGCGAACGCGACGGACACCACCCGCATCCGGGGATCGCGCCCCGGTTCGCTGTACGTACGCAGCTGTTCCAGATGCAGCCCTGCGACGTCGGCGAGCCCGGTCTCCTCGGCGAGCTCACGGCGCGCCGCGCCCTCCGCGGACTCGTGCGGCTCCAGGAACCCGCCGGGCAGCGCCCAGCGCCCTGCGTAGGGCTCGTGACCGCGCTCGACGAGCAGGATGTGCAGCCGTCCCGACCGGAGCGTGAACACGGCCAGGTCGACGGTGACGGCGAAGGGCTCGTAGGCGTACTTGTCGTAGCCCGCCACCGTGCCGTTGTCGGACATGCGAGGACCCCCTCCCTTTATTGGTCCAACAGACCTTAAAAGGAGGGGGTCGCCGCACACAAGACCCGCGCAGGCGCGACCTACAGGTCGACCTCCTGCATCAGCATGCCGACCTCGGTGTTCGAAAGGCGCCGCAGCCAGCCCGACTTCTGGTCGCCCAGCGTGATCGGACCGAAGGCGACCCGCACCAGCTTGTCGACCGGGAAGCCGGCCTCGGCCAGCATCCGCCGCACGATGTGCTTGCGGCCCTCGTGCAGGGTGACCTCGACCAGGTAGTTCTTGCCGGTCTGCTCGACGATGCGGAAGTGGTCCGCGCGCGCGTACCCGTCCTCAAGCTCGATGCCGTCCTTGAGCCGCTTGCCCAGGTCACGCGGGATCGGGCCCACGAGGTGCGCGAGGTAGACCTTCTTCACGCCGTACTTGGGGTGCGTGAGGCGGTGGGCCAGCTCACCGTGGTTGGTGAGCAGGATGACGCCCTCGGTCTCGGTGTCGAGCCGTCCGACGTGGAAGAGGCGCGTCTCACGGTTGTTCGTGTAGTCGCCGAGGCACTGCCGCCCCTCGTTGTCCTCCATGGTGGAGACGACACCGACCGGCTTGTTCAGCGCGAAGAACTGGTACGACTGCGTGGCCACGGTCAGGCCGTCGACCTTGATCTCGTCCTTCTCCGTGTCGACACGGAGACCCTGCTCCATGACGATCTCGCCGTTGACCTCGACACGGGCCTCGTCGACCAGCTCCTCGCAGGCACGCCGCGAGCCGTAACCGGCACGGGCCAGCACCTTCTGAAGCCGCTCGCCCTCCTGCTCGGCGCCGGGGAACGTCTTCGGGAGCTTGACGTCCTTCTTGCCCGCGTACCGCTCGCGGTTGCGCTCCTCGGTCCGCGTCTCGTACTCGCGCGAACGCGACGGAGCCGTACGGCCCCGCCCCGCCGGACCGCCCGACTGCTGCCCGCGCTTGGGGCCGCCCTTGGCACCGCCGCGCGCGGAGGCGCCCCGGCCCGACTTCGAACCGTCCTTCGTGGCGTTCGGGCCTACGTCGTAGAGCCGCTCCTCGGGACGCGGCCGCTTCGGGCGCGCGGGCCTGTCGTCACGCTTGTCGTCCCGCCTGTCGTCACGCTTGTCGTCGCGGTAGCCGCCGCCACCGCGCCTGTCGTCGCGGTTGTTGCCGGCGCCGCGCTGGTTGCCGCGGCCCCCGCTGTTCCCGCCGCGGCCGCTGCTGTTGCCACCACGGCTCCCGCCGTTGTTTCCGCTGCTGTTCCTGCCGCTGCTGCTTCGCATCAGATTTCCGTTAGTCGTGTACGTCCTCGACACCCGGCGCATCGGGTGCGTCCGGGTCGAACGACGGGACCCCTTCCTGCGTATCGCCCTCGATCGCGTCCGCCTCGGGGAGGAAGGGCGCGAGTTCCGGCAGCTCGTCCAGGCCGCGCAGGCCCATCCGCTCCAGAAAGTAGTTCGTCGTCCTGTACAGGATCGCACCTGTTTCGGGTTCCGCGCCCGCCTCCTCCACCAGCCCCCGCTGCAACAGGGTCCTCATGACCCCGTCACAGTTCACTCCGCGCACCGCGGAGACCCGGGAACGGCTGACCGGCTGCCGGTACGCGACGACGGCGAGGGTCTCCAGAGCCGCCTGGGTGAGCCTCGCCACTTGTCCGTCCAGGACGAAGCCCTCGACGGCGGCCGCGTACTCGGGCCGGGTGTAGAAGCGCCAGCCGCCCGCCACGAGCCTCAGCTCGAAGCCGCGGCCCTGGGAGCGGTACTCGTCGGCCAGCTCCCGCAGCGAGTCGCTCACGGCCCTCCTGGGCCGTTGCAGGATCTTGGCCAGGTGCTCCTCGGTGGCGGGCTCGTCGACCACCATGAGCACGGCTTCCAGGGCGGGCTTGAGGTCGAGCTCCGCCACGCTGCCGGGGTCGGGCTCGCTCATGTGGCAGTCTCCTTCTGCTCGGGGGCCTCGGGCAGGTCCGGTGCCCTGTCGAACTCGTCCGTCACCACGGGCTCGGCGTCCGCCTCGCCCCCGGTCCAGCGCACGACCAGCTCCCCCAGCGGGGTCTCCTGGTCGAGCCCGACGGCCTTCTCCCGGTACAGCTCGAGCAGCGCCAGGAACCGGGCGACGACGGTGAGCGTGTCGTCGGTGTCGGCGACCAGCTCCCGGAACGCGGCCTCGCCGACCTCCTTGAGCCGGGCGACGACGATCTGGGCCTGCTCCTGCACGCTGACCAGCGGCGCGTGGATGTGCTCGACGTAGACCTGCGGCTTGGGCTTCGGCTGCATCGCCTTCACGGCCAGCCGGGCGAATCCCTCGGCCCCGATGTTGATGACGACGTCGGGCAGCAGCTCGGCGTGGTGCGGCTCCAGACCCACGGTCCGCGGGTACCGGCGGCCCTCGTCCTCCATCCGCTCGCTGAAAATGTCGGCGATCCGCTTGTACGCGCGGTACTGAAGCAGCCGCGCGAACAGCAGGTCGCGCGCCTCCAGGAGGGCCAGATCGGCCTCGTCCTCCACCTCGGCGGCGGGCAGCAGGCGGGCGGCCTTCAGATCGAGCAGCGTCGCGGCGACGACGAGGAACTCCGTCGTCTGGTCGAGGTCCCAGTCGGCCCCCATGGCCCGGATGTGGGCCATGAACTCATCGGTGACCTTGGACAGCGCGACCTCGGTGACGTCGAGCTTGTGCTTGGAGATGAGCTGCAACAGAAGATCGAACGGCCCCTCGAAATTATCGAGCCGAACCTTGAACTTCCCGTCATCGACCTCGGCCTCGGCCTGCTCCGGTTCCGGTTCCGCGGCCTTGGGCAATCTGCCGCCTTGGGCAGCAGGGTGGGCAAGGCGGCCCCCGGTTCCGGCCGAAGGTTCGGAGGGCGCCGACTCCGGTTCGGAAAGCGCACCACGCCCCAGCGCACGCCGACGCCCCGCCGGAGGCGGCAGCGGCGTACCAGAGGATTCGTTAACGGACATCAACCCAGGACGCTACCCGCCCAGCGGCTAGCGCCCCCGCAGCCGACGTACAAGAATGCTCGCGTCCCCCCGGGACTCCAGGTCGGCCAGCACCACGGCGACCGCCTCCCGCACGATGCGCCCCCGGTCGACGGCCAGCCCGTGCTCACCGCGCAGCACCAGGCGCGCGTGCTCGAGGTCCATCAGCTCCTCGGCGGAGACGTACACGGTGATTTTCTCGTCGTGCCTCTCACGCCCGCTGGGCCGCCGGTTCGCCGCCCGCGACCGCTTCCGCGCCGCCGCGGAGGACCCACGCCCACCGGAACCTTCCTGCGCCCCGCCGGAGGCCCTGCGTCCCGCCTTCTCCGCACCCTCCGCCGCGGCGGCCCGAGTGCGCGACCCGGCGTCCGACTCGGCCTCGGCGGCGGAGTGCTCACCGGAGGCGGAGGAGGCCGGGGCCGCTTCCGCCTCACCGTCGGAGGCGGCCGCCTCGTCGCTCTCCCCGGCAGGCGAGGGAACCCGCGCCTCGCCGTTCGCCGAGCGCCTCGGCGACGACGCCTGCAGCCCCATGCCCCCGGTCGTACGGAACAGTTCGTCGGCCCCCGGCAGACTCACTCGGCGTGACACCGGGCGAGCACCTCCCTGGCAAGCTGGCGATAGGCCGCGGCACCGACCGAGTTCGAGGCGTACGTGGTGATCGGCTCACCGGCGACCGTGGTCTCCGGGAAGCGAACGGTTCTGCCGATCACCGTGTGGTAGACGTTGTTGTCGAACGCCTCCACGACGCGCGCGAGCACCTCACGGCTGTGCACGGTCCGCGAGTCGTACATCGTGGCGAGGATCCCGTCGAGCTCCAGATCCGGGTTGAGCCGCTCCTGGACCTTCTCGATCGTCTCGGTCAGCAGGGCCACACCGCGCAGCGCGAAGAACTCGCACTCCAGCGGAACGATGACCTTGTGAGCGGCCGTCAGCGCGTTCACCGTCAGCAGGCCGAGCGAGGGCTGACAGTCGATCACGATGTAGTCGTAGTCGGCCATCAGCGGCTTGAGCGCCCGCTGCAGCGTGGACTCGCGCGCCACCTCACTGACCAACTGCACCTCGGCAGCGGACAAGTCGATATTGCTGGGGAGCAGGTCCATGTTCGGGACGGCGGTCTTCAGCAGGACCTCGTCCGCGGCCATCCCCCGCTCCATGAGCAGGTTGTAGACCGTGAGGTCGAGCTCCATCGGGTTCACGCCGAGGCCGACCGACAGGGCACCCTGCGGGTCGAAGTCGACGAGCAGGACCCGGCGTCCGTACTCGGCGAGCGCGGCACCCAGGTTGATGGTCGACGTGGTCTTGCCGACGCCGCCCTTCTGGTTGCACATCGCGATGATCTTCGCCGGGCCGTGATCGGTCAGCGGTCCTGGAATCGGGAAGTACGGCAGCGGACGCCCGGTGGGGCCGACGCGCTCGCGGCGCTGGCGGGCAGCGTCAGGGGCGAGCGTGGCCGCGTACTCGGGATCCGGCTCGTATTCGGCGTCGGGGTCGTAGAAGTGTCCGTCGGGGGACAGTTCGTCGTAGTCGGCGAAGTGGCTTTGTGTGTCGCCACTTCGGTCGCCGGCCATGGCGTTCACGTGATGGCCATCCATGCTCTGGTCTGCTGTCTGCGTCGGCGTCTGCTGGGGGATGCCCTGATAACTGCTCTGTTGGGCAGCGAAGGTACGCACAGCGACGGGGCCGACAGCCTGAAGCCCCGCGGGAACCTGTCCGCCTGGCTGGCCACCTCCGGGAGTAAATGTCGACTCATTCACAAGTCGTCTTACCTCCTTGGATGTGACCAGGAACATTTATCGATAGGTCAGCGTGGCACCATGCCGACGGTTGGCGACTCTATGGCGTGTCACCGCTCCGCAGCAACACAATCCGCCGGACCCGGCCCGATGTGTCGGTAACGAAACACCCTCATGTCAAGGGCGTACGACGGCTCTTCGGTGCATTTCGTCGCCGTGCGAATCGGGTAAAGGGTTACGTTCACGGCGAGTTGACCATGTCCGGACCCGTCCTGTTCCCCTACACGTACGGCCGGACCCCTCACAAGGTCCGGCCGTATGCGTGAGATTGACGACTTTCGTTGACGTCGCCTTCTGGATGGGTCAGCCGAGCAGGCTCTCCAGCTCGAGGTGCTCGAGGCCGTGCGCCTCCGCGACCTCCTTGTAAACGACCTTGCCGTCATGGGTGTTGAGGCCCAGGGCGAGGGCCGGGTCGCGGCGCAGGGCCTCGGCCCAGCCGCGGTTGGCCAGCTCGACGATGTACGGCATCGTCGCGTTGGTCAGCGCGTACGTGGAGGTGTTCGGCACCGCGCCGGGCATGTTGGCGACGCAGTAGAAGACCGAGTTGTGCACCTTGAAGGTCGGCTCGGCGTGCGTGGTCGGGTGCGAGTCCTCGAAGCAGCCGCCCTGGTCGATCGCGATGTCGACAAGGACACTTCCCGGCTTCATGCGGGACACGAGCTCGTTGGTGACCAGCTTCGGCGCCTTGGCGCCGGGGATCAGGACGGCGCCGATGACGAGGTCGGCCTCCAGGCAGGCCTTCTCCAGCTCGAAGGCGTTGGAGACGACGGTCTGGATCTTCGTCCCGAAGACCTTGTCGGCCTCCTTGAGCTTGTTGATGTCCTTGTCGAGCAGGGTCACGTGGAAGCCCATGCCGATGGCGATCGTCGCGGCGTTCCAGCCGGAGACGCCACCGCCGATGACGACGGCCTTGCCCGCGTGCACGCCGGGCACACCGCCGGGCAGCACGCCGCGGCCGCCGTTGGCGGCGAGCAGGTGGTAGGCGCCGACCTGCGGGGCGAGACGGCCCGCGACCTCGGACATCGGTGCGAGCAGCGGCAGCTGGCGGTTCGCGGTCTCGACCGTCTCGTACGCGATCGCGGTCGTGCCCGACTCCAGGAGCGCGTCCGTGCACTCCTTGGACGCGGCCAGGTGCAGGTACGTGAAGAGCGTCTGGTCCTTGCGGAGGCGGTGGTACTCCTCCGCGATCGGCTCCTTGACCTTGAGGAGCAGGTCCGCCGTGGCCCAGACCTCGTCGGCGGTGCCGAGGATCTGCGCGCCGGCCGAGACGTACTCGGCGTCCGTGATCGAGGAGCCGACGCCGGCGTTCTGCTCGACGAAGACCTGGTGGCCGTGGCGTACCAGCTCATGGACGCCGGCCGGGGTGATGGCCACCCGGAACTCGTTGTTCTTGACCTCGCGGGGGATGCCGACCTTCATCGTCGATCACGGTCCTTGGCTCAGGGGTTAAACGGGCAATGCACTACATACCGGCACACCACGGGACGCACCGGGAGGCGCCACGGATGACCGCGGCAGAGCCAGTCTAATGAAGGTTATTGAGCTGTCTAGCCTTTCGATGCATCAATCTCCTGCGGATGCGCTACGGATTTCGCAGGTCTCGGCTGGCTGATCCGAAGGATCTGCTTCCGCCTCACCGACACCGGCGAGCTCCTCTCCCAGCATGCGCTCGGCCGCACCCCGGTGCAGCTTGGCGGCGGCGGGGTCGCCGAGCCGGTCGAGCGTGTCGGCGAGGCGCAGCTGGAGCGCGGCCTGCAACCGGGTGTCCTGTGCCTGCCGCGCCCACTCGATCGCCTCCTGGCAGGTGTGCAGCGACTCCTCGGGCCGGCCGGCGTATTCGAGCACCCGCGCCAACTCGCTCAGGGCCCGGGCCTGCGCGGGCACATCGCCCTCCTTGCGGTAGCCGGCGAGGGCCGAGCGCAGCGACCGCTGCGCCTCGCCGTAGCGGCCCGCGTAGGTGTGGACTCCCGCGATACGTCCGTGCAGGCGCGCGGCGTCGGCCCGCTCGCCGCGGGTGATCTGCTGGGCGAGGGCCCGGCCGTACCAGTCGGCGGCCCGCTGCCAGTCCCCGAGCGACTGGTAGGCGCCGCCTACGGATTCCATCGCACGGCCCGTCGCGTACGGGTCCCGTGCGGCGCGCCCCGCGTCGAGCGCGGCCCGGTAGCGGGCCAGGGCCTCGTGGGTGCGGCCGGTCCTGGCGTCGAGGTCGGCGAGGTTGAGCAGGGCCGCGGCCTTCTCCCTCGGGAGGTCGCGGCGCTCGGCGACATCGAGCACGAGCCGGTGGATCCCGTACAGCTCGGACGCGGCGTCCTCGGTCCCCCGGTGCGCCACGACAGCCCGCACGAGAGCGGCCATCAGGCGTCGGGCGAGCGTGTCCAACTCCCCGTCCGCGACGGCCAGTCGGGCCGCGGCGAGCAGCGCGGGCTGCCGCGCGCGCAGCCACGCGGCAGCGGCCTCCCGGTCGGCGAAGCGCAGGGCGCTCGGCAGCCCGGCGAGCTTCTTGCGGGCCGGGGAGCCGTCGGGTTCGGTGACGGCGCGGCACGAGGTGAGCAGCCGCACGGTCCGCTCCAGCATCCGGGCGCGGGCGAGCTGCACCTCGGCGGGGCGGTCGACGGTCTCGGTGAGGCCGCGCAGGAACGGGGCGAGGCAGCCGGGCACCTCGTACTGCGGCAGCTCGGAGTCCAGGCCGCGGACCAGGCCGAGGGTGACGAAGGCGTCGAGGGTGGAGTGGGCCGCCGCGACCGAGCAGCCGGCCAGCGCGGACGCGGTGTGCGGGTCGACGAGTCCGTCGGGGGCGAGGCACAGGTAGCGCAGTATCCGGGCGGCGGGCCCGGGCAGCTCCTCGTACGCGAACCGGAAGACACGAGCCAGGGCCGAACCGTCCGGCTCGAGGGCGTGCAGCTGCTTGGCCAGGTCGGCGACGGATTCCTTGGGGCGTGCGGCGAGCCAGCCGCCGGCGATGTTCAGGGCGGCGGGTTCGGCGCCGCACAGCTCCACCAGGGACTCGGCCGAGCGCGGGTCGCAGGTGACGCGGACCGAACCGGTGTGCCAGGTGAGGAGTTCGAGCGCGGCCTTGGTGTCGAGGCCGCCGAGCGTGCAGGGCCGCACGTCCGGGATGCCGGTCAGCGGGCCCTCGGCGACGGCCACGGCGAGGCAGTCCGGGGTGTCGGGGAGCAGCGGGTCGACCTGTTCGGCGCTGACCGCGTCGTCGAGGAACAGCACCGCGCGGCGGACCGCGAGTCCTTCGCGCAGCCGTTCGGAGAGGTCGTCGGCGTTCTCGCCGGGCGGGGCGGGCAGTTCGAGGGTGGCCAGCAGGTCGCGCAGGACGTGTTCGGTGGGGACGGGGGTGCCGTCGGGGGCGGTGAGCCGGGTCCGCAGGGTGCCGTCGGGGTACTGCTCGCGGACGCCCCGCAACAGTTCCTCGGCGAGGGCGGTGCGTCCCGTGCCCGGGCGTCCCGCGATCAGGAGCACCCGGGCACGGGGCACCTTGCGCCCCGAGAGCGTGTCGAGTCCGGCCCGCTCGATGTCGGACCGGAGCTGCGACAACTCCCGCTTGCGTCCCAGGAACTGACGCTCCGCCACCTCTTGCGCCCGACGGGTGCGACGCCGTTTGCGGGGCCGTCCGGGGGCCGACTCGGCCTCCGTCACGTCGTCCGACTCGACCGCCTGATCCGTCACGGGCCACGCTCCGTCTCACCCATCCCCTCCGGGGGTCGGCAGGGGGCGTTCCCGAGCCTAGTTGAGGGGGTGCGGGTGCCCTTGGCGGACGGCGCGCCCAAGTCGCCTGATCGGATCAGCGGATGGTGTGACCTGAAACGTGGTTACGGTCACGGGGCTCCGCCCCGGACCCCGCTGCTCAATCGACGCAGGGGCTTGATGTGGTCGCCCAGCTCAAGCCCCGCCGGCGATTGAGGCGCGGGGGCCGGGGCAGAGCCCCGAGGCCACAACGACGAACCCGCCCCCGCGAAGCGTCACGCCTCGAAGGGCCTCGCAGGCCACTCCGCCAGCGCCGGGCGGAGGGCGTCGAGGCCGTCGCCCGCAAGAGCCGCGGCCAGCGAAAGCGCTCCGACCACAAGGCAGTTGTTGTGCAGCTCGCCCGCGAGCACACCCCGGACCAGCTCCGCCAGCGGCACCCGCGCGAACTCCATGTCCGCCTCTTCCTCCTCCACCTCGAACCGCTCGCCCTCCGCCTCGGAGAGGTCCCGCGCGAGGAAGATGCGGACCGCCTCGGAGCAGCCGCCCGGCGTCGTGTAGACGTCCGTGAGGACCCGCCAGTCCTCCGCCTTGACGTGCGCCTCCTCGTACAGCTCGCGCTGCGCCGCGTGCAGCGGATTCTCACCGGGGATGTCGAGGAGGCCCGCCGGGATCTCCCAGAGCTTCATGCTCACGGGGTGCCGGTACTGCTTGAGGAGGAGCACCCGGTCCTGGTCGTCGAGCGCGACCACGGCCACCGACCCGGGGTGCACCTGGTAGTCGCGCCGGGCCACGGAGCCGTCCGGCATGACGACGTCGTCCGTACGTACGGAGGTCTTGTTCCCGACGAAGGGGGTCTCGGTCGCCCGGACCTCCCACTCCTCGGCCGTGTCCACGAGCGGCGTCTTGGCCGTCATACCGAAAGCCCTCCTACGTACGCATGAGCGGTACTCATAAGAAACCGGGGCGCACGCCGCAAAGGCGTACACCCCGGTAACCGTACATCGCTGGTGGACAGGCCCCGCAGAGCCCTTACTTGGCCTTCTTGGCCCCCGCGGAACCGCCCTGCGCCGCCTTCACCTTGCGCTCCACGGCCGCCTTCACCAGACCGGCGAACAGCGGGTGCGGACGCGTCGGACGCGAGCGCAGCTCCGGGTGCGCCTGCGTGGCGACCAGGTAGGGGTGGACCTCGCGCGGGTACTCGACGTACTCGACGAGCTTGCCGTCGGGCGAGAGGCCGGAGAACTGCAGGCCCGCCTTCTTCTCCAGCTCGGCGCGGTACGCGTTGTTCACCTCGTAGCGGTGCCGGTGGCGCTCCTCGACGTACTCCTTGTTGTCGTACACCTCGCGCACGATGGAGCCCTCGGCGAGCTTCGCCGGGTACATGCCGAGCCGCATGGTGCCGCCCATGTCGCCCTCACCGGCGACGATGTCGAGCTGCTCGGCCATGGTCGAGATGACCGGGTGGGCCGTGGCCGCGTCGAACTCGGTCGAGTTGGCGTCCGGGATGTCCGCCAGGTTCCGCGCCGCCTCGATCACCGTGCACTGGAGACCCAGGCAGAGGCCGAGCAGCGGGATCTTGTTCTCGCGGGCGAACTGGATCGCGCCGACCTTGCCGGACACACCGCGGTCGCCGAAGCCACCGGGGATGCAGATCGCGTCGACGTCGCCGAGCGTCTTCTTGGCGCCGGCCGGCGTCTTGCAGTCGTCCGACGTGACCCACTTGATCTTGACCTTGGCCCGGTTGGCGAAACCGCCGGCGCGCAGCGCCTCGGTCACCGACAGGTAGGCGTCGGGCAGGTCGATGTACTTGCCGACCAGCGCCATGACGATCTCGTGGTCCGGCTTGTGGACGCGGCCGAGCAGGTCGTCCCACTGCGTCCAGTCCACGTCGCGGAACGGCAGGTCCAGCTTGCGGACGGCGTACGCGTCCAGGCCCTCGCTGTGCACGACCTTCGGGATGTCGTAGATCGAGGGGGCGTCGGGGCACGCGACGACCGCGGCCTCGTCGACGTCGCACATCAGGCTGATCTTGCGCTTGATCGCGGTCGGGACCTCACGGTCGCAGCGCAGCACGATGGCGTCCGGCTGGATACCGATGTTGCGCAGCGCCGCAACCGAGTGCTGGGTCGGCTTCGTCTTCAACTCACCCGACGGACCGATGTACGGCAGGAGGGAAATGTGGACGACCAGCACGTTGTCACGGCCGACCTCGTGGCGGACCTGACGGACGGTCTCCAGGAACGGCAGCGACTCGATGTCACCGACCGTGCCGCCGACCTCGGTGATCACGACGTCGACCTCGTCCGTCGCCATGCGGCGGATGCGGTGCTTGATCTCGTTCGTGATGTGCGGGATGACCTGGACGGTGTCGCCCAGGTACTCGCCGCGCCGCTCCTTGGCGATGACCTGCGAGTACACCTGGCCGGTGGTCACGTTGGCCGAGCCGTCGAAGTCGATGTCGAGGAAGCGCTCGTAGTGGCCGATGTCCAGGTCGGTCTCGGCGCCGTCGTTGGTGACGAACACCTCGCCGTGCTGGAAGGGGTTCATCGTGCCCGGGTCGACGTTCAGGTACGGGTCGAGCTTCTGCATGACGACACGGAGGCCACGGGCCTTGAGCAGCATGCCGAGGCTGGAGGCGGTGAGGCCCTTACCGAGGGACGAGGCGACACCCCCAGTGACGAAGATGTGCTTGGTCGTCGAAGATTTCGGCTGCATGGCCAAGAGGGGGCTCCCGTGGTCGCGGTCGTGGGGTGCGTGCCGACGCGCTCCGCCGAGTTTTCGGGAGGCGCCGTCGCTGCGGTTCGGGGGTTCTATGACCACCGGCTCACGGGCTACCAGGGTATCAGCGACGAGACGAGGCTGCTTCCGGCCACGCTCCGCGCACACCTCACCACGCAGGTGGGACAAGGGGTGGACACTCACCCGGACGGCCCAGACATGTTGGAGTGAGCGGCACGCGGATCACTTGAGCGCGTCGTATCCTGCTCGGACACTCGGCTGGCGAGTCACAACGGAAAACGGCGTCACGACGGCAACACCCCCGCCCGTCCCCCACCGTTCATCGGAGCACTACGTCCGTTCGCCGCGACCCCACCCGGAACAACCGGCTCGTCAGTTCGTTTGACAACGACGTATCCGGACGGCGTATCAACGGGACAGTACGATCCGTCGTTCCATCCCCCACCCCAACCTCTCGCATCAACTCTTCGCTCCAACTTTTTCACTCCAACCGTGGCCGTTCGACTGGAGATGCACGTGGCCGGGCGCATCGAGGATTACGCACTCATCGGAGACATGCAGACCGCCGCCCTGGTCTGCCGGGACGGCACAGTGGACTGGCTGTGCCTGCCCCGCTTCGACTCGCACGCCATTTTCGCCGGGCTGCTCGGCACCGAGGATCACGGCTTCTGGCGCCTGGGTCCCGCCCATGCGTCCGATGCCGAGCCACCGAGAGCGGCGCGGCGCCGATACCGCGGCGACTCGCTGGTCCTGGAGTCGGAGTGGGACACGCCGCGCGGCACGGTCCGGGTCACGGACTTCATGCCGCCGCGCGACGGCGCGCCCCAGCTGACCCGGATCGTGGAGGGCGTGAGCGGGCGCGTGCCGATGCGTTCCGCGCTGCGCATGCGCTTCAGCTACGGCCGGATCACCCCCTGGGTGCACAAAGTCGACGGCCGTACGGTCGCCGTCGCGGGGCCCGACTCCGTGTGGCTGGACTCCGAGACCGAGACGTACGGCAAGAACCTGACGACGTACTCGGACTTCACGGTGGCGGCCGGTGACCGGGTCGCCTTCACCATCCAGTGGCAGCCCTCGCACAAGGACCAGCCGCCGCTCCCGGACCCCGAGAACGCGCTGGTCGCGACGGAGGACTTCTGGCGCGAGTGGGTCGAGCACTGCACGTACCACGGCCCGTACCGCGAGGCCGTCGTCCGCTCGCTCATCACGCTCAAGGCGCTGACGTACGCGCCCACCGGCGGCATCGTCGCCGCGCCGACGACCTCGCTGCCCGAGGAGATCGGCGGCGTGCGCAACTGGGACTACCGCTACACCTGGCTGCGCGACGCCGCCATCACCCTGTCCTCGCTGCTGCGCACGGGGTACCGCGAGGAGGCCCGCGCCTGGCGCGAGTGGCTGCTGCGGGCGGTCGCGGGAGACCCGGAGAACCTGCAGATCATGTACGGCATCGCGGGCGAGCGCGAGCTCGGCGAGGCGGAGCTGGACTGGCTGCCCGGCTACGAGAACTCGGCGCCCGTCCGGGTCGGGAACGGGGCGGCGCACCAGCTCCAGCTCGACGTGTACGGCGAGGTGACAGAGGCGCTGCACCTGGCGCACATGACGGGCCTGGCGCGCAACGACTACGCCTCGATGCTCCAGCTCAAGCTCATCCAGTACCTGGAGGGGCACTGGGACGAGCCGGACGAGGGCATCTGGGAGGTGCGCGGTCCGCGTCGGCACTTCGTGCACTCGAAGGTCATGGCGTGGGTGGCCGTGGACCGCACGATCAAGCTCATCGAGTCCGGTGACGTGGACGGCCCGCTGGAGAAGTGGCGCGACCTGCGCGACGACATCCACCGGGACGTCTGCGAGAAGGGCTACGACAAGGAGCGCAACACCTTCACGCAGTCGTACGGCAGCAAGGAGCTGGACGCGTCGCTGCTGCTGATCCCGCAGATGGGCTTCCTGCCACCCGACGACAAGCGGGTCATCGGCACCATCGAGGCGATCCAGCGGGAGCTGTCGACGCCGGACGGCTTCATCCTGCGGTACCCGACGGACGGCGACGACGCCGGTGTCGACGGGCTTCCGGGCGACGAAGGGGCGTTCCTCGCCTGCTCGTTCTGGATGGCGGACGACCTCGCGATGATCGGCCGGGTCGACGAGGCCCGCAAGCTGTTCGAGAAGCTGCTGGCCCTGAGGAACGATCTGGGGCTGCTCGCCGAGGAGTGGGACCCGCGACTGCAACGCCAGGTGGGCAACTTCCCGCAGGCGTTCAGCCACGTACCGCTGATCGACACGGCGCTGCGGCTGACGGCTTCGGGCGCCTACGGAGGCTAGGGCCTGTCTGCGGGACCCTGGCGCCGGAGGAACGGGCGGGGGCAGAGATGTTGCGCGGGCGCGTGCGCCGGTAGCGTCCGTGTCATGGACAGCACCTCGCCCGAGTTCTCCGCCTTCTCCTCGCCCGGCGGCATCACCGTGCGGCGCGCCCTGGAACTGCCCGGGCTGCGCAGTGGGCTCCCCGAGGTCGTCGCCGGCGGGGAGCGCCTGCACCGGACCGTGCGCTGGGTACACGCCGGCGAGGTACCGAACATCGCCTCGCTCCTCAAGGGCGGCGAACTGCTGCTGACCACGGGCTTCGGGATCGGGACCCGACCCGCCGAACAGCGCGCCTTCGTGCGCAAGCTGGCCGAGCGGGGCATCGCGGCGCTCGTCATCGAGCTGGGCCAGCGGTTCGCCCGGCTGCCCGCGGCGCTCGTGGAGACGGCGCGTGCGGCGGGACTCCCCCTGGTCCAGCTGCACCGCGAAGTGCCGTTCGTGACGGTGACGGAGGAGATCCACACCGAGATCGTCAACGGGCACTACGCGCTGCTGCAGCGGGCGGAGGAGGTGCACCGGCGCTGCACGGACGCGCTGCTGAGCGGCGGCGGGGTCCCGCAAGTCCTGCGCATCCTCGCCGAGTTCAGCGGCAACCCGGTCTTCCTGGAGACCCCGGACGGGCAGCTGCTCTACGCGGCCGGGGCCGAGGACGACATCACCGATCCGCTCCAGGTGTGGGAGGGCATGCGCGCCACGCACAAGGACGAACCACCGAGCGGGGCCGTCCTCGTGGACGTGCCGGGCGGCGGTCCCGGTGCGGGTTCCGTACGGGCCAGGCTCGTGCTGCTGCCCGTGTCCGGGACGCTCGCGCCGGTGCACCGGATCGCCGCCGAACGGGCCGCCGGATCGCTCGCCGTGGTGCTGATGCAGGCCCGCCAGGAGGAGGAGCTGGCCGCGCGCGGGCGCGGCGACTTCCTCACCGACCTCGCGGAGGGCCGGATCGCGCCGGACGACGCCCCGGCGCAGGCCCGCGTCCTCGGCTTCAAGCCGGCCGGGAGCGGACCGCTGCTGCCCGTGGTGATGCGCCTTCCCGAGACGGGGATGGGCCTGTCGCCGGGCGGCGGCTGGGCGGTGCTCGCGCGGGCCGTGTCCGAGGAGCTAGCCTCGGTCGGGGTGCCGGTGCTGCTGGGCGTGCGCCCCGTGGAGGGGCGGGTGCCGCTGCTGCTCGGGCTGCGCTCGGATTCGGAGCGCACGGCGGTCGCGGACCGGGTCGCGGCGGCGCTGCGGGCGGGCGTGGCGCGGGCCGGAATGCAGCGGGCGGGCGGGCAGCCGCCGGTCGTGGTGGTCGGCGGGGCGGGCGGCTGGGCCGCCGCCGCGGCGGGACTTCGGCACGCGGCGGAGACGGCCACGGCGGCGCAGGGCCTGGACGACCGGCCGTGGTTCGACGCCCGGCGCCTCGACATCGACCTGCTGCTGTGGCGGCTTCGGGACCACCCGGACCTGGCGGCGTTCGTGGAACGGGCGATCGGCCCGCTCCAGGAGCACGACAGGCGGGCCAAGCCGCCACTGCTGCCCACGCTCCAGACCTACCTCGCGCACGCGGGCCGCAAGGCGGAGACGGCACGCGAACTCCACCTGAACCGGCAGACGCTCTACAACCGCCTCGCGCGGATCGGCGAGTTGCTCGGCACGGACCTGGACGACCCGCAGACAGTGCTCGCGCTCAGCCTGGCGCTGCGCGCGCGGCGGCACGCGTCGTCCTGACCGGGACGGTCAGTGAAAGCCCGTCAACTCGTCGTAGACGCTGAGGACTTGGGCGACCGTCGCGTCCTCGGTCGGCCAGGAGGCGACCTGCGCGGCGCCGCGTTCCTTGAGCTGCTCCCGCCGAACGGGGTCGGCAAGCAGGCGCCCGACGGCGCGGGCGAGCGCGGGCGCATCCCCGTACGGCACCAACTCCGCGCCGTCGCCGACCAGTTCGGGAATGCCGCCGACCTCCGTCGCCACCAGGGGCACGCGCGCGTGCAGCGCCTCCTGCGCGAGCAGTGAGCGGGACTCCCAACTGCTGGGCAGCACCGCGACATCGGCGGCGCGCAGCAGGTCGGCGACGTCGTCGCGGCGGCCCGCGAGCCGCACCGGCAGGCCCTCGGTCTCGATCCGCCGCTGGAGCGCGGCCCGCTCGGGCCCCTCCCCCGCGATCACGAGCAGCGGCACGGGGTCGAGCCCGAGCAGCGCGTGCGCGGCATCGAGCAGCACGTCGTAGCCGCGATGCCGCTCCAGGCTGCCGACGGCCATCAGTAACGGCTGGTCCACGCAGCCGAGTTCGGCCCGCGTCTTGTTGCGGGTGCGCTCGGCCTCCTCGCCCTCCGGGAGCGGCGCCCGCGGCGCGGGGAAGGCCACCGCGGCGAGCCGGGCGTCCCGGGCGCCCCGCGCCCGCGCCCGGTCCACCAGGTCGGAGGAGGTACCGAGGACGACGGCGGCCGCCCTGGCCACGCGCCGCTCCAGGAGCCGCAGCAGGTGGGCGCGGGCCCCCTCGGCGTACGAGCGGGTGTGCCAGGTGACGACGAGCGGGACGCGGCGGCCGCCGAGCGCGACGGAGGCGCGCAGCGCGGCGTGCAGCCCGTGCGCGTGCACGAGGTCGGCGTCGGTGCAGGCAACGCGGAGCGCGGCGACGGACGCCGGGTCGCCGCGGCGCGGTACCGGAAGGTGGTGGGCGCCCGCGTCCGCGAACCCGTACGCCCGCTCGGCAGCCATCGGCGCGCACACCGTGACGCGCACCCCGCGGGCCACCAACCCCGCGGTCAGGGACCGGACATGGGCACTGCTGCCCGCACTGCCGCCGCCCAGCACCTGCACGGTGCGCAGCGTCGGCTGTCCGTGCGCTGACGGGGTGCTGGGGTGGCTCACGCTGCCGGGCTCCTGAGGGGTGTCGGCGAACTCGGTAGGTACGGAAGGGGTTAGGTATACGGAGAGTACGGGCTCAGGGATACGTACACCGTCGGTCCCCCAGGATGCCAGCCCGTACCGACATTCCGGCACCGGTCGCCGTCCCGCACCGCCCAGGCCTGGGCAACACGGCGCACCGGACCACCCACATGGGTGAGTTGAGGAACCCGATGCTTACGCGTCCGCCCGCGCAGCAGAAAGCAGCTCCTCCGCATGCGCCCGCGCCGTCTCCGAGTCCTCCTGGCCCGCCAGCATCCGCGACAGCTCCCGCACCCGGTCCTCGCCCTCGAGCACCGTCACACCGGAACTCGTCACGGAGCCGTCGTTCGTCTTCTCGACCAGCAGCTGACGGTCCGCGAACGCCGCGACCTGCGGCAGGTGCGTGACGACCACGACCTGCGCCGACCTGGCGAGCTTGGCGAGACGCCGGCCGATCTCGACGGCGGCCTTGCCGCCGACGCCCGCGTCGACCTCGTCGAAGAGATACGTAGGTACCGGGTCGTTGCCCGCGAAGACGACCTCCACCGCGAGCATCACGCGCGACAGTTCACCGCCGGACGCGCCCTTCGCGATGGGGCGGGGCGGCGCGCCGGGGTGCGGGGCCAGCAGCAGCTCGACCTCGTCGACGCCGCTGGGGCCGCAGGCCACGTTCCTGCCGTCGACCTCGACGCCGTCGGCCGCGTCCGTCTCGGTCTGCCGGATGTCGAAGGAGACCCGGGCGTGCGGCATCGCGAGCGAGGAGAGCTCCTCGGTCACCGCGGCGGCGAAGCGGTCGGCCGCCTCTACGCGCGCGTGGGTCAGCTCCTGCGCCAGGACGCCCAGTTCACCGCGGAGCGACTCGCGCTCCGCCGTCAGCTCTCCGATCCGCTCGTCGTCGCCGTCGAGTTCGAGAAGGCGCGCGGCGCTCGTCTCGGCCCAGGCCAGCACCTCGGTGACGTCCTCGCCGTACTTGCGGGTGAGCGCCGTGAGGGCGGCCCGCCGCTCCTCCACCGCGGACAGCCGCAGCGGGTCGGCGTCCAAGTTGTCCGAATAGCCCGCGAGTTCGGCGGCCACATCGGTGAGCAGGATCTGCACCTCGCCGATCCGCTCCGCGAGCGTGCCGAGCGACGAGTCGTGCGAGCGCACGGCCTCCAGGGCCCGGTGCGCGCCGCCGACCAGCGTCTGCGCGTCGACGCCCTCCGGGTCCTCGGGGTTCCCGGCGAGCGCGGCGTGCGCCGCGGCCGCCGCCGAGGCCAGCGCCTCCGCGTGGCCGAGCCGGGATGCCTCCTCGGCCAGCTCCACGTCCTCGCCGGGCCGCGGCTCCACGGCGCCGATCTCTTCGAGCCCGAAGCGCAGCAGATCCGCCTCCTGCGCCCGCTCACGCGCGCGCGTGGTGATCTCCTCCAACTCGGTGCCGACGGCCCTCAGCCGCTTGTAGACGGCTCCGTACTTGGCGAGCGGCGCCGCGACGGCGTCCCCCGCGTACCGGTCGAGCGCCTGCCGCTGCCTGCCGAGCTTGAGCAGTCCCTGCTGGTCGGTCTGGCCGTGCACGGCGACCAGTTCGTCGGCCAGCTCGCCCAGTACGCCCACCGGGACGGACCGGCCGCCCAGGTGCGCCCGGGAGCGCCCCTCGGCGGACACGGTGCGGCTCAGCAGCAGCACCCCGTCCTCGAGCTCGGCCCCGGCCTCCTCGGCCCGCTCGCGCGCCGCCGAGTCGGCGGGCACGGCGATGCGCCCCTCGACCACGGCGTTCTTCGCGCCGATCCGTACGAGCGCGGGGTCGGCGCGCCCACCGAGCAGCAAGCCGAGACTGGTGACGACCATGGTCTTGCCCGCGCCCGTCTCACCGGTGACCGCCGTGAAGCCGGGCGAAAGCTCGACCACGGCGTCGTCGATGACTCCGAGCGACCGTATCCGCATCTCCTCCAACACGCCTCTGACCTTACGAGGTCGGGGGCCCTCCGTGCGACGGACCCTGGCCCCCTTGCCCGATTCCGCAGGTGGGAGGGCACCTGCGGTGACAAACCTTCACGCCGCCGTCACTCGAACGTGCCGGGTCGGTCGAACCCGCCGGTCAGTGCGGGGCGCCGCGCCACCCGGCGACCGGGAGCGCGAACTTGGCCACGAGCCGGTCGGTGAACACCGCGTGGTGCAGCCGCGCGAGCCGGACCGGCACCTCGCCCCGCCGCACCTCGATGCGCGCGCCGGGCGGGAGCTCCACGGTCCGCCGCCCGTCGCACCACAGCACGCCGTGCGGGGTGTGCTGCTGGACCTCGACGGCGAGCACCGAGTCCGGCGACGTGATGAGCGGCTTGGCGAACAGGGCGTGCGCGCTGATCGGCACCATGAGCAGCGCCTCGACCTCGGGCCACACCACGGGGCCGCCGGCGGAGAACGCGTAGGCGGTCGACCCGGTCGGCGTCGCGCACACGATTCCGTCGCAGCCGAAGCCGGTCACCGGGCGCCCGTCGATCTCGAGGACGACCTCCAGCATCCGCTCGGGCTCGATCTTCTGGACGGCCGCCTCGTTGAGCGCCCAGTCCCGGTGCACGACGTCGCCGTTGCGGTGCACGGCGACGTCGATCGTCATGCGCTCCTCGACCTCGTACTCCTTGGTGACGACGCGGTCGACGACCTTGTCGAGGTCGTCGCGCTCCGCCTCCGCGAGGAAGCCGACGCGGCCCAGGTTCACCCCGAGCATCGGCACCCCGGACGCCCGCGCGAACTCGGCGCCGCGCAGCAGCGTCCCGTCGCCGCCGAGCACGATGAGCAGCTCGCAGCCGTCGAGGCAGGACGGGGTCGCCTGCGCCTCCTTGACCAGTTCCACGGAGTCGGGCAGCGGCAGGTCCTGCGCCTCCGTCTCCAGGACGCGCACCCCGAGGCCGCTGCGCAGCAGTCCCTGCACGACGAGTTCGGCGCTGCGGATCGCGGCGGGCCGCCCCGTATGGGCGAGCAGGAAAACCGTACGAGCCCGGCTCTGTGGAAGCTGATTCACCTTTGTCAACGGGGGCCCTCCGCCACTGCGCGATCCACGTCGGCCGGGTCGAGCTGGTCCGCCCCGGCATGCAGCCACAGAAAGTACTCGACGTTCCCGGACGGTCCCGGCAGGGGGCTCGCGGTCACTCCGCGCACGCCGTATCCGAGCTTCCAGGCCTGCTCGGCGACCCTGCGCACCGACTCGGCCCGCAGTTCGGGGCTGCGCACGACGCCGCCACTGCCGAGCCGCTCCTTGCCCACCTCGAACTGCGGCTTGACCATCAGCACGAGATCCGCCCCCGGTCCCGCGCAGCGCGCGAGGGCGGGCAGCACCAGGCCGAGCGGGATGAAGGACAGGTCCCCGACCACGAGGTCCACGGGTACGTCATCGATCGCCTCCAACGTCAATTCGCGTACGTTCGTACGGTCCTTGACGGTGACGCGTTCATCGCTCTGCAGTGACCACGCGAGTTGCCCGTAGCCGACGTCGACGGCGACGACGTGCGCGACCCCGGCCCGCAGCAGCACATCGGTGAAGCCACCGGTGGACGCGCCCGCGTCCAGCGCCCGGCGCCCCTTGACCTCGAGGCCCTGCGGGCCGAACGCCGCAAGGGCGCCCGCGAGCTTGTGCCCGCCGCGCGAGACGTAGTCGGGGTCGCCGCCGTCGTCGATGACGACGATCGCGGCGGCCGTCTCCACCTGCGTCGCGGATTTCGTCGCGACGGTCTTGCTGACGGTGACCCGCCCCGCGGCGATCAGCTGGCTCGCGTGCTCGCGCGAGCGGGCCAGCTTGCGACGGACGAGTTCGGCGTCGAGGCGGCGACGTGCCACACCTGCCACGGTGGTTCAGCTCCTGAAGTTCGACGGAGACGGAGACGGAGAGGCGGGACCGGCGTCCAGCGCGGTCAGCGCGTTCCGCAGCCCCTGATGTACATCCTCGTACACCTCGGCGTGCCCGTCCGCCGCGAGGTGGTCCACATCGCCGAGCCGCTCCAGCTGGGCGTCCACGTCGGCGTTGCCCGTCGGGGTGCGCCCGATGCCGAGCGGGGCGGGGGCCGCCGGGTCGTACGAGGGTTCCTGCGCCGGCTCCGGCGCCGGGTCCTGCGCGGGTTCCGGCACGTCGGTGGGCTCGGTGGGCGTCTCGCTCATGCCCCGACGCTACCCCGAAGCGCCGGTGTACCGTCGATCACGATGGCGACGACTGAGGAGTGCCGGGCGGCGCTCGACAAACTCTCGGACAACATGGCGGGGGCCGACGGGGACGTGCGCACCGCCGCGGCCCTGGACCGCTCGCTGAGCTGCCGCATCACCGATCTCGACGTGACGTTTTCCGGCCGACTCAAGGACGGCCGGATCGAGGTCCTCGACACCCGGTCCGGACCGCCCGCCGAGAAGGCGCAGATCCGCCTCGCGATGACCGGCGACGACCTGGTCGCGATGGTCGACGGCGAGCTGAACTTCGCGAAGGCGTGGGCCTCCGGCCGCGTCCGGCTCGAGGCGTCCTTCCGCGACCTCCTGCGGCTCAGGACGCTGCTGTAGCGACCTCCTTGCGGCGCGCGTGCCGCGCGGCCGGCACCACGAGCGGGGTCCCGGTCTCCGGGTCGTCGATGACCTGGCACTTCATGCCGAAGAGCTGCTCGACGAGCTCGGCCGTGACGATGTCCTTGGGCGCACCCTCCGCGATCACCTCGCCCTCGCGCAGGGCGATGAGGTGGGTGGCGTAGCGGGCCGCGTGGTTGAGGTCGTGCAGGACGGCGACGAGCGTGCGCCCCTGCTCCTCGTGCAGCTCGGCGCAGAGGTCGAGGACGTCGATCTGGTGCTGGATGTCGAGGTACGTCGTCGGCTCGTCGAGCAGCAGCAGCGGCGTCTGCTGGGCGAGCGCCATGGCGATCCACACGCGCTGGCGCTGGCCGCCGGAGAGCTCGTCGACGTACCGCTCGGCGAGTTCGGCGACACCGGTGGAGCCCATCGACTCCTGGACGATCCGCTCGTCCTCGGACGACCACTGGCGCAGCAGCCCCTGGTGCGGGTAGCGGCCACGGGCCACGAGGTCGCCGACGGTGATGCCGTCGGGGGCCGTCGACGACTGCGGCAGCAGCCCGAGGGTCTTCGCGACCTTCTTGGCGGGCATCGACTGGATGACGCTGCCGTCCAGCAGGACGCGGCCCGCGCTCGGCTTGAGCATCCGTGACAGGGCGCGCAGCAGCGTGGACTTGCCGCAGGCGTTCGGGCCGACGATCACCGTGAAGGAGTTGTCGGGGATCTCCACCGACAGCTTCTCGGCGATGACGCGCTGGTCGTATCCGAGGGTCACGTCGTCGGCTATCAGCCTGTTCACTGCGGTGCTCCTTTGCTTCGTACGAGAGGGGTGCGGCTCGCGCGAGGTCATATCCGCCCCGCCTTCCGCTCGGTGACCAGCAGCCACAGGAGATAGATGCCGCCGACGACACCGGTGACCACGCCGACGGGCAGCTGGTCGGCGCCGAACGCCCGCTGCGAGACCAGGTCGGCGACGATCAGCAGGGCCGCGCCCAGGATCGTCGACGCCGCGAGGTTCGGCCCCGGCGACTTGGTAAGGCGCCGGGCGATCTGCGGCGCGGTCAGTGCCACGAAGGTGACCGGGCCCGCGGCCGCGGTGGCGGCGGCCGTCAGCACGACGGAGGCCGTGAGCAGCAGCAGCCGGGTGCGCTCGACGCGCACGCCGAGGCCGCCCGCGGCGTCGTCGCCCATCTCCAGCATCCGCAGCGGACGGGAGTACGCGGCGACGAGCGGGATCAGCACGACGAACATGATCAGCAGCGGCCAGACCTGCGTCCAGTCGCGGCCGTTGAGCGAACCCGTCATCCACACGGTGGCGCGGGCGGCGTCCACGAAGTCGGCCTTGGTGAGCAGATAGCCGTTGACCGCGGTCACGAACGCGGAGACACCGATGCCGACGAGGACGAGCCGGTAGCCGTGCACGCCCCGCTTCCACGCGAGGACGTAGATCGCGAAGCCGGTGACCAGGCCGCCGACGAGCGCGCCGATCGCGACCTGTCCGGCGCTGCCGCCGAAGATCACGATCATCACGAGCGCGCCCGCGGTCGAGCCCTGCCCGAGGCCGAGCACGTCGGGGCTGCCGAGCGGATTGCGGGACACGGACTGGAAGAGCGCGCCGGACAGGCCGAGCGCGGCGCCGACCAGCAGGCCGACGAGGACCCGCGGGAGGCGCAGGTCGTTGATGATGAACTCCTGGCCGGCGTCGCCGTTGCCCGCGAGGGTGCGCAGCACGTCGGGGACCGCGATCGGGAAGTCCCCGGTGCCGATGAGGAAGACGCTCGCGGCGAGCGCCGCCACGAGGAGCACGGCGACGACGACGAGCGAGCGGACGTCGAGCCGGACGGACAGCCCGCCCGGGGTGCGTATCGCCTTGACCGCCCTGGGCTTCTTGGTACGGGTCTCGGTCGTGTTCACAGCTGGGCCATCCTTCGGCGACGTACGAGCACGATGAAGACCGGCGCGCCGATGACGGCCGTGACGATGCCGACCTGGAGCTCGGACGGGCGTGCCACGATCCGGCCGATGACGTCCGCGCCGAGCAGCAGCACGGGCGACAGGACCGCCGCGTACGGCATGATCCAGCGCATGTCGGGGCCGGTGAACGAGCGCACCATGTGCGGCACCATCAGGCCGACGAAGGCGATCGGGCCGCAGGCCGCGGTGGCCGCGCCGCACAGCAGCGTCGCGGCGACCATGCTCAGGGCGCGGGTGCGGCCGAGGTGGGCGCCGAGCGCGCGGGCGGTGTCGTCGCCCATGGCCATGGCGTTGAGCGGCCGGGAGAGCAGCAGCGCGAGCACGGCGCCGACCGCGATGAACGGCCACACCTGCTCGATGGTGTGCATGGTGGACGTGGCCAGCGAGCCGACCTGCCAGAACCGCATCCGGTTCAGGGCCATGTCGTCGGTGATCATCACCGCGTAGAGATAGCCGGAGAGCGCCGCGTTGATCGCGGTACCGGCGAGGGCGAGCCGCACGGGCGTCGCATTGCGGGTGCCGCCGAGCGCGTAGACGAGCACGCCCACGGCCGCGGCGCCCGCGAAGGCGAACCATACGTAGCCGGTGAGCGAGGTGACGCCGAGGAAGCTGATGGCGGAGACGACGGCGGCCGACGCGCCCATGTTGATGCCGAGGATGCCGGGGTCGGCGAGCGGGTTGCGGGTCAGCGCCTGGAGCACGGCGCCGGCGAGGCCGAGCGCGACTCCGGCCAGCAGACCGAGCAGGGTGCGCGAGACCCGTTCGCCGACGACCACGTCCGCGTAGTTCCCGGTGTCCTGGAACAGACCGTGCCAGACCTGGTCCAGGGAGAGGGGTTTGGCGCCCACGGCGATGCTCGCCACAAGGACGGCCACCAACACCAGGACAGACGCGAGCAGCCCGACGGTGCGGATGAGCGCACGGCGGTCGGGGGGCGCGGGAGCGGTCACCGCGCTGGCTTCGGGAGGACTGTCGACCAACACGAAGTTAGGTTAGCCTACCCTGCAACCCCAGAACATCACGGCCCAGCCCCGCCTTGGGCAATCTGCCGCCAGGGCACCAGAGCGGGCAAGCCGCCCCACCGCCTTGGGCATTCTGCCGCCAAGGGCGGCAGGGTGGGCAAGGCGGCCCCCGGTGCGGGGCGAGCACACTCCGGGCCCCAACCCCGGCCCAGCACAGCCCGGCCGGCCGGGCTAAAGCATCGGCGCGCTACAGCCCCAACCGTGCCACCGCCTTCCCCGCATCCAGCTCACACGCACCTTCCCCGGCCGCACTCCACGCCGCCCCACACAGCGCCCGCAACCCGTCGATCGCCTCACCGTCGCCCTCGATACGCAGCTCCCCGTCCCCGGCGAACGCGGTCCAGCCCCCGCACCGGAACCCACCGTCCCCACCCTGGACCTCCTCGACCTCCGGCTGCCCGGTGAGCAGGCCCCGCAGATCCACGTCCACATACGTGGGCCGGTGCTGCGGCGGCGCGGCGAGCAGCTGCGCGGCATCCGTGACACCGGTCAGTACGAGAAGCGAATCCACGCCCCCGTTGAACGCCCCCTCAATGTCCGTGTCGAGCCGGTCCCCCACCACCAGCGGGGTCTTCGCACCGGTCCGCAGAATCGTCTCCTTGTGCATCGGCGGCAACGGCTTCCCCGCGATCTGCGGCTCCGCACCCGTCGCGATCCGGACGACCTCCACGGCCGCCCCGTTCCCCGGCGCGATGCCGCGCGCACTCGGAATCGTCAGGTCCGTATTGGACGCGAACCACGGCACCCCGCGCGCGATCCCGTAACAGGCCTCCGCGAACCGCCCCCACGCCAGGTCCGGCCCGCCGTACCCCTGCACCACCGCGGCCGGGTCCTCGTCGGCGGAGTCCACCGGCACGAGCCCGCGCTCCCGCAGGGCCACCCGCAGCCCCTCGCCACCGATCACCAGCACCCGCGCCCCGCTCGGCACCTGCTCACTGATCAGCCGCGCGACGGCCTGCGCCGACGTGATGACATCGGCGGCCCCGGTCGGGATCCCGAGCTCGGTCAGATGCTCGGCCACGGCGTCCGGCGTGCGCAGCGCGTTGTTCGTGACGTACGCGAGCCCCATCCCGCCGCCGCGCGCCACGGCCAGCGAATCGACGGCATGCGCGATGGCCTGCCCGCCCGCGTACACCACCCCGTCGAGATCCAGCAGTGCGGTGTCGTACGCCTCGCTCAACGCCCGCGAGCTGTCACCGGGCCGCAACCGAACCCCGCCGCCGGCCGCCCCGCTCGCCCTGTCGCCCTGGCTCATTCCGCATCGCTCCTCGCTCGATCCCACTGACCCGATCATCCCCCACGCCACTGACACTCGTACGATGCGGGGATGAACACAGCAGGTCGCACGGCACACACGGGCAGCAACGGCCTGGACCTGATCCCGTTCAGGGGCGTCCGCTACGTCCCCGAACGGGTCGGCAGCCTCGCCGCGGTGACCTCGCCCCCGTACGACGTGGTCGTACGGCCCGACGGACTGCACCACCTGGAGAACGCGGACCCGCACAACATCGTCCGCCTGATCCTGCCGCAAGCCGTGGAGCCCCAGGCCCGCAACGACCTGGCGGCCGCCACCCTGCGCGACTGGCTCTCCGATGGCATCCTCGCCCCCGACACGGACCCGGCCCTCTACGTGTACGAGCAGCGAAACGGCGACATGCTGCAGCGCGGCATCATCGGCGCCCTCCACCTCTCCGAGGCCTCGGAAGGTGTGGTCCTGCCCCACGAGGACGTCATGCCGCATGTGGTCGAGGACCGGGCGGGCTTGATGCGCACGACCGCCGCGAACCTCGAACCGCTCCTGCTGACCTACCGCGGCAACGGCAACGCGACCGGCGCCACCGCCGTCATCGAACGCACGGTCCAGCGCCCCCCGCTCCTCGCCACGACCACCGAGGACGGCTACAGCCACCGCCTCTGGGCCCTCACGGACCCCGCCGACCAGCAGCAGGTCCGCGCGGGCCTCGCCGCCCACCAGGCCCTGATCGCGGACGGCCACCACCGCTGGGCCACGTACCTGCGCCTGCGCACCGAGCACACCTCTCCGGACCGCACCCCCTGGGACTACGGCCTGGTCCTCCTGGTCGACACGGCCCGCTACCCCCTCCGGGTCCGCGCCATCCACCGCCTGCTCGGCCGCCTCCCCCTCGACCGGGCCCTGGCGGCGGCCCGCCCGCACTTCCGCGTACGCGAGGTCACCGGCCCCCTGCCGCACGCGATGGAGGCCCTGGCGCAGGCGGCGTCCCACGGCAACGCCTTCCTCCTCACCGGCACCGAGAACACGTACCACCTCCTGGACCGCCCCGACCCGGCGCTCCTGGACCGTACGATCCCGGCCGACCGCCCCGAGGCCTGGCGCACCCTCGACGCCACGGTGCTGCACTCCACGCTCCTCGCCGACGTCTGGAGCATCCCGGAGGACTCCCCCGCCGACGTCTCGTACATCCACGACACCCAGGCGACGGTCGACAAGGCACGCCGCGACGGCGGCACGGCGGTCCTGATGCACCCGGTCCGCGAGGAGGTCGTCCGCGAGCTGGCCCGCCAGGGCGTCACGATGCCCCGCAAATCCACGTCGTTCGGCCCGAAGCCGGCCACCGGCCTGGTGCTGCGCACCCTGACGGACGACTGACCTTCCCGGCACGGCACAACGACGAACGGGCGGGCTTCCTATGGAAGCCCGCCCGTTCGTCATGTCACGCTCTACCGCTCGTCACGCTCGACGCCGGCACCATCGGCCTCGGCCTCGGACGCCGGGGCACCGTCCTCCGCACTGTCGTCGAAGGCGTCCACGAACTCGACGCCGTCCAGCTCCGCGAGCCGGTCGGACGCGTCCGTGCTGCCGTCCTTGTCGGCCTCGACGGCCTTGGCGAACCACTCCCGCGCGTCGTCCTCACGCCCGGCCTCAAGGAGCGCGTCGGCGTACGCGTAGCGCAGACGCGCGGTCCACGGCTGCGTGGAGTTCGAGGCGAGCTCGGGGCTCTGCAGTGTCACGATGGCGGCGTCCAGCTGCCCCATGTCCCGCCGCGCGCCGGCGGCCACGAGCCGCATCTCGACCTGTCCGGCCTTGTCCAGCTTCGACACCTCGGGGGCGCCGGCCATGTCGAGCGCCTTCTCGGGACGCCCGAGCCCACGCTCGCAGTCGGCCATGAGCGGCCACAGGTCCACGGCCCCGGTCATCCGTCGCGCGGCCCGGAACTCGGCGAGCGCCTCGCTGTACTTCTGGTTCCCGTACGCGGCGAAGCCCGCGGCCTCGCGCACTCCGGCGACGCGCGACGCGAGACGCAGCGCGATCCTGGAGTACGCGTACGCGCGCTCCGGGTCCTCGTCGATCAGCCGGGCCACCATCACGAGGTTGTTGGCGACATCCTCGGCAAGCCCCCTCGGGAGCGACTGAAGCTCCTGCTGCACGCTCTTGTCGAGCTCGGCGCCTGAAACGTCGTCCGGAATCGGCAGCCGCTTGATCGGCTCACGGTCCCGCTCCCGGTCGTCCCGGAACCTGGGCCCGCCACCACGCCGGTCGTCCCGACGGTCGTCACGCCGGTCATCCCGCCCACGGAACCCACCGGGACGCCCGCCCCGGTCGTCCCGCCGGAAGCCGCCACCACGGTTGTCATCACGCCGGTCGTCACGACGCGGCCCACGATCCCGATCATA
>NZ_JBITCS010000060.1:0-958 GCF_044453445.1 Streptomyces sp. NPDC051684 | reverse complement strand
ATCGCGACGGAAGCCACCACCGCGATTGTCGTCCCGACGGTCATCGCGACGCGGCCCACGACCCCGGTCCCCGTACGAACGGTCATCACGCCGGTCGTCCCGCCGGAAGCCGCCACCACGGTTGTCATCACGCCGGTCGTCACGACGCGGCCCACGATCCCGATCATCGCGACGGAAGCCACCACCGCGATTGTCGTCCCGACGGTCATCGCGACGCGGCCCACGACCCCGGTCCCCGTACGAACGGTCATCACGCCGGTCATCGCGACGGAAGCCACCGCCACGGTTGTCGTCCCGACGATCGTCACGACGCGGCCCACGATCCCGATCATCGCGACGGAAACCGCCACCACGGTTGTCGTCCCGACGATCGTCACGACGCGGCCCACGATCCCGATCACGGTCCCGGTCCCCGTACGAACGATCATCACGCCGGTCATCACGACGGAAGCCACCGCCACGGTTGTCATCCCGACGATCGTCACGACGGAACCCACCACCGCGGTTGTCGTCACGCCGGTCGTCGCGACGCGGACCACGGTCCCGGTCCCGGTCACTGTACGAACGGTCGTCGCGACGGAACGCAGGACGCTCCCGGTCGCCGTCCCGGCGGTCACGGCGCGGGCCGCCGCTGTTGCCGCGGAACCCGCCCCGGTCCCCCCGGTCACCACTGTCCCGTCGGCGCTGATCGCGCTCCGGTCGCTCGTCGGGAGAGTTGGTGGCCATCGGTCGACTCCTGTCTTCGGTACCGCAGTCATTCTCGCGCAACCGGGGTGCCGGCGCGCTCCGAGAAAAGCTCTGGAAATACAAAAAGGACCCTTGGTCCCCAGCATGTGTGCCGGGACCAAGGGTCCTCTCAAAAATAGTTCGGCGGCGTCCTACTCTCCCACAGGGTCCCCCCTGCAGTACCATCGGCGCTGTGAGGCTTAGCTTCCGGGTTCGGAATGTAACCGGGCGT
>NZ_JBITCS010000059.1:0-32325 GCF_044453445.1 Streptomyces sp. NPDC051684 | reverse complement strand
GACGCTCCGCGTCGCCTCCCTCCTCCGCCTTGCGATCGCACGCACCAGGCCCCGCTCCCTGATCCGGCCTGATCCAAACGACAAGCCCTAGGTGCCGCGGTTCGCCGGACCGGGCTTCGGCGGCGGGACGACCCTCGTGTCGAAGGAGCCGTCGACGATCGTCGCGGCGAACTCCGAGAGCCGCAGATGCTGGGAGCGCGCGTACCGGCGGAAGGCCTCGAAGGCCTCGTCCACCGACGTGCCCCAGCGCTCGGCGAGCACCCCCTTGGCCTGCTCGATCACGATGCGGCTGGTGAGCGCCCGCTCCACCTGGCTCTTCTCCAGATGCACCTGCTCCAGGGAGCGCTGCTGGAGCACGATGATCGTGGCGACGTCGGCCAGCGCCTGGGCGAGCGCTATGTCGTCGGTCCGCAGCGGCTCCGTGGACGTCTGGAACAGGCTCAGCGCGCCGACGACCTGATCGCGCAGCCGCAGCGGCACCGCGTGCGTGGTGCGATAGCCGCTGGAGTGCGCCAGGAGCGCGAACCGTCCCCATTCCGCGGTGGCCAGGGGATCGGTCAGGTCGACATTGGTGAGGGCGCGGGCGGAGCGGTGGGACTCCACGGACGGCCCCTGCTCGTATTGGAGCTCGAAGAGTTCGAGGGTCTTCGACCGCTCGTCGGAGGCGGCGACGACCTGCAGTTGTCCGTGCACATCGGCGAGCATGACGCCGGCCGCCGAGACGTCGAGCAGTTCCACGCAGCGGGCGGTGAGCCGCTGCAGCATGTCGATGACGTCGAAGTCGTCGATGAGGGAGTCCGTGACCTCGACGAACACCTCCGCGAGCCGCCGCTCGCGAGCCATACCGCTCACTCCCTTCTGTCCTCGGGTGAGATGTCTCCGATGTCTCCGGGAGAGTCCGGCCCGCTCATGTCTCCTCCAGCGTCGTCGTCACGATCTTCCCCTTCGGGGTGGAACCGGATTCTTCGGGCCACCACGTCGGCGGCCACTTCGCCGAGCGGCCGTCCGGTGCCGAACGCGTGGGCGCGCAGCCGCAACAGGGCCTGGGAAAGCGGCACTTCGAGCTGCACGCTGATCATTCCGGTCGCCTGATGCACGGCGGCGCGCCGGAGCCCGTTCGACCCGTCCACCGGGTCTCCGCTCAGGGCCGCGGAGGTGAGCGCCGCGGCGAGTGCGGTGGCGTCGGCGTACTGCTGGTCCGACAGAGGTTTGCCCTCGCACAAAATGGTGAGTACCCCGAGTCGCACGGCGCCAATGCCCAGCGGGAAGCAGTTCACGCCCAGCACGCCGAGCTCCCTGGCCGAGGGCAGCAGCGCCGGCCAGCGCTCGGGCGGCACCAGCCGCAGATCGGGTTCGAGGACGGGCACCCCGCCGCGCAGCGCGTCGGGCGCCGGACCCTCGCCCAGCGTGAACTGCAGATCCTCGAACCGCCCGCTCAGCTCGGGGTGGCACCACAGCGGCTCGGCCCCCTGCCCCGCCTTGACCAGCAACGTCACCGTCACCCCCGGCACTCCGAGGGCGCGCGCACAGGCCGCGCCCGGATCGCCCCCCTCACCCAACAGACGCAGGGAGCGCAGCACTTCGGCCATGCCGTCACTGATCACCTGTCCCCGTTCCGTCCCACGGCTCGTACGTCGCGGCCAGCGGCCAAGCGAAGGGTACTGGCCACCGGAAACCACCGACGCGCACACGACACAGCAAAAAGGCCCCGGTCTCTGACCAGGGCCTCAGCGATGGAGCGGGTGACGAGAATCGAACTCGCGCTCTAAGCTTGGGAAGCTCGGGTGATCTAGGGGGAGTTGGGGCCCTGACCTGCGGGTGAGTGCCCTAACGCCCCCTCGTCGCGGTCGACTTCGTGCCTGCCGTTCCCCGTGGTTCCCCGGCCGACCTGGCACGGATATGGCACGGGCCTGAGTGGCGAGGCAGCCGACCCTTGTCGCACCCCGGGGCCCGGCCTTTACCGTGCGAACGACCTCGCCTCCGGATGAGGCTACTTGCCCCGACCGCTTCGCCATGGATCCTTGCCGATCCGGCTTCGGCTCCTGGGTTCAAGCTGGATACTGCGTCTGAGATGCAGGAAGGTGTCATACACAGGGGGTTGGGCGCTGATGGGATCGTACGTTGTGCGAGTGAGGTGGCTTCTCCTACGGATATGGTCCCGATTCAGCCTCAAACGGCGACGCGCCATCCAGCGCGCCTGGGTTGAGCAGAAGAGGGTCTTGCTGGACGGCGCCTTACGTACGTTGGGCATATCGGAGGCCGAGGTGCCGAAGGTGCGCGGTGTTCTTAGGTCCTGGCCCCCCAGCTTTGCTTCCATCTTCATCGCGGTGTCTATCTTCGTCATGTTGCCGGTCATGTGGCGTTGGGTAGTCAATGTCGTCGAGGGAGTGGCAGAAGACGCAGGTTGGCACAGGGGAATTCAGGCGGTAGCCCACTATCGCTGGCTTATGACTGAAGGAAACTCGCCTCACGCACATCTGAGTACGGCGGACTATGCTGTCATATACATCCTCTTTGCCGTCTGGATGGCGATACCCCTGGTATGGATGATCAGACGTAGTCCACTCACCAGATATCGACTGGTCCTCAAAGTGGTTGACTCTGTCATCGCATGTGCCGACGCACAGCCAACCAATAGGTGGGCTCCCCGCCCGAAGGTCCTTCGCAAGGTCGACAAGAGCTGCCGTGAGGTAGAGCGGAGCCTTTTTCAGCTGCACCGGACAATGCGCGCCATCGCGATACGGTCTCCCCGGAAGCGGGCTGTCAAGCAGCACGCAGCACTGGTCGCAGGTGCCCAGCGTGATGCACTTCAGCGGATAGATGTTGACCCACGCGCATCATTGATCAGTCTGGCTCGCCTGCAACTCACCATTGTCGAAAACCATCTCAGCGGTCGGCAAGCAGCCCTTCTTTCAGCTCATCAGCTTGAGGGGGTCCATGCGGTCTCGCGGCTCCGTAACAGGTGGCTGGAATCTGCGCATATGGCGGCGGCTATCATCGCTGCGATGGCGGCCGCTACTGGGGCAGCCAAGGCGCTTCCGGCTTTGGGGGTGGGCGACGACTTGACGCCTTGGCTGACGCTCGGAATTGCTGTCCTCGCAGCCATGCTTGTTGCGGGGTGGGGACGAGTCACGCGCATACTTGAGCTACTGCCGGGATGAATTGGATTTCGCCTTATTGGGGTGTCGATGCCGTGCGTGGCAGGCGATTCCGTTTCACAACCCGCTCCCCCCAGCTTCCGTCCCGTCCGCGGTCGACCTCACCGGATATGGAGCGCGGTGTCTCGATGTAGCTCGGCTGTCGATCGATGTACCTGAACCAGGCGGAGGTATATGACGCTCATGCGGGTGTGGAAGTCTCGGTTGCTGATCTGTGCGGCGGCGGCGTGCATGTCGGCCTGGACGCGACAGTGTTCCGCGCTCTTGTCGGCCTTGGCGGCCCGTTGAGTTACTTGAACTACTCGCGCTGACTGCCCTCTGTAGGCCATGCCTCAACGGCTACCCCGCAACCGTCGTCGTGAACTCAGCCCACCACTCAACCCAAGCTCCCGTCCCGTCCGCCGTCGACCCACACATCGTGGAGCGGGCGTGGTTCATGGCGTCCAGGTGGAGCGCGCCACTGTACGAACGACCTGGACGCCATGAACCACGTCTGCTCGGCTTTGCCTGGGTCGGCGGTGGACGGGACGGGAGCTCCTCGCAACCACCCACGGACCCGCACCCGGCGGCGTTTCCCCTCCCCCCGGTGCCGGCCGATCCCCCGCCGGAGGCATCGTCTGTGAACCCGCCCCCTCACCACACCTCATCTCCCGTCGCGTGCTGCTGGTGCGCTCGGGTCGGGCCTTCCCCTCACCCGGTGTGCCCTGCCTGCCGATCGCTCGTGGCTTTGCGCCCCTCGTCCCGTGCTGGCCCGTGGCATCGAGGCCGGGTTGGTCCGGGTGGCTTGGGGCCTGCTGGGGTGGGGTGTTGTGCTCGGTCCGGCGCACGTTTTTAGCGGTCAAAGCGTGAAGCGGATCATCCCGTGACAGTGCACCTGTGGCGCGGGGCCGGGGGCCGGGGCGGCGCGGGCCGAAGGCATGAGCGCAAGCCCCGAGTCCCCGTGCCCGCGCAGGCCCGTAGCACGGGCCTGTGGGGTGTGATCCGTAGCGAGCGGCTGGAAGCCGATTGGCCAGTGCGCCGGATGCCCGACAGGGCAAGAGCCCCCGCCCCATGGGCCCCTGTGCCGCCGAGGATCAGCAACCGGGCCTGTGGTGACAGCGGGTGCGATGTGGGCTGTTGGGGCTTCGGGTGCCAGGGTGCGCTGATGCTGGGCTGTGCGTTCTGCTGGGGCTGCGGGTGTCTGCCGTTCCGCGGCTCGATCGAGCGATCACGCCAGCGGCTTCGTGGTCTCCCCACCCCCTTCCCGCCCGGAACGGGCGGGCTTGATGAGGTAGAGAAACCTGTAACAACCCCTGGGCCCCGGTCGGTTGGACTAGTTGCCTGCCGGGTCGGTGAGCTTGCGGCCGTCATGGGTTCGGATGTGGGGCGCCATGTCGTCGGTGAGGGCGTCTGCGATGCGGATGCTGTAGGCCTCGCTCATCGCGGCCATGGCTTCGTCCGGGGCAAGCCAGGTGACGGCGGTCGACTCGTCCGAGAGCTGTTCGGTCCCGCCTTCGGGCCTGCACCGGAAGACCATGGCGACGACTCCGACCGTCATGTTCTTGTAGACCCCAGTCAGCCGCTCGACGTGCACCTTGATCCCGGTCTCTTCGAAGACCTCGCGGCACACCCCATCCTCGATGGCCTCGTCCCGCTCCAGGACTCCGCCCGGCGGCTCCCATCGCCCGTTGTCGGCGCGACGGATCACCAGCACGCGTCCGTCCTCGCGCACGACGACGCCTGCCACGGATACCGAGTGGAGAGGCGTTGACGGCTTTTGGGCGTCGCTGTTACTCATGTACAGGAGGATAGGAGAGACTGTAGGACTATGGCGAGTGACAGCGTGTCGTCTTCGAACAAGGCGAAGTACCTGCAGATCGCGGATGACCTGTCCGCGCAGATCAAGTCGGGCGTGCTGGCGCCCGGCGCCCCGGTACCGAGTGAGACCGACCTCATGGAGCGGTACGGGGCCGCTTCCGGCACGGTCCGTAAGGCCATCGCGGAGCTTCGCGCGGCCCAGCTGGTCGAGACGCATCACGGCCGAGGCTCTTACGTGCGTTCGCGTCCGCCGGTTCAGCGCAAGTCTTCCGACCGTTTCCGCCGGGCGCACCGCAAGGCCGGGAAGGCGGCGTACCTCGCCGAGGCTGAGCAGTCCGGGGGGGTCCCCTCGGTGAACGTGTTGCTCGTCGGCCCGGTCGATGCGCCGGAGGAAATCGCTGAGCGGCTCGGAGTGCCGGCCGGTTCGAAGGTCCTCGCTCGCAAGCGTCGGTACTTCCGCGACGGCACCCCCACCGAGGAAGCGACGTCGTACCTGCCGTGGGACGTCGTGAAGGACATCCCCGAGATGTTCGCCGAGAACCCCGGAGGCGGCGGAATCTATGCGCGCCTAGAGGAGCACGGCCACCAGCTCGCGGAGTTCACGGAGACTGTCAGCGCCCGCCTGGCGACGAAGGCTGAGGGCACGGCCCTGGCATTGAGCCCCGGTGCTCCGGTGATCCACCTGGTCCGCAGCGCATTTTCGGACAGCGGTCGTGTGGTCGAGGTCTGCGACACGATCATGGCCGCTGACCAGTTCGTTCTCGACTATCGGTTCGCCGCGAGGGACTGACCGGCGGGCCTGCTTTTCGGCCAACTCGACACGCGCTCGGCCTCTACCGCTTGACTCATGTACATGAGTTAGGCACTCTCGTACTCATAACTCCTGTACATGAGTGCAGGAGCGAAGCTCTACTAGAGGAGACGCAATGCCGTCCTTCAAGATCGACGTTTCGACCGCCGCCGTGTTCGTGGCGACCGCGCCGACGCCGAAGCTGGCGAACAAGGCCACGGGTGAGCGGGCCATGGACCGTGAGACGAACGCCCCGCTGTCGACGGTGGGCCTGCTGATCTCGGACGAGGGTGACGGGAACCTGTACCAGGTGACCATCCCGGAGACCGGTCTTCCCGAGGGCCTGGCGCCCGGCATGCCGGTGAACGTGCTCGGCCTCAAGGCCCGCGACTGGGAGAACACCTTCAACGGCGAGAAGCGGCACGGCATCGCGTTCCGCGCGGTCGCGCTCACCACGGGGGCCTGATCATGGCCGACCTGACCATGTGGCTGGAGGCGACGGGCGCTCTCGCGGGTGCGGGTGGCGTCGGCTACGCCAAGGTCCGTGCGCCGCGCGTGTACTGGGGGATGGTCGGTCTGCCGATGGCCTGGGGCCGGTTCTCGTTCTCGTACAAGAACACGATGGACGTGTGCGGGCTGACGGTTCAGCCGTCCGGCCTGCGGGCGTTCATGTCCCGCCGGATCGCCCGCAGCGAGGTGCAGCCGGTAGCGCCGAAGATCCGCCGAGTGCGGGGCACCTCGACCGGCCTGCGGGTCACGCTCCGTCTGCCTGCTGGTCTGGAGCCCGCCGATATCGCGGCGGCCTCCGAGCGGCTGCGGCACGCCTGGGGCGTCCACGCGGTCCACGTCCGCGCGACCAAGCCGGGCTATGTGGAACTGCGGATGACCGGCTTCGACCTGCTCAAGCGGGTGCAGATGCCGAAGAAGGCCGCGCCGCACGGCCTGGTGGTGCCGGTCGCGATCCGGGACGACGGGAGCGTGTACGAGCGCAACTACCGCGAGATCCCGCAGGCGCTCACCCTCGGGGCGAACCAGTCCGGCAAGTCCATGTATCAGCGCAACCTGATCAAGGGGCTCGCTCAACTCCCGGTCGCGCTGGTGGGGATCGACTGCAAGCGCGGGGTCGAGCAGAACCGCTACGCCCCGCGGCTGTCTGCGCTGGCGACCAACCCCGACGACGCGGCCTCGCTGATCGACGTACTCGTGGCGGAGATGGAGGATCGCTTCGATCTGCTGGCCAAGCACGGCGTCTCGGACCTGTGGGAGCTGCCCGAGGACCTGCGCCCGGCGCCGATCGTGGTCCTGGTCGACGAGATCGCCGAGCTGTTCCTGATCTCCTCGAAGAAGGATGAGGAGCGCCGCGAGCGGATCGTCACCGGCCTGATCCGGCTGGCCCAACTGTCCCGCGCGGTCGGTCTCTACCTGGAGATCTGCGGGCAGCGCTTCGGGTCCGAGCTGGGTAAGGGCGCGACCATGCTCCGCGCTCAGCTCACCGGCCGTGTGGTGCACCGGGTCAACGACAAGCAGACGGCCGAGATGGGGCTGAACGACGTGGCCCCGGAGTCGGTGCCCGTGGCCTGCACGATCCCCGCCGATCGGCCCGGCCAGGCCGTTGCCGCTGATGCCTCCGGCGGCTGGGGTCGCATCCGCACCCCGCTGACCACCGTGGACGAAACCGTCGCCGTCTGCCGCGAGTTCGCCCACCTGGCCCCGGACCTTCCGGCCCTGGAGCCGTTCCGCCCGGCACCCGCGCCGGTTCCCGCGTCCAAGATTCCGCCGATGCCGACCACGGCCCCCGCGATCGGCTGACGCTCCCTCCCACTCCGGTTGGCGTGACCGTCTCGCGCCAGGTCCCTACCCCGCCATGCCTGATCCGAGAGGAGAACCACGCTCATGTGCTCGACCTGCGCCGACCTCTCCATCACGTCCGCCCTCATCTCCGATCTGAGCGACTACGCCAACCGCCCGGACGCCGACCCCGAGTTCGTCGCGGTCACCGCGTACGGCCTGGCCGTCGCCCTGTTCGGCGCCTACGAGCCCGCGCTGTACCCGCCGCCCGGCCACGGCTACCCCAGCGGCAACCGCTGACCGCCCTGTCCGGGCCCGACCCCCGCTAGGAGGTGATGACGGTGAACCGCTCGATCCGCCTGGACGCCGTGCTCATCCAAGCCGTGATCGCCGGAGCCCTGTCCTTCTCTCACCTGCACGACCTGGCCGAGGCCGCCGGACAGTCCGGCTGGAAAGCCTGGGCCTACCCGATCAGCGTCGACCTGCTCTTGGTCGCGGCTTGGCGCCGACTGCGGACCGCGCGACGTGACCGCGCCGCGTGGGCCTGGTTCGTGATCGCACTGTTCGCCTCGCTCGGCGCCAACATCGCGACCGCCGGTCTCCTCGACCTCGGCCACGTTCCGGCCTGGCTGCGCATCGTCGTCGCCGGATGGCCCGCACTCGCCTTCCTCGGCGGCACGCTTCTCGTCCACACACCGACCGACACGGCCCCGGCCTCGGTGGAGCCGACCGAAGAATCGACCGCCGTCGACCTGCACCGGCCTGCTCCCACGCCCGAACTCGACGAGCGCCCGGAGCCCACCGAGCCCGCTGAACTCCCGGCCGCCGACCCGGCCCCGGAGCCAAAGCCGGACCCGGTGAGCGTTCCGCCGGCACTTCTGGACCACGCCCGAAAGCTCGCCGACAAGCACCACCAGGCCACGGGCACTCCGCTCCCGGCCGCCAACCTGCGAGCCCAACTCGGTCTGCCCGCACCGGTCGTCGACTCGATCGCCGCACAGCTCCAGCTCACCTGACCCGAAGGGAGAACCACCCATGACCGCCTATCGGCGCTTCCGCAACGTCCGCCAGTTCGGCCCGGTCAAGGTCGCCACCTTCTACGACGGACGCGGCCGCGACCGCCACACGGCCGCCTGCACCGCGCCCCGCTGCGACTTCTCCACGGAGTACAACAACCGCTCCGCCGCCGAACTCGCCGCCCGCACCCACCGCTGCTCGGCCTAGGAGACCTCGTGGACGTCCCGCTCTGGCTCGCCGTGATCGTCGTCGGCTACCTCGGCATCAAGCTCACCCGGCCGCCGATCTGGCTCGTGGTGCTGCTCCTGATCGGCGGCTACCTCCTCGCGCACAGCTTCCTCGGCCCCGCCGTCGGTGCCCTCGTCAACTAGCCCAGATCAGAAAGGAGTCCGCTCGTGTTCACGCCGAAGATCCCGGTCAACGACCAGCCGACCGGCCAGACCATCCCGCTCAGCGGGGCCGTCGTCGAGCACCACCAAGCCCCGGCGCCCGCCCCGGTCGCCTACACGCGGCCCACGGTCCAGCTCACGCCCGGCTCGCTGGCGATCCTCGTCGGCGGCGGCACGGCTGCGGTCCTCGTGGTCGGCACCGTGCTCGTCTCGATGCTCCTCGCGGTCGCGATCACCGCCGGATCGCTCGCGATCATCGCACTCGTCGTCCGCTCGCTCATCAACCAAGAGCGCAGGTAACGCCCTCCGGGGCGGCCTCAACCGCCAAGTCTCCGCCGCCCCGGACGGCTCCACCCCTCCAGATCCAACGGACCCGAAAGGGAAGTCTCATCATGGCCCAGCCCACCCCTGCCCGCTCCCGCGTCTGCCGAGACTGCGACGGCTTCCCGACCGTCGCCGTATCCTCCGGCCTCGGCCGCGACCACGCCGGAAACCTGCACGTCATCACGGTCACCTGCCGCACCTGCAAGGGCTCCGGCGTCACGCCCGTCCGCACCCTCGCCCGCGTGGGGGTGACGGCATGAAGTCCCTGACCGTTTCCGCCCACGTGGAGCCGGACAGCGTCTCGCGGCTCGTCACCTTCGATGGCTTCGTCGTCGTCCGCGTCGGCGGCCGGGACGTGGAAGTCACCCTGCTCGCCTCGCCCGACACGTCCAAGGCGCTGCGGGACCTGGCCGCCCGCCTCAATGAGGCTGCGCAGATCCTCGACACCATGGCCACCTCTGCCGAGGTGAGCGCGTGACCGACACCGCCACTCAGGCGGGCCTGGACCCGGCCACCCTCGCCGATGTGCTGAGGGTGGCCGGGTCCCCCGGCTTCGACCGCATCCAAGACCAGATCCGCCGCACCGGCGGCTGCTCCGACCCCATCCACCTCCAGGGCTCGACCGTCACCCGCGACCGCGCCACCGGACAGGCCCTCTACTCGTACTCGACCGACACCGAGCCCGGCGGCAAGCTCCGGATCGCCTGCGGCAACCGCCGCGCCTCCCGCTGCCCCTCGTGCGCCTGGACCTACGCGGGCGACACCTACCACCTGATCCGCGCCGGGCTCGTCGGCGACCCGGCCAAGGGCACCCCGCCCACCGTCCGCGAACACCCCCGCGTCTTCGCCACCCTCACCGCTCCGTCCTTCGGACCGGTCCACAACCGGCCCGGCACCCGGCCCTGCCGCTGCGGCACCCGACACCCCGAAGACGCGCCCGAGTTGGGCACCCCGCTCGACCCGGCCACCTACGACTACGCGGGCGCGGTGCTGTGGAACAACCACGCCTCCGAGCTGTGGCGCTACTTCACGATCTACCTCCGCCGCGAGATCGCCGCCCGCGCCGGACTTACCCAGAAAGCTGCCCGTGAGCAGTCCAAGGTGTCCTTCGGGAAGGTCGCCGAGTACCAGAAGCGCGGCGCCATCCACTTCCACGCCGTCATCCGCTTCGACGGCCCCGAAGGCCCGGACTCCCCGCCACCGCACTGGGCAACCGTCGACCTCCTCACCGACGCGATCCGTGCGGCAGCTGCTCGCGTCCGCGTCGACCTGGACGCCTCCGGCGACCACCCGGCCCGCGTCCTGTGTTGGGGCGACCGCCTCGACGTGCAGACCATCAAGGCGTTTGGCGACGGCTCCGAGATCACAGAGGCAGCGGTGGCGTCGTACGTCGCCAAGTACGCCACCAAGGCCGCCGAGATCTCCGGTGCTGCTGACGCTCCTGTTCACTGCCGCAAGTGCCGAGGTAGTGGTCGCTCGTTGGTCTATGACCGCGGCGGGTCCTCACTCAGCAACTGTGCTGGTTGCCAAGGCACCGGTATGGGTGAAGACCTCGCCCGGCTGGAGGTCTCCGATCACGCCCGGCGACTGATGGAAGCATGCTGCGTCCTTCAGCCGCTCTATCCCGAACGCAACCTTGCCCGCTGGGCCCACATGCTCGGCTTCCGCGGCCACTTCTCCACCAAGTCCCGCCGCTACTCGACCACCCTCGGCGCGCTGCGCCAGGTCCGCGCCGACTACCGGGCCGCCCAGCACCGCGCCGCGCTCGGCCTGCCCGACCCCGACGAGATCGACGAGGGGACCACGCTCACGCTCGCCCACTGGTCGTACGCCGGTCACGGTCACACCCCCGGTGAGTCCTGGATCGCGGCCAACGTCCGCCGCGACATCGAGCAGAACCGCCAACTGTCCCGCGAGGAATGCGCCAACTCGGCCCAGGAAGAAGGGGAGTAGACCATGAACGACCGCTACCTCAGCGTCGACCAGGTCGCCGAGATCCTCGGCACCACGGTCCGCTTCCCCCGGCGCCTGATCGAGGAGCGCCGCATCGCGTACGTGAAGGTGGGCCGACACGTCCGCATCCCCGAGAGCGCCGTACGCGAGTTCATCGCCGCCCACACGGTCGAACCGCGTAAGCGTTCCCGCGCCCGGTACGGGAGGGCTGCCTGATGGCGAACGACAGGGGCAGGCGGCGGCGGTTCGGAGCGATCCGGAAACTCCCCTCGGGGCGTTACCAGGCGCGCTATCCGGGGCCTGACGGCGTGATGCGTCCGGCGCCGTACACCTTCGATACCTCGAACGATGCTGACGACTGGCTTGCCGAGAAGCAGACCGAGATTCGGCGGGGCGACTGGACCGATCCCGATGCGGGTGGGGTCAGCTTCCAGGCCTACGCCGACACGTGGTTGAAGGAACGGGAACTCAGCGTGCTTACCGTGGACCTGTACCGGCGGCTGCTCGACAAGCACCTCTTGCCGACCTTCGGTGAGGACGACCTCGACGAGATCACCGCGCCGCGCGTCCGGTCCTGGCGTACGGACCAGCTCGCCACCGGGTCCAAGGTCGTCACGGCCAAGGCCTACCGGCTGCTGAAGGGAATTATGGAGACGGCGGTCGACGACGAGCTGATCAGGCGTAACCCGTGCCGGATCAAGGGGGCCGGTGCGGAGAAGGCGGCGGAGCGTCCCACGGCCACCGTCGCCCAGGTCGACGCCCTGGCCGAAGCGGTCGGCATGCGCTGGCGCCTGATGGTCTACCTCGGGGCCTACGGTCCGACCCGGCCCGAGGAGCTGGCAGGGCTTCGCCGCCGTGACGTTGATCTCGACGCGCTGAAGATTACGGTGCGTGTCGCCGAACCCGAGCGGGTCAACGGCCGCCGCGCGCCCGGCGAGACCAAGTCGGACGCTGGCATGCGCACGATCTACCTGCCCGCGTTCCTGGAACGTGAGTTGCGGTGGCACCTTGAGTCGTACGCCGCAGAAGGGCCCGAGGGTCTCGTCTTCGTCGGTGAGCGTGGGGCCGCGTTCCGGCGCAGCACTTTCGGCCGGCAGTGGCGCAAGGCCCGGACTGCCGTCGGTCTGCCGGAGAACTTCCGCTTCTACGACCTGCGTCACACCGGGCACACGCTGTCGACCCGATCCGGCGCGACGCTGAAGGACACGATGGTGCGGGCCGGGCAGTCCTCGGAGAAGGCCGCGATGATCTATCAGCACTCGGAAGGGGAGCGGCAACAGGAGGTCGCGGGGATGCTCGATCGGAGTGTTCGGAGGGCTCGCGCGGCTGTGGCACGGAAGCCGGATGATCAAGCTTCTGGCACGGATCTGGCACGCGACGACTGAGCGAATCCGCACAGCAAAAAGGCCCGGGTCTCTGACCTGGGCCTTAGCGGTGGAGCGGGTGACGAGAATCGAACTCGCGCTCTAAGCTTGGGAAGCTTATGTTCTACCATTAAACTACACCCGCGCGGTACGGCCGTTGAAGCGATCCGTACTGGCGACACTGTACCCCATGCCGGGCCCCGGGCGCTGAAGCCCCGGGGCCCGGCTGCGTTGTGGGGGGTGGAAGTGACTGCGGGTGAAGGGAGTTGAAGCGTACGGTGGGGAGCCCGGCCGAGGACGATTCACCTCGGGGTGCCGCCTGGATTGGCGTCCCTTTCATCCCGTAATGTTGCTTTTCGTCGTCGGTCAGGAAACTGGCCCAATGGCTCCGTGGGGAAGGGACTCCGGGACTTGATGGACTCGATGGATCGCACCGTCGTCCGATGTGCCGAAGGGCACGTGTTCAGCACCGCTTCGTTCCCGATGCAGCAGGCGGACCGCCTCGGTCCCAGTCGGCTGATTCGGTGTCCGCGGTGCGCGCGACTTCGGCACGCCGTTCCTGTGGGACCGGACGAGCGGTAAGCGGCACCAGTGACAGTGGGCGCGGGCCCCGCCGATTGTGGCGGGCCCGCGCCCACTGCGTATCCTCGCTACGTGCTTCTCTCAGACAAGGACATCCGGGCCGAGATCGACGCCGGACGGGTGCGCATCGATCCCTACGACGAGTCGATGGTTCAGCCGTCGAGCATTGATGTGCGTCTCGACCGGTACTTCCGGGTGTTCGAGAACCACAAGTACCCGCACATCGACCCGAGCGTCGAGCAGTCGGAGCTGACGCGGATGGTGGTGCCGGAGGGCGACGAGCCCTTCATCCTGCACCCCGGTGAGTTCGTGCTCGCCTCGACGTACGAGGTCATCTCGCTGCCCGAGGACCTCGCCTCGCGGCTTGAGGGAAAGAGCTCGCTCGGCCGCCTCGGCCTGGTGACCCACTCCACGGCGGGCTTCATCGACCCCGGCTTCAGCGGCCACGTGACGCTGGAGCTGTCGAACCTCGCGACGCTCCCCATCAAGCTGTGGCCCGGCATGAAGATCGGCCAGCTGTGCATGTTCCGGCTGTCGTCACCCGCCGAGTTCCCGTACGGCAGCGAGCGCTACGGTTCGCGGTACCAGGGACAGCGCGGCCCGACCGCCTCCCGTTCCTACCTCAATTTCCATCGGACCCAGGTGTGAGCAGCAGCGATATGAGCGACGTCAGCCCCGTGCGCGAGAACCTTACGTACGAGAAGTTCGGGGTCGCCATGCGCGAGCTCGCGCAGACCATCGCCGATGACGGGTACCGGCCCGACATCATCCTCAGCATCGCGCGCGGCGGCGTCTTCGTCGCCGGCGGGCTCGGGTACGCGCTGGACGTGAAGAACATCCACCTGGTGAACGTGGAGTTCTACACCGGCGTCGGCACCACGCTGGAGATGCCGGTCATGCTCGCGCCCGTGCCGAACGCGATCGACTTCAGCGACAAGAAGGTCCTGATCACCGACGACGTCGCGGACACCGGTAAGACGCTGAAGCTCGTGCACGACTTCTGCCTCGACACCGTGGCGGAGGTCCGCTCGGCCGTCGTCTATGAGAAGTCCCACTCGCTCGTGAAGTGCGAGTACGTGTGGAAGCGCACCGATGAGTGGATCAACTTCCCGTGGAGTGTTGAACCGCCCGTCGTGAAGCGCGAGGGCCAGGTTCTCGACGCCTGAGCGCGCGTCGGCCGTACGAAATGAGGGGCCCCGCGGGGCCCCTCATTTCGTGTGCCGGAAGGCGTGTGCCGGGACGGTCTAGAACGTGCCCAGCTTGATGATCGAGAGCAGTGCGATCAGCTGGATCGCCGACGCCGCGAGCGCCTTCGGCCAGGGCAGGTCGTGGGACTTGGAGACCATCGTGGTCAGCAGCGCGCCCGCCGCGACCCAGGTCGCCCAGCCGATGAGCTGCACGAACATCGCGTCGCCGCCGAGGAACATGCCGAAGACCAGGCGCGGGGTGTCGGTGAGCGAGGCGATCAGCATGGACAGGCCGACCGTGGGCTGCCAGGCGCCGTCGCCGCCGAGCTGGCGGGCCAGGGTGTGGGTGACCACGCCGAGCACGAAGAAGCTGATCGTGATCGCGATGCCGGTCGTCAGGACGTAGGGGATCGCCGAGGACATCGTGGCGTCGATGACGTCCTCGCGGGCGCCGTCGAAGCCGAAGATCGCCAGGAGTCCGTAGAGGAACGTGACGATCAGGGCCGGGCCCCACATCGCGTAGTCGCGCATCTGGAGGTACGTCGCCGAGGGGCGCAGGATCACTCCGGACAGCAACGGCTTCCAGTGCAGGCGGGGGCCGATCGGGCCGGAGGGGCCCGGTGCGCCCGCCTGGTAGGTGGAGCCCTGGCCGTACGCGTACGGGTCGTCGCCGGGGTTCACCGAGAAGGCCTGGGTGTGACCGGGGTTGTTCGCGGCGTACGGGTCGTGGGCCCGCGGCGCGTTCGGGTCGCCGAAGTACTCGGGCTCGCCGTGCCCGCCGTTCGCCTGCGGCCACTGCTGCCGGTGCTGCTGTTGTTGCTGCTGCCCGTACCCGTGCTGCTGCTGAGGGGGCCCGTACGGAGGGTGCCCCTGCGGCGCTTCGCGGTTGTCCCGGCCGCGTCCGTTCCTGAATCCAGCCACGTACTCGAACGTACCTGTTTTCCGTGAACGCGATGCCGGACCCGGGGTTCGGGCCCGGCATTGCGGCTGACCTGTGACATCCCTTACGGGGGCCCTTAAGGGACGGGCAGGTCAGTCGGCGAAGTTGACGCCGAGCAGCGGGGTGCCGGAGCTGGAGATGCCGAGCGTCGAGACGTAGGTGCCGGCCGAGGCGGACAGGGTGTCGTCGGCCTTGGAGGTCAGGGCGTAGACCGCGCCGTTGCCGCCGTTCTCGCCCACGGCGCCGACGATCACGTCGCCGCGGCCGTCGTCGTTGAGGTCGTCGATGTGGACGTCGGAGCCGAAGTTGTCGTTCTTCTCATCGGAGTTGGGGACGCCAGGGGTGTTCTGGCTGTAGAGCTTGGCGCCCGCGCCGGTGATGCCGGAGCCGTCGGCCGCGCCGTAGAGCACGGTGATGGCGCCCGCGTCCGACACTCCGTCGAGGTTCTCGCCGGCGGAGCCGACGACGAGGTCGAGGTGGCCGTCGCCGTTGACGTCGCCGAGGTCGAGCTCGCCGCCGAAGTCGTCGCCGGTCTCACCGCCGCCGGGGACGCCGGAGGTGTCCTGGTCGATGGTCTGGACGGCGGAGGCGACCGGGCCGGTCGCCGAGCCGTGGGCGATCTTGACGGCACCACCCAGCTGGGCGCCGGGGACGCCGGAGTCGGTGTCCCACTCCAGGCCGATGACGACGTCGCCGAAGCCGTCGCCGTCGACGTCGCCGACGTCGGTGATCACACCGGCGGGCAGCTTCACGGCACCGGACGTCCGGATGCCGGTGTTGGAGCCGGGCAGGTAGTAGTTGGCGTTCCAGCCCATGTCGGAGTCGGCCTCGTAGCCGTTCACGAGCAGGTCGTCGATGCCGTCGCCGTTGACGTCGCCGGAGTGCAGGTTGTGGATGCCGACGCCGTCGGTGCCGCTCTGCACGGGAGCCGTCGCGGTGCGCCAGGTTTCGTCGACACTCACCGAGCCGATGTCGATGGTGGCCGAGTTGGGCGTGCCGACGGCGATCTGGTCCGTGCCGACGTCGCCGAAGTCGCCGGCGGCCAGGCGGGCGCCGAAGGCGTCGTGCTTCGAGGCGCGCGGGTCGGTGAGCGTCTTGCCGCTCTTGCCGCCGTTCAGGCCGTTCGCGGAGCCCCACAGGATGGCCGCGGTGCCGCCGTCCTTGTCGGTGCCGACGTCCTCGCCGGGAGTGCCGACGACCAGGTCGTCATAGCCGTCGCCGTTGAAGTCGCCGTAGGCGGTGGCGGAGCCGAAGCCGTCGTTGGTCTCGGCCGAGCCGGGCACGCCGGTGGAGTTCTGGCTGATGGTGACGTGCTTGCCGCCGCCGTACAGGACGCTGACCTGCCCGGCTCCGGCGTGCCCTGCCACATACGCGAGCGGCGCGGACGTGGCGACGTCGGCCAGCCCGTCCCCGTTGAAGTCGGCGTCGGAGGCGGCGACGCCGGTGGTGGCCGCGGTCGCGGTCCCCGCCGTGGCGACGAAGACTCCGCCGGTCAGCGCGGCCGCCGTGGCGGTGGCCATGGCGAGGCGGAGACGGGTCGGGGACGGGGCGGGCGTGCGTCTGTGCTTGGCCATGCGGTTGGCTCCTGCGGGAAGGGGACGCCTGGCGGGTGTCCCGTCAACGGGATGCCGTTCGCCGGGTGTTGGCCGGGAATTGCCCCGGGCATGACTCGGCGTTCGGCTTACAGGAGACCGTTGGTGGGGCAGGAGGGTTGTACGGGGAAGGGGTCGGGTTTTCTCGAGTCAGTTCGAGAAGTCGCGGGTCGGGAAGGACAGTTGCCGGGACGGCGTCGTGGCGCCGGGGACGATCGTCAGGCGGTCGGGGGTGGTCGACTGGAGGGCGGCGTCGATGCGGCCGTCGCCGTCGTAGTCCGCCGCGGCGATCGCGTGGCCCTTCGCCGGGAGGCGGTGGGACCTGCCCGCATGGACCAGGTACGTGGTGTCGGCGTCGGAGACGAGCACGTCGCGGCCGGCCGGCAGCAGCCGGTCCCCGGTGACGTCGAGCGTGCGCCCGCCCAGGCGCAGTCCGTCCTTGCCGAGCACCGCCACCCCGAAGCGCCCGGCCGCGGCAGCCGTGCCGGAGGGGTGCGCGGCGCCCTTCGTGAAGCCGTTCGGCCCGCCCAGGGCCACCGTGGAGCGTGCCGTGCCCGCGTGGGCGCGGATCAGGACGTCGTCGGTGCCGTCGCCGTTCACGTCTGCCGCCGAGCCCGTAGGAACGTTTCCGCCCACCTGTGCGATGCCGGCATCGCCGCGCGGCGCGCCGGCGCGGGTGAACGGGCCGCCGAGGACCGAGAGCCGGCCCCCGCTCCCGTGCACCACCAGGTCGTTCCTGCCGTCGCCGTCGAAGTCCCCGCACACCGGCTGGTCGGGCCACTCGTTGCCGAACCGGGCCCGCGCCGGGATCTTCAGCGTGACGCCCTTGCCGGTGATCCCGGTGGGCGAGCCGAAGAGGATCTGGAGCGGGACCGGCGGCATGCCCTGGCCGTCGTAGGGAGGGTCGGTGGAGACCACGAGGTCGGCGTAGCCGTCCCGGTCGAGGTCGCAGCTCGCCTCCGAGGCGAACGTCGCCGGGGCCTGCCCCTTGGTCCGCGCCGCGTACTTCGCCGGGGTCAGCAACTGCCGGGTCGCGGCGACGAGTCCGTGGCCCTTGCGGCCGTAGACGACGCCGATGCCGGGGTCGTCGCCGAGCCCGTCGTGCGCGAGGTCGTCGATGACGAGGTCGGGGGCACCGTCGCCGTTGAAGTCGGTGGGGAGCTTGCTTCCCTTGCCGCGCGGGATCGGCAGCGGCGCGCTCCGCTGCTGCTTGCCCGCCACGGTCGCGGGGCGGCGGCCGGCAGCGTCGTCGTGGCCGCCGCACGCCGTGAGCGCCGCGGCGAGCAGTACGGCGCACAGCACTCCGCCGCTTCTTCTTATGTGATCCGGCATCAACAACGCCCCCGCCCGTCCCATGAGTTCACAACGTCCACACATGATGGCAGGACGGGGGACGGGGCCGTCAGCGCAGGGACGTACCGAACGAGATGCCCGCACCCGGCAGGCCGAAGTCCGCGCCGTTGAACGAGGTCACGCCCGTCGTCGTCAGGTAGGGCGACGAGCCCCGCAGCACCGTGACGGCGCCCGCGTCGGCGGCCGGGCCGATGTCCTCGCCGGACGCGGCGACGGACAGGTCCGCGCGGCCGCCCCCGTTGATGTCCTTCAGCCGTACGGTCGACCCGAAGCGGTCGCCCGGCTCCGCGACGCCCGGCACCCCGGCGGTGTCCTGGTGGTAGGAGCGGCCCGCGGTGATGTAGCCCTTGCCGCCCTTGAGGACGACGGCCGAGCCGGTGCCCGCGACGCCGTCGACGGTCTCGCCGGGTGCGCCGACCGCGACCTCGTCGTAGCCGTCGCCGTCCACGTCGCCGACGGCCACGGACGCGCCGAACCGGTCCCCGGCCTCGCTCGCTCCCGGTATTCCGTCGCTGTCCTGGGTGACCTTGTCCATGCCCTCCATCTCGTCGGTGAAGATGGTGGAGCCGCCGTAGAACACCCAGACCGAGTTCTCGTCGGCCTGGCCGGTGACGAGGTCCGGGTAGCCGTCGCCGTTCACGTCGCCGGTGGCGGCGGCCTCGGTGGTGGAGCCGGCGTACTGTCCGTCGATCCGGCCGGAGGAGTAGCCGATGTCGCCGGGCCCGCCGTTGACCCATCCCGTGTAGGGGCTGCCGTCGGCGTGCTTGCCGTAGAGGACGTACGTGTACGTCCTGCCGACGCCCGTGCCGTGGAACTGGTCGGCGGTGAGGCCCTCCAGGGTGACGTCGGCCGGTACGAACTCGACCTCCGGCGCGTAGGCGTCCTCGGGCTTGTTGGAGTCGGAGTACCACCAGAACTTCTTGGCGCTGACGGCGGCGAGCTGCGCGTGGTCGTCGCCGTCGAGGTCGACGAAGACGGCGCTCTCGCCGAAGCGCCGGTCGTCGGCGGAGGGCGCGTGGTAGACGGTGGCGCCCTTGGTGAAGCCGTTCGCGCCGCCCCACACGACGTTCAAGGAGCCGCTCGCCCAGTCGGTGACCTGCTCGCCGGGGGCGCCGACGATCAGGTCGGCGTATCCGTCGCCGTTGACGTCACCGCTGGTGACGTTCTCCCCGAACTCGTCCTCCTTCTCGGTGGTTCCGGGTACGCCGGAGGTCTCCTGCGTGATGGTCACGGCCTTGCCGGGGCCCACGCCGGACGCCGAACCGAACGTCACCGTCACGGCGTTGGCCTTCGGCGTACCGATGGCGAGGTCGCGGTACCCGTCGCCGTTGAAGTCGTCCTTGAGGGTCGTCGCGGCGGACGCGGTCCCCGCGAGGGGGAGGGTGAGGCCGCCCGCGGTCAGGGCGATTTTCTTGAGGCGCACGTCAACTCCAGCGTTGGGTGAGGCAGTTGTCATCCGTCGTCCGCTGGTGTGACGGCTGGGGGCCGGTGAATGGTTGTACGCGGGCGACCGGCCCCCGTCGTCGCTCAGTCGTCGATCGCCGACCCGAAACGTGCGTCCAAGGACGGAGCGGACAGTGCCCCGGCCCCGTACGTCCACGAACCGGCCGCCGTGACCCCGCCGGATCCCGCGGAGAACACCCACACCACGCCGTCGTTGGTGTTCTCGCCGGGCGCCGCCGCGAGGAGGCCGAACCGGCCGTCGTCGTTGGGGTCGGTGAAGGAGACCTGGCCGCCGAACTTGTCGCCCTTCTCGGCCGCGCCGGGGACGTCCGCCGAGTTCTGGTTGAAGTCCCGTACGTCGCTGGTCCGCAGGCCGAGGGCTGAGCCCCGCATCACCCACACCGCGCCTGCGTCGGTGACCGTCCCGATGTCCTCGCCGGGCGCGCCGATCGCGACGTCGGCGAAGCCGTCGCCGTTCGTGTCGCCGACGGACAGGTCGGCGCCCCAGGCGTCGCCCTTCTCGGCGGTGCCGGGCACGGCGTCGGTGTCCTGGTTCCACCACTGCGGTTCCCCGGTGAGGCCCGAGGCGGAGCCGTAGTGGACGCCGACCATGCCGCCGGTCGTCCACGGGCCGTCGTCGTCGGGGCTGTTCGGCTCGCCGGTGACGAGGTCGTCCTTGCCGTCGCCGTTGACGTCTCCGGAGGCGGCGACGGGGCCGCCGCGCAGCGTGAGGTTGGGCAGCGGTTCGGCGTCGGAGGCCGTGCCGGGGATGACGTACGACCAGCCGTCGCCGGACTCGTCGCCGACGGAGAGGCCGGACACGACGAGGTCGGCGAAGCCGTTGGCGTCGTAGTCGCCGGTGGTCAGGGACTTGGGCTGGATGCCGGTCGGCGCGGCCAGGGTGGCGGCGCGTGCGGTGGCGCTCGGCGCCTTGCCCTTGGGGGCCTTGGCCTTCGGGGCCTTGGGCGCGAAGTTCGTCCGGGAGTCGCGGACCAGGTTCTTTCCGACGCCACCCGCGCCGCCCGCGCCCGCGGTGGATCTGGCGGCGGGTGCGGCCTCGTAGCGGAAGACCGTGAGGCCGACCGAGTCGAGAACGGCGAGCAGGTCGCCGTCGCCGCCGTCGGTGAAGCGGGCGGCGGCGAGCGAAGAGCCGAGCCCCCGGCCCGCTGCGGGTTCGTCGGCCTTGACCACTGTGCTGGCGCTGCCGACGAGGCCCTTGGCGCTGCCCCACAGGACGACGCCGCCGCCCGAGTCGGTGACTGTGCCGATGTCCTCGCCGGGCACACCGACGATCGCGTCGTCGTAGCCGTCGCCGTCGAGGTCGCCGGTGGCGACGGCCTGCCCGAACGCGTCGCCCTTCTCCGCGGCGCCGGGCACCCCGGCGGTGTTCTGGCTGAACACGGCGGCGCGGGACGTCCCCATCCCGCTCTTGGCGCCGTACTGGACGGTGACGATTCCGGCCCCGGCGTGCCCGCCGACGGTGGCCCCGGGGGCGCCGACGAGCACGTCGTCGTAGCCGTCGCCGTTGAAGTCGGTGTTGCGGTCGTTCGCGCGGGTGCCACCGGGAGTGCCCGCGTACGCGGACGGGGCGGCGGCGATGTACGTACCGGCGAGAAGAAGGAACGAGGCCGCCGCGAGGGCGGCCGGACGGTTCTTGCGCACGTGCGGCTCCTTGGCTGCAGGAAGACCGGGCAGCGCGGGGGGACGCCGGAAAGGGCCCGTTCCTTGTCCGGCGCACCGTTTGACACGGGATCGGCCGCAAGGGTTGTACGGGGCAGAACAACAAAAGAGGGCACCCCGTTGTGACGGGGTGCCCTCAAGTGTCGTGTGGGACGGGTTACTTGACCGGCTCCGGCTCCGGGGCGTCCTCGGTCTCCGCCTCACCGGCCGGGTCGACCGGCGTCTTGACGGAGTCGAGCAGCAGCTGCGCGACGTCGACGACCGTGATCGATTCCTTGGCCTTGCCGTCGTTCTTCTTGCCGTTGACCGAGTCGGTCAGCATGACGAGGCAGAACGGGCAGGCGGTGGAGACGATGTCCGGGTTCAGGCTCAGCGCCTCATCAACACGCTCGTTGTTGATGCGCTTGCCGATCCGCTCCTCCATCCACATCCGGGCACCACCGGCGCCGCAGCAGAAGCCGCGCTCCTTGTGGCGGTGCATCTCCTCGTTCCGCACGCCCGGGACGCTGGCGATGATCTCGCGCGGCGGGGAGTAGATCTTGTTGTGGCGGCCCAGGTAGCACGGGTCGTGGTACGTGATGATGCCCTCGACCGGCGTGACCGGCGTCAGCTTGCCCTCGTCGACCAGGTGCTGGAGCAGCTGCGTGTGGTGGATTACCTCGTAATCCCCGCCGATCTGCGGGTACTCCTTGCCGATCGTGTTGAGGCAGTGCGGGCAGGTCGCGACGATCTTCTTGGCCGTCCGGGGCTTCCTGGACTCCTCGGTGACCTTGCCGTCCTCGTCGTACTCCTCGCCGAAGGCCATGTTCAGGGACATGACGTTCTCCTGGCCGAGCTGCTGGAACAGCGGCTCGTTGCCGAGGCGGCGGGCGGAGTCACCGGTGCACTTCTCGTCGCCGCCCATGATCGCGAACTTCACGCCCGCGATGTTGAGGAGCTCGGCGAAGGCCTTGGTGGTCTTCTTCGCGCGGTCCTCCAGGGCGCCGGCGCAGCCGACCCAGTAGAGGTACTCGACCTCGGTGAGGTCCTCGATGTCCTTGCCGACGACCGGCACCTCGAAGTCGAGCTCCTTGAGCCACTCCAGGCGCTGCTTCTTCGCCAGGCCCCAGGGGTTGCCCTTCTTCTCCAGGTTCTTGAGCATCGTGCCCGCCTCGGACGGGAACGCGGACTCGATCATCACCTGGTAGCGGCGCATGTCGACGATGTGGTCGATGTGCTCGATGTCGACCGGGCACTGCTCGACGCAGGCGCCGCAGGTGGTGCAGGACCACAGGACGTCCGGGTCGATGACGCCGTTCTCCTCGTGCGTGCCGATCAGCGGGCGCTCGGCCTCCGCGAGGGCGGCGGCGGGCACGTCCTTGAGCTGCTCCTCGGTCGCCTGCTCGTTGCCCTCCATGTCCTTGCCGCCACCGGCGAGCAGGTACGGGGCCTTGGCGTGCGCGTGGTCGCGCAGCGACATGATGAGCAGCTTCGGGGAGAGCGGCTTGCCGGTGTTCCACGCGGGGCACTGCGACTGGCAGCGCCCGCACTCGGTGCAGGTGGAGAAGTCCAGCAGGCCCTTCCAGGAGAACTGCTCGACCTGAGAGACGCCGAAGGTGTCGTCCTCGCCCGGGTCCTCGAAGTCGATCTCCTTGCCGCCCGAGGTCATCGGCAGCAGCGCGCCCAGCGAGACGTCGCCGTCCGCGTTGCGCTTGAACCAGATGTTCGGGAAGGCCAGGAAGCGGTGCCAGGCGACACCCATGTCGGTCTTCAGGGCGACCGTGATCATCCAGATGAACGAGGTCGCGATCTTCAGCCCGGCGAAGAAGTACGTGAGGGTCTGGAGCGTGGAGACGTCCAGGCCCGAGAGCGCGTTCACGACCGGGTACGAGATGAAGAACGACGCCTCGTAGCTGTCGACGTGGTGCTGGGCGCCTTCGAGGGCGTGCAGCATGAAGATGCAGACGCCGACGATGAGGATGACGGCCTCGACGAAGTACGCCTGGCCGAAGTTGGAGCCCGCGAAGCGGGACTTGCGGCCCGGCTTGTCCGGCCTGCTGAGCTGGCGGATCACGATGAGTACGGCGATGCCGAGGACCGTCATCGTGCCGATGAACTCGACGAAGATGTTGTACGGCGCCCATTCGCCGATGATCGGCAGCAGCCAGTCGGCCTTGAACAGCTGGCCGATGGCGTTGACGATCGTCAGCAGCAGCGAGAAGAAGCCCACCGCCACGAACCAGTGCGCGACGCCGACGATGCCCCACTTGTTCATGCGGGTGTGGCCGAGGAACTCCTTGGCCACGGTGACGGTGCGCTGCACGGGTTCATCGGTGCGAGTACCTGCGGGTACGTTCTGACCGAGCCGCATGAAGTGGTAGATCTGCAGGAGGGCACGGACGAACAGTGCCGCGCCGACCACGATCGTAACCAGCGACACGATGATCGCGGCGAGTTGCATTGGGGGCTCCTCGGGCCTGCGAGGGAAGTCTTCTCGGGAACGGTCATTACTAAGCGGTAACTTAGGTTGTCCGTCTGAGACTACCCACTTACCCGGACGCAATGTAGTCGCCGGGTTGGTGATCTGTGTCGCCCAGGTAACCCTGTGCGGGGCCATGTGGGGCGCCAAAGCGGATCGTGTTATTCACCCCATATTTGGACATAACGGAATAACTTATGGGGATGAGCGCACCGTCGACCACTGCATCCTCCACTTATCTGGTCACCGGAGGCGCGGGCTTCGTCGGCTCGCACCTCACCGATGCGCTGCTCGCCCAGGGACACACCGTGGTCGTTCTCGACGACCTGTCCACGGGCGACCGCGCCAACCTCGCCGCCGCGTGGCCCAGCCCCCGGCTCCGCTTCGTGCGCGGCTCGGCCCTCGACGCCCGGCTCGTCGCCGAACTCGCGGGCCGCTGCGAGGTGGTGGTCCACCTGGCGCCCGAGGGTGCGGGCCCCGTCGCCGAGGCCGCCCGGCGGCACGGCCGCCGGCTGCTCGCCGTCGCCGACGGTGACGACGACCGGGGCCGGGACCGGGATCAGGTTCAGGGGCAGGCTGAGGAAACGATCCTGGTACGCCTCCGGCACACCGCAGGCCCGCGCCAGTCCGCCGCGTCCGGCGCCGTCCTGCCCTGCCTCGCCGAACAGGCCGTCGCGGGCCTGCCGCTCACCGTCCACGGCGACGGCACCCGGCGGCTGCGCCTCACCCACGTCGCCGACACCGTCGACGCGCTGCTGCGACTGCTCGCCGAGCCGGTCGCGGCCGGGCGTGTCTTCGACGTCGGCGCCGCGCAGGAGACCGCCGTCGCCGACCTCGCGGGCGTCGTCGTCGAACGCTCCGGCACCTCCTCCCCGCTCCGCTTCGTCCCGTACGAGGAGGGGAGCGGGGAGGCGCGCGATCCGGATCCCGGGCCGCTGCGCGAACTCACCGGCTGGGAGCCCGCGTTGGGGCTCCTCGACATCGTGGACGCGGCCCTCGTCGACGCGGGCGGCGCGTTCGGCGTGGTCACCACCGCCGCGGCCGGGGTCTGAGCATGAGGGTCGCGGTCGTCCACGGTTTCGGCGCTCCGGGCGGCGAGGACGAGGCCGTCCTCAACCAGGTCGCCGCGCTCACCCGCGCCGGGCACGAGGTGCGCCTCGTCCCGGCGAACGGCCGTGGCCGCGGCCCCCTCGCCACGCTGCGCGCCTTCGGCCCGGACGTCGTGCACGTCCACAACCTGTTCCGCGCCTTCGGCCGCGCCTGGGTCACCGAGTGGACGGGCCCGGTGGTCGCCACCCTGCGGCACGGCCCGCACCGGGGCTCCCGCCTCGCCGCGTTGCAGTTCCCGTGGGCGGCGCGCGGCGGGCTGCGGCAGGACCCGCTGCTGCGGCGGGCCGACGGTCTCATGGTGCTCTCGGAGGCGAGCCGGGACGCGTGCGCGCGCGCCGGGCTGCCCAGGGAACGCCTCGACGTGGTGCCCGACTTCGTGCCGACCGTGGCGGAACCCGAGGCCGCGGCGGGGCGCGACGGGGCGGGCGACGCCTGGGTGTGCGTCGGGCGGCTCGCGCCGGAGCGGGGCGTGCTCGAACTGCTGCGCCGCTGGCCCGCGGGCCAGCGGCTCGACGTGATCGGGGCCGGGCCGCTGGCGGCGCGCTGCCGGGCGGCGGCGCCCGCGTCGGTGCGGCTGCGCGGGGCCGTGGGGCGGGACGAGCTCAGGCGGGCGCTGCCGGGGTACCGGGGGCTCGTGCTGCCGGGGCGGGAGGCGCGCAGGGCGGTGCCGCTCGTGTACGCGGAGGCGCTCGCGGCGGGGCTGCCGGTGCTGGCCTTCGAGGGGGCCGGGACGTCGGCGGTGCCGCGAGCCGTACGGTCCGAGGGCACGGGTGTGGTCACGACCCCGGACGCGTATCTGCCCGATGCGCTCGACGTGGCCGCCAAGGTCTTCCCGACGCTGCGCGAGCACTGCCGTGCCGTGTACGCGAAGCGGTACGGGGAAGCCGTGTGGCTCGAGCGCACGGAGCGCCTGTACGCCGGGCTGTCGGCGTAAGCGACGCCGCTGGGCGGGCACGGGACCCGCCCACCTCCACCGCCGGTCCCCGGGTGGCACTCGTAAAACACCAGGTCAGGTTCGCCCCAGCTTCGCCATGCCGATAAAGGCAGGATAAAAGTTGAGTGCCTGTGACTCAGGTCTGTTGACGGCGAGGGGGGAGGTGTTGCAGTCTTGAGCCAGTTCCACTCAAGTAGGTAGCTGGAGGAATCGAAATGGCACGTGCGGTCGGCATCGACCTGGGCACGACTAACTCCGTCGTCAGCGTTCTGGAGGGCGGTGAGCCCACCGTCATCGCGAACGCCGAGGGCGCCAGGACCACGCCGTCCGTCGTCGCTTTCGCGAAGAACGGCGAAGTTCTGGTCGGCGAGGTCGCCAAGCGCCAGGCGGTCACGAACGTGGACCGGACCATCCGCTCGGTGAAGCGCCACATGGGCACCGACTGGAAGATCGATCTGGACGGGAAGGACTTCAACCCGCAGCAGATCTCGGCGTTCATCCTGCAGAAGCTGAAGCGCGACGCGGAGTCCTACCTCGGCGAGAAGGTCACGGACGCGGTCATCACCGTCCCGGCCTACTTCAACGACTCGGAGCGCCAGGCGACGAAGGAAGCCGGCGAGATCGCGGGCATGAACGTCCTGCGCATCGTCAACGAGCCGACGTCCGCGGCCCTGGCCTACGGCCTGGACAAGGACGACCAGACCATCCTGGTCTTCGACCTCGGTGGCGGTACGTTCGACGTCTCGCTCCTGGAGATCGGCGACGGCGTCGTCGAGGTGAAGGCCACGAACGGCGACAACCAGCTCGGCGGTGACGACTGGGACCAGCGCGTCGTCGACTACCTGGTCAAGCAGTTCAACAACGGCCACGGCGTGGACCTGGGCAAGGACAAGATGGCGCTCCAGCGCCTGCGCGAGGCCGCCGAGAAGGCGAAGATCGAGCTGTCCTCCTCCACGGAGACCACGATCAACCTGCCGTACATCACGGCGTCCGCCGAGGGTCCGCTGCACCTGGACGAGAAGCTCACGCGCGCCCAGTTCCAGCAGCTGACGTCCGACCTTCTGGAGCGCTGCAAGACGCCGTTCCACAACGTCATCAAGGACGCGGGCATCAACCTCTCCGAGATCGACCACGTCGTTCTCGTCGGTGGCTCGACCCGTATGCCGGCCGTCGCCGAGCTGGTCAAGGAACTGACCGCGGGCAACGAGGCCAACAAGGGCGTCAACCCGGACGAGGTCGTCGCCATCGGCGCCGCCCTGCAGGCCGGTGTCCTCAAGGGCGAGGTCAAGGACGTCCTGCTCCTCGACGTCACCCCGCTGTCCCTCGGTATCGAGACCAAGGGCGGCATCATGACCAAGCTCATCGAGCGGAACACCACGATTCCGACGAAGCGCTCCGAGATCTTCACGACGGCCGAGGACAACCAGCCGTCGGTGCAGATCCAGGTCTACCAGGGCGAGCGCGAGATCGCGGCGTACAACAAGAAGCTCGGGATGTTCGAGCTGACCGGTCTGCCGCCGGCCCCGCGCGGTGTCCCGCAGGTCGAGGTCGCCTTCGACATCGACGCCAACGGCATCATGCACGTCACGGCCAAGGACCTTGGCACGGGCAAGGAGCAGAAGATGACCGTCACCGGTGGCTCCTCGCTGCCGAAGGACGAGGTCAACCGGATGCGCGAAGAGGCCGAGAAGTACGCGGACGAGGACCACGCCCGCCGCGAGGCCGCCGAGTCCCGCAACCAGGGCGAGCAGCTCGTCTACCAGACGGAGAAGTTCCTCAAGGACAACGAGGAGAAGGTTCCCGCCGAGGTCAAGACCGAGGTCGAGGAGGCCGTCACCGAGCTGAAGGAGAAGCTCAAGGGCGACGACTCGGCCGAGATCCGCACCGCGACCGAGAAGGTCGCCGCCGTCTCGCAGAAGCTGGGCCAGGCCATGTACGCCGACGCCCAGGCCGCCGGCGCCGAGGCCCCGCAGGGTGACGCCCCGCAGGGTGACGCCAAGGCCGACGACGACGTCGTCGACGCCGAGATCGTCGACGAGGACAAGGACCGCAAGGACGGTGCCGCGTGACCGAGGAGACCCCGGGCTTCAGCGAGAGCGAAGAGCCTGAAGTCCCCTCCGGCGCCACCCCTGACGACGCCGAGCCGAAGGCCGCCACCTCGCCCGAGAAGGGCGAGGGGGCGGCCCCGGCCGGGGACTCAGCCGCTTCCGCTTCGGATGTGGCCCTGACCGCGCAGCTGGACCAGGTGCGTACCGCGCTCAACGAGCGCACCGCGGACCTCCAGCGCCTTCAGGCCGAGTACCAGAACTACCGGCGCCGTGTGGAGCGGGACCGTGTCACGGTCAAGGAGATCGCCGTCGCGAACCTCCTGACCGAGCTGCTTCCCGTTCTCGACGACATCGGCCGTGCCCGCGAGCACGGCGAGCTCGTCGGCGGCTTCAAGTCGGTGGCCGAATCCACGGAGACGGTCGCCGCGAAGATGGGCCTTCAGCAGTTCGGCAAGGAGGGCGAGCCCTTCGACCCGACCGTGCACGAGGCCCTGATGCACTCCTACGCACCGGACGTCACCGAGACGACCTGCGTGGCGATCCTGCAGCCGGGCTACCGGATCGGCGAGCGCACCATCCGTCCCGCGCGCGTGGCCGTGGCAGAGCCGCAGCCGGGCGTGAAGGCGGACGAGGCGGCCGACAAGGATGCCGAGAAGGAGAACGGTGGCCCGGAAGAGGGCTGACGTCACACACACGGGTAAGGAGGGACGTCGAGGCCGATGAGCACCAAGGACTTCATCGAGAAGGACTACTACAAGGTCCTCGGCGTCCCCAAGGACGCCACCGACGCCGAGATCAAGAAGGCGTACCGCAAGCTCGCCCGCGAGAACCACCCCGACGCCAACAAGGGCAACGACAAGGCGGAGGAGCGCTTCAAGGAGATCTCCGAGGCGAACGACATCCTCGGTGACCCCAAGAAGCGCAAGGAGTACGACGAGGCGCGCGCCCTGTTCGGCAGCGGCGGGTTCCGTCCGGGACCCGGCGGCGCCGGCGGCAACGGCTCGTTCAACTTCGACCTGGGCGACCTCTTCGGAGGCGGCGCCCAGGGCCAGGGCGGTCCGGGCGGCTTCGGCGGCGGCATCGGCGATGTGTTCGGCGGCCTGTTCAACCGGGGCGGCGCGGGCGCGGGCACGCGTACGCAGCCGCGCCGGGGCCAGGACATCGAGTCCGAGGTGACGCTCAGCTTCACCGAGGCGGTCGACGGGGCCACGGTCCCGCTGCGGATGTCCTCCCAGGCCCCCTGCAAGGCGTGCTCCGGCACCGGCGACGCGAACGGCACACCGCGCGTGTGCCCGACCTGCGTCGGCACCGGACAGGTCTCGCGGGGCGGCGGTGGCGGCTTCTCCCTCACCGACCCGTGCGTGGACTGCAAGGGCCGCGGCCTGATCGCCGAGACCCCGTGCGACAGCTGCAAGGGCAGCGGGCGGGCCAAGTCCTCCCGCACCATGCAGGTCAGGATCCCGGCCGGGGTCTCCGACGGCCAGCGCATCCGCCTTCGCGGCAAGGGTGCGCCGGGCGAGCGGGGCGGCCCGGCGGGCGACCTGTACGTCGTCGTGCACGTGGACGCCCACCCGGTCTTCGGCCGCAAGGGCGACAACCTCACGGTCACCGTCCCGGTGACCTTCACCGAGGCGTCGCTCGGCGGCGAGGTCAAGGTGCCCACGCTCGGCGGCCCGCCGGTCACCCTGAAGCTGCCCCCGGGCACGCCGAACGGGCGGACGATGCGGGCCCGCGGCAAGGGCGCCGTCCGCAAGGACGGCACGCGCGGCGACCTGCTGGTCACCGTCGAGGTGGCCGTCCTGAAGGACCTTTCGGAGGACGCCCGCAGCGCCCTCGAGTCGTACCGCAAGGCGACTGAGGACACCGACGTGCGGGCAGAACTGTTCAAGGCCGCGAAGGGAGCGTGAGGGTGATGGACGGGCAGCCGGGTCGTCGGCGCAGCAATCCGTACGAACTGACCGACGAGACGCCGGTGTACGTCATTTCGGTGGCGGCACAGCTGTCCGGCCTGCACCCGCAGACCCTGCGCCAGTACGACCGCCTCGGCCTGGTCTCGCCCGACCGCACGGCCGGGCGCGGCCGGCGCTATTCGGCCCGCGACATCGAACTGCTGCGCACCGTCCAGCAGTTGTCGCAGGCCGAGGGCATCAACCTGGCCGGCATCAAGCGCATCATCGAGCTGGAGAACCAGGTCGCCGCGCTGCAGTCCCGCGTGGCCGAACTCTCCTCGGCAGTGGAGAGCGCGGCCTCCGCGATCCAGCAGCGCGAGGCGGCGGTGCACGCCTCGTACCGCCGGGACCTGGTCCCGTACCAGGAGGTCCAGCAGACGAGCGCGCTGGTGGTGTGGCGGCCCAAGCGGTCGTCGGAACAGTAGTCCGCACGCATGCGTGAGGGCCCCGGAGGCGTTGTCTCCGGGGCCCTTTCGCATGCCGCAGGATGGTGTGCATGACCGAGATCCGCACCCCCCGCCTCCTGCTCCGTCGCTGGAACCCCGACGACGACCTCGCCCCGCTCGCCGACATCCAGTCCGACCCCGCCGTCATGCGCCGCATCGGCGACGGCGCGCCGCGGTCCCTCGACGGGACCGCCGAGGACATCGAGCGCTGGGAGGAGGAGTGGGACGACGAGGGCTTCGGGGTGTTCGCCGTGGAGCTGCTCGGCTCCGGCGAGCTGGCGGGTGCCGTCGGACTGTACGTACCGGAGACTCCGCCGCAGGTGGCGGGGCACGTCGGTGTCCAGTGGCGGCTCGGCCGGCAGTTCTGGGGGCAGGGGTACGCCTCGGAGGCGGCGCAGGCCACCTTGGAGTTCGCCCTCCAGGACCGGGGCATCGACCGGGTCGTCGCGGTCACCGCGGTGGACGACGCGTCGTCGCTGAAGGTCGTCCACAAGCTGGGGATGACCTCGCTGCCCGGCGAGGCGGAGGGCGGTCTGCGGGTGCACGCGATCGACCTGACCGAGTTCGAGGCCTGAGCGGGCCGAGCGACCCGATCATCCTGTGAAGCTCCTGTGTGGCTCGCGGGAAGGTGTCCGGTATTCGCCGTCTTCGGCTTCATGTGAAGAAGTAATGGATCCGTTTTCGTTGCGGTGTGGCTTCACCTCTTGACGGTCCAGGAGCGGGCGAGTTGGCTTCGAGCCACCTCGGCCGCACCGTCGCGGCCACGTCAGGGAGGTATCCGCACATGAACACGCGTATGCGTTGTGCCGCCATGGCCGGCGCCGCATCCGTCCTGGTCGTCTCGCTCTCGGCCTGCGGTGGCGTGCTGCCGGGCGACGACAGCGAGCCGAGCGTGGCCGCCAGCAAGGGGGACGACGTCACGATCGGTCTGCTGCTCCCGGAGAAGGAGACCGCCCGCTACGAGAAGTTCGACCAGCCCATCTTCGAGCGCCAGGTGGCGAAGCTGACGCACGGCAAGGGCAAGCTGGTCTACGCCAACGCGAAGCAGAACGCGTCCCTCCAGCGCACGCAGCTCCAGGAGATGATCGACGCGAAGGTCGACACGGTCGTCGTCGACGCCGTGGACGCCAAGGGCATCGCCCCGGCCGTGCGCAAGGCGAAGGACGCGGGGATCCATGTCGTCGCGTACGACCGGCTCGCCCAGGGCCCCGTCGACGCCTACGTCGGCTTCGACAACGGGCTCGTCGGCCAGACCCAGGGCAAGGCGCTGATCTCCGCCCTCGGCGGCACCAAGGCCACCAAGCGCGACAAGATCGTGATGATCAACGGCTCGCCCGACGACCCCAACGCCGCACAGTTCAAGAGCGCCGCCCGCGCGGAGCTGGGCAACGCCGTGACCGTCGCGAAGTCCTACGACACCGCGGGCTGGAAGCCGTCCAACGCCAAGGCCAACATGGCGCAGGCCGTCAACGCGCTCGGCGTGGACAACATCGCGGGCGTGTACGTCGCCAACGACGGGATGGCCGGCGGCGTGATCGACGCGCTGAAGGAGGTCGGTGTCCGCAAGATGCCGCCGATCACCGGGCAGGACGCCGAACTCGCCGCCGTGCAGCGGATTCTGACCGGCGAGCAGTACATGAGCGTCTACAAGCCGTACCCGGACGAGGCGCAGACCGCCGCCGAGATGGCGGTGCGGGTCTCGCAGGGGCGCACCATCGAGTTCGAGGCGCTGGCGATGGACCGCACCGACAGCCCGACCGACAAGCAGATCAGGACGGCGAGCGTCAGCGTCGTCGCGCTCACCAAGGACAACATCAAGAGCACCGTCGTCAAGGACAAGATCTTCACGGTGTCGCAGATCTGCACGCCGAAGTACGCACAGGCCTGCGCGGAGGCCGGGTTGAAGTAGCCCACCCGTACGGCGTGACCGGCTAGGGCCTGTCGTTTGGATCAGGCCGGGCTCGCGGGGCCTGGCACGCACGCTCGCGGCGTTGTCGTCGGTCGACGACGCTCCGCGTCGCCT
>NZ_JBITCS010000058.1:0-32851 GCF_044453445.1 Streptomyces sp. NPDC051684 | reverse complement strand
CGGCTCAACGACCACCCAGGCCTGATCAGTCAGCTCATGACGACGCACCACGAAAACACCAACGCGCCAACCACTTTGCGGACACGACCTAGGGGGCGTCTGACAATCCGCCGTCAGCGCGCCGGGCTGGGCCGGCCTGCCAGCTGTCGCACCGCCTCCCGCATCCAGCCTGATCCGTCAGAAGGGCCCTAGCGCGCAGAGGAGCCGCTCGCTCCATGCGTCGGAACGGACTCACGGCAGCCGCGCCCGCGAGCCCTCACATCCGGGACCTCAGCACATCGACCTCGCACCTCGGCGCGAACGGGTCGAACCCGTGCTCGGCCAGCCAGCGAACCACCAGCAGGCTCCACAACGACCACCACGCGCGGATCACGTCGAGGTCGACGTCGGTGCCGTGGCCGACGACGACGTCGTCAAGGTGTTCCTCGTGGCCGAGCGTGAAGGTGGCGAGGTCGTACAAGGCGTCGCCCCGGCCCGCCTCGGACCAGCCGATGATGCCCGTGACCTCGTCGCCGTCGACGAAGACGTGCGCGATCTGCAGGTCGCCGTGCGTGAACGCCGGAGTCCACAGCCGGAGTGCGGCCTCGGCGACCTGGCGGTTGCGGGTGACCAGGTCCGCGGGCAGGACCCGGTTCGTCACGAGCCGCTCGCACTCGTCGTCGAGTTCCGCCGCCAGGGCGGCGGTGCTCCGATCGGCCCGGCCCGGCCGGGGCGGCAGCGGCGCGTCGTGCAGCTTCCGGATGGCGGCGCCCGCGGCGGCCCATGCCATCGGTGATCCGGTCGACGGCCCGCCGAGGCGTCCCAGCGTCGTCCCCGGGAGCGCGGCGAGCGCGAGCACGGGCGGCTTGCGCCACAGCACCTCAGGGGTGGGGACCGGCGCGAGGGACATCGACTCGACCTCGGCGTCCACGCGCCCCTGATCGGCATCCACCTTCAGGAACACCTCACCTACGCGCAGGGTCGCGCGCTCGGAATGCGCGACGACGACTTCGACCTCATCCATGGCCGACCAGTGTCCCGGGGGTGATCGCCGACGTCGCCGGGTTTCTCACGTGCGGCGACGCGGCCAGCCGCCGCCCGCACCCGACGACGTGTCCCACAGGGAACGCGTGCCGCAACCGGCCACGTCCAGGGCCAGTTCGGCATACATGGCGTTGGCCCAGGAGAACCAGTCGCGAGTGAACGTGTCCGGGTCGTCCTTGTGGAAGGACTCGTGCATCGCGCCGGTTCCGCCGTCCGTGGCGATCAGCGTGCGCAGCAACTGAAGCCGCCGGTCGTGGTCGTTGCTGGTCAGGCCCTCCACGGCGAGAGCGATCGGCCAGATGTGGCCGTCGGGGGTGTGGGGGCTGCCCACGCCCTCGGCGGCCGTTCCGCGGTACCAGGTCGGGTTGGCGGGGGAGAGCACGAACGCGCGCGTGGCCAGGTACAGCGGATCCGACGGCGAGACGTCCGCGACCAGTGGCAGGGACAGCAGGCTGGGCATGTTGGCGTCGTCCGCCAGGAGCGCGTTGCCGAGCCCGTCCACCTCGTAGGCGTAGATCGGACCCTGCCCGGGGTGGTCGACGGTGCCGTGCAGCCGGGTCGCCTCCCGAAGCCCGCCCGCCAATTGGGCGGCTTCGTCGGCGAGTTCGCCGTCTTGGAGGTGCCGCGCCATCGCGGCGACGCCGTCGAGGGCAGCGGCGGCGCACAGGTTGGCGGGCACGTTGTACCCGTACGTGCACGCGTCGTCGCTGGGCCTGAAGCCGCTCCACGTCATCCCGGTCGGGGCGACGGGCGTGCCGCGGCCCCCGTTGCCCAGCGTGTCGGTCGGCGGCACGTTCGCCCGCACGAAGCGGTACTTCGACAGATGCTCGTGGTCCTGCTCCGTGCGCCACACAGTGATGGCGGAGCGCGCCGCCTCCATCGCCTGCGCCAGGTGGTCGGTGCGCCCGGTCGCCCGCCAGAAGCGGTGGGCGAGCAGGAGCGGGAAGGCGAGGGAGTCGACCTCGTACTTCTCCTCCCACACCCACGGGTCCTCGCACAGGTCGTCCGCGTCGTGGGCGCGGCCCGACGGTTCGGCGTTGAACGCGTTGGCGTACGGATTGTGCGCGATCTGGCCGAACTGGCGGCGCAGCACGGCGAGGAGGAGCTCCTGAAGGTCCGTGTCGTCCTTCAGGAGTGCGAGGTAGGGCATCATCTGCGTCGTCGAGTCGCGCAGCCACATGGCGGGGATGTCGCCCGTCACGACGAAGGCGGTGCCGTCCGGCATCGGGCGGATGGTGCGGGCCAGCGTGTCGTCCAGGCAGCGCACCAGCGTCTGTCCGAAGCGGGGGTCGCCGAGCTCGTCGAGACGGCGGACCGCCTGCTGGACGACCGGGTTGTGCTGGACGCTGAGGGGGAACGGCATCGTCGGCCTTTCGATGGCGGGCGCTGCCAAACGTAGATCACGAACAAGGGCCGCGGAAGGCCGCGGCGGACATCGAGCACGGGCCCCGCCCTGCCGGTCGGGGGAGTGCGCGAGCGGTCATCGCCGGACCGGATACCGCAGGTGCAGGGCGCGGCGTCCCTGGACGACGACGGGGTCCTCCAGGAGCAGGTGGCCACGCGCCAGCTTCGCGAAGTAGGGGATCCCCTCGCCGAACAGCACCGGCACGAGGCTGACGCACACCTCGTCCACGAGGCCCAGGTCGAGCGCCTGCTGGGTGACGGCCGCGCTCGCGATCGTGACGTCCCGGTCGCCGGCGATCTCCTTGGCCCGGGCGATCGCGGCCCCGACCCCGTCGACGAACGTCGTGGTGGGCCACTTCCCGGCGGCGTCCTCGGGTGCGCGATGCGTGACCACGACGACGGGTGCGCCCGCCGGATGCTTGTCGCCCCAGCCGTCGGCGATGTCGAACAGCCGCCGCCCGGCGACGAGGGCGCCGCAATTCCCCGTAAACTCCTCAAGTACCCGTGCGCCCGCCTCGTCGACCTGGAACGTCACGGTGTCGTTCGGGTTCGGGACGTTCACGGCTCCCGCCTCGTACCACTCGAACAGCTCCCCGACCTCGTCCCGCGGACTCGCGATGAACCCGTCCAGCGACATCGTCATGTGCGTCAACACCTTGGCCATCGTGGGTCTCCCAGCGCTCGCCGTCGTTTCGTCCGTCACGGGCATCGACCGCCGGTGACGGTGGGACTCATCGGCATTCCGGCGTCGCACCTCAAATCCGTGGCCGACGCCTGCCCCGCCGTCCATTGACAGTGCGTCAGATCTCGCTCACCGTGCGGCCATGAGCATCGCCGAGCCACCCGCCCGATTCCGTCCCCGCGGTGCCGAGTCCTGGCGCGACCCCTACGCGATGTACGCGGCCCTGCGCGACCACGATCCGCTGCACCACGTCGAGGACGGCGACTACTGGGTGCTCTCGCGCTACGTCGACGTGCTGGACGCCCTGCGCCGCCCCGAGGTGTTCTCCTCGCGCAAGGGACTGACGGTGGTCGGCGACGACATGGCCGCCGTCGGGGTCGACGTCGCGCCGCCGCTGGTCATGCTGGACCCGCCGGAGCACACCGAGTTCCGCGCCCTGCTCACGAAGGGATTCACGCCGCGCCGCGTGGAGTCCGTGGCCGACGCGGTGCGCGCCTTCGTGCGCACCCGCCTCGACGCGATCGACGGGAGCGCCGCGGCGGGCGGTCCCGTCGACATCGTCGCCGAGCTGATGCGGCCGCTGCCGTGCTTCGTCGTCGCGCACTACCTGGGCGTCGACGAGGCCGACCGGCAGCGGTTCGCCGGCTGGACGCGGGCGATCGTCCAGGCGGGCGCCAAGGGCCACGCGCTCGACGCCCACGAGGCGGTCACGGACCTCTTCGCGTACTTCGCGGAACTCGTCGAGCGGCGCCGCGCGGACCCCGCCGACGACACCGTCTCCGACCTCGTCCGTGTCCTGGGCGACGATCCGCAGGCCGTGATCCGGATCCTCGGCTTCGCCTTCACCATGATCGCGGGCGGGAACGACACGACCATCGGCCTGCTCGCCACCACCGCGCAACTCCTCACCGAACAGCCGGCGTTGAGAGACCGGGCCGCGTCCGACCCGGAGTCGGCAGCCCCCTTCGTCGAGGAGGCGCTGCGCCTGGCCTCGCCCGTGCAGGGCCTGGCCCGCACCCTCACCGAGGACCTGACGCTGCACGGCAGGACCGCGCCGGCCGGGGCCAGGATCCTGCTGCTCTACGGCTCCGCCAACCGCGACCCGCGCGCCTTCGGCCCCCGCCCGGACGAGGTCGACCTGGAGCGCGGCGCCCCGCAGCACCTGGCGTTCGGCTATGGCCCGCACCACTGCCTGGGCGCCGCGGCGGCTCGCCTCCAGGGACGGACGGTCCTCACCGAACTCCTCGCCCGCTTCCCGCGGTTCACCGTCGACGCCGCCCGCGGCACGTTCGCGGACGGCGCCTACGTGCGCCGCTACGAGACGCTGCCGTTCGCGACCGGTGGGTGAGAGGAGGCGGCGGCGACCGCGACCCGGTTCCCGCCGAGGTCTGGACCCCGAGGGGATCTCCGACGAGCATGGTCCGTGCACGGTACAGCGGCCGGTGCGCGGGACCGGGCCCGGCTGCCGTACGCGCATCACCTCCGAGAAGACGAGCGGGATCGACGAGGGGACGGCCGCATGCCACTGGAACCGGTGACCCAGATGTTCCTGGCGGAACTGGCCGAGGCCGACGGCCCGGCGATGCACGAATCCACGCCGGCCGTCGCCCGGCTGCACGGCCCGATCCTCTCCGGTCTCAGCGGCCGGGGACCGGAGGTCGCACAGGCGCGGGACGTCAGGATCCAGGGCCGGGACGGCGGGCGGATCCGCATTCGGGTGCTGCGTCCCGAGGGCACCCCGCAGGCGGTCGTCGTGTACTTCCACGGCGGCGGCTGGGTCCTTGGCGACATCGACCTCCAGTACGACCACGTGGGCCGACGGCTGGCGAACGCGACGCGGGCGACCGTGGTCCTCGTCAACTACCGCAAGGCGCCCGAGCATCCGTTCCCGACCGCTGTCGAGGACAGCTGGGCGGGACTGAACTGGGCCGCGGAGCACGCGGCCGAACTCGCGCCGGACGGCGCCCCCTTGCTCGTCGCGGGCGACAGCGCGGGCGGCAACATCGCCGCCGTGATGACCCATTGGGCGCGGGATCGCGGCGGGCCCGTCATCGCCTACCAGGCCCTCGTCTACCCCGTCACCGACTGCGACCTGGACCGGCCCTCGTACCTCGCCCCGCAGAACCAGCTCCTGCTGGCCCGAGACACCATGGTCTGGTTCTGGGACCACTACCTGCCCGACGAGCGGGCCCGCGCCCACCCGGACGCCTCCCCGCTGCGCGCCGACAGCCTCGCGGGCCTGCCGCCCGCGCTCGTGTACGTCGCCGAGTGCGATCCGCTGCACGACGAGGGCGTCGCCTACGCGCAGGCCCTGCGCGACGCGGGCGTCCCGGTCGCTCTGGAGGAGGCCGCGGGCCAGATGCACGCCTTCTTCCAGATGGTGGGCATCCTGCCGGGCTTCGACGACGGGCTGAGCCTGGTGGCGGAGCACATCAACACGTTCGTCGCCGAAAGGACGGTGTGAGCCATGGCCGACCACGACGTGATCGTCATCGGTGCCGGTTTCGCCGGCCTGTACCAGCTGCACCGGCTGCGCGAACTCGGCTTCGACACCCTGGTCGTCGAGGCCGGCGCGGACGTCGGCGGCACCTGGTACTGGAACCGGTACCCCGGCGCCCGCTGCGACATCGAGTCCGTCGAGTACTCCTACTCGTTCGACGCCGACCTGGAACAGGAGTGGGACTGGAGCGAGCGCTACGCCGCCCAGCCGGAGATCCTCTCCTACGTCCGCCATGTGGCCGACCGCTTCGACCTGCGCCGCGACATCGTCCTCAACACCCGCGTGGAGTCGCTCGACTGGGACGACACGGCGCGCCGCTGGACCGTGACCGCCTCCGACGGCACACCCCGCACCGCCCGCCACGTCATCGCGGCCACCGGATGCCTGTCCGTGCCCTCCCGGCCCGACTTCGAGGGCCTCGCGGACTTCGCGGGCGAGGTGCTGTGGACGTCGAGCTGGCCGCGCGAGGGCGCCGACCTGACCGGCAAGCGGGTGGCCGTGATCGGCACCGGTTCCTCCGGGCTGCAGACGATCACCGCGATCGCCCCGCTGGTGGGCTCGCTCACCGTCTTCCAGCGCACCCCGTCGTACGCGGTGCCCGCCCACAACGGCCCCAACGCCGCCCGTCTCGCCGCGGCGCGGGCGCGCTACCCGGAGCGCCGCGAGGTGTCCCGCGCCTCCTCGAAGGGCTTCGACTGCGACGAGGACGGGCAGGTGCTGCTCGCCGAGACCGAAGAGACGCTGATCCGCGGCGAGCTGGACCGCCGCTGGGACGACGGCGGCCTCTGCTTCGGCAGCGGCTTCAGCGACCTGCTCAAGGACGCGGAGGCCAACGAGGCCGTCGCCGAGTACGTCCGCGCCCGGATCCGCGAGAAGGTCAAGAGCCCCGAACTCGCCGAGCGGCTCACCCCGCGCACGTACCCGATCGCCAGCAAGCGGATGTGCGTCGACACCGGCTACTTCGAGGTGTTCAACCAGGACAACGTCACTCTGGTCGATCTCAACGAACGGCCCGTCCGGCGCATCACCGAGCACGGCATCCGCACCGCGGACGGGGTCGCGCACGACGTGGACGTCATCGTCATGGCGACCGGATTCGACGCGATGACCGGCGCCCTCAACGCCATCGACATCCGGGGCGTCGAGGGCCGCCCGCTGCGGGAGAAGTGGGAGCACGGGCCGCGCACGTATCTGGGCCTGATGTCGGCCGGCTTCCCCAACCTGTTCACGGTGACAGGACCCCAGAGCCCGTCCGTGCTCTCCAACATGATGACCTCGATCGAGCACCACGTGGACTGGATCACCCGCGCCCTCACGCACCTGCGCGAGCGTGGACTCGACCGCATGGAGGCCGACCCCGACGCCGAGGACAACTGGGTCAACACCACCAACGACCTCGCCGACCTCACGCTCATGCCGCAGGCCGCGTCCTGGTACATGGGAGCCAACATCCCCGGCAAACAACGTGTGTTCATGCCGTTCATCGGGGGCGTCGGCCTCTATCGCGACCTCACGAACGGCATCGCGGTGAGCCATTACCACGGGTTCGAGCTGAGCTGACCGGGAGTGTGACGGCAGGCCCTACTTCTCGACGCGCATCTCGCTGCGGATGTGTCCCGTGAGCTACGCCGCGTCCTCCTTGGACACTCCGAAGGTCCCGTCTCGCGGCGTGACGATCCCGACCGTCGAATAGTCGGCCCAGCCGCACCATGTCGTCTCGGTGGCCGGCGCGTCGTCGGCCCGGTTGTCCACCTCGAAGTCCACGCACTCCAGCGCCGCTCCGCTGAGAGAGTCCGCCTCCGCCTCCTCTTGCGTGCCGAAGAACGTGACGAGGTTGCCGGGAGCCTTGTCCGTAGCCGCTCTGACCTTCTTCTCCACGAGCTCGAAGTAGTAGCTCAAGGCCAGTTCGGGGTTCTCGAACCTGCCGTAGGCGGCCGTGACCGAGAAGCTCTTGCCGTCCTGCGCACGCTGCAACGAGTCCGCTGCCGCGCCCGGATCGGAGGTGTCGACGCCGCTGAGCATCTGGTCGGAGTAGCTCGCGGCGAGCTCCGTGGACTTCTTCATCTCGTGCCACGCCAACACCTTGGGATCGTCCGAGGCGAGGTTCGGGTCCGCTTCGTCGCCGTTGCGGTAGTAGTTGGAGAACGACATCGTCGACGGCGCGGTCAGCGTGTGCGGGCCGTCGTCCTTGAGGCCCTTGTAGCCGAAGAACCAGAACAGCGCGCCGCCGATCGCCACCAGAACCACCCCCACGCCGGCGGTGATCGCCAGGGCCTTGCCGCCGCCACGCCGCGGCGGGTATCCACCCGGCTGCTGCGGGAACCCGTAACCGCCGTGCTGCGGCTGCGCGAACGGGCCGGGCTGGCCGGGCTGGGCATACGGGCCGGGCTGACCCTGCTGCGGGAAGGGGCTCGGTTGACCCTGCTGCGGGAACGGCCCCGGCTGCCCTGGCTGCGCACCGTACGGGCCCGGATAGTTGCTGCTCGCTGGTGAATTCCTCCCCCGTGCCATTGCGTCCGCACATCCTGCCCGACGCACCGGGCCCATGCGTAACTCGGCGCCCGACGGGGTCCTCGCCCATCTCGCGCCGTCCAAGGGGGCGTTGTCAGTGGGGCCTGGCACTGTGTGCGTATGAGTCGGATCATCTCGTTCAGCACGGCGGCCAAGGCGCAGGTCATCGGGTTCCTCGGCGCCGCCGAGAAGTTCACCGCGGAGCAGCGGCGCATCGCCGCGTTCATGCACGAGCGGGCGCGGGCCCGGCAGGCGGACGTGGAGCGGCAGCACCTGGGCTGGGAGTTGACGGTGCCCGAGGCGCTCGACCACCTGCTCGCCGGGCACGCCACCTGCACCGCGGAGGCGGCGGGCAACGCGTACGCGGAGGCGATGCAGATAGTCATCGACGGCAACGCCTCGGATCCGGTGGACCTCGCCGTCCACTCGAAGCCGGCCACGTTCTTCGACGCGCTCGACACCGAGCTGCGCCGCGCGGGAGTCCCCGCCGCCCTGCTCCCCGGTGGCCACGTCATGGGCGGCCTGCCGACCGAGTTCCCCTTTCCGCTGCCGCTGCCCGAGCACGCCATGGAGAACTTCGGCCACTGGCCGCTGGAGAGAGTCAAGCCGGCGGTCGACGCCTACCGGGCGGTCCTGGACCGGATCGACGAGAGCTTCGCCTTCGACCTGCAACTGCTCATCGAACGTCTCGAGTTCGAGCACGAGGAGTGGGACGAGCACCACGAGCACGATTGGTTCACCCAGGACACGATCTTCTTCTCGATCACGGGGTGAGCGGGATGCGTACCGTGGTCGCCCTCCCGGGGACGTTCTGCTCGCCGGTCATCTACGACCGGGTGCGGCTGCTGCTCGACGAGCGGTTCGATGTGCGCGCTCCCTCCTGGATGACGGACGCGCCGAGCTGCACCCTCGACGGCGTGGCCGGCTGGGTCGCCGACCGGCTCGCCGCCGACGGGAGCGATCCCGTGCTGCTGATCGGGCATTCCACGGGCGGCGCCATCGCCCTGCGCCTGGCGCTGTCCCGCCCCGACCTGGTCGGCGGCCTCATGCTGATCAACACGGGACCGCACATGCGCGGACACGGCGACGTCACGGCCTTGATAGCCGGCATGGAGCGCGACGGCACCTCCCGCGTGGTCGGCCCGGTGCTCGACCGTTCCTTCCACCACGCCCCGACACCGGAGGACCGGCAACGCCTGCTGGACTACGCCCTCGAGGCGCCCCTCGGCTCGGCCCTGGAGGTGCTGCGCAGCCAGCGCGCCGCCGACCTCACCCCGGACCTGCCCGCGCTGCGGATGCCGGTCTCCATCGTGCACGGCCGCTTCGACCCCGTCCGGACCGTCGAGGCCGCCAGGGACATGGCCGCCGCGATACCCGGCGCCGGCCTGCACCTCGTCGACTCGGGCCACAGCCCCATGTACGAGACACCCGGCGCGGTCGTCGCGGCCATTGAGGAACTGGACGGACGCATGGACCGCCGGTAACCCCCTCGGGGGTGGCGCCCCGTCAAATGGGCCGCGCGGTGAAGCGATTCAAGATCCCGAGACGGCTTCACTCGAACGTGTGGCGGGGGGTAGGGTCGAAAGCGACAGCCGGGCTTCCGCGCCCTGTCTCCTACCCCCACCCCGTCCGCTCCTCGCAGTCGGCCCCCACGCCCTTTTCCCCTCGAGGTCCGCATCCATGATTGAGATACCCGAGCTGGCCGCGGGCGCGCTGGCCGCCGGGACCGTTTCGGCGTTCGTGCTCGGCGGCGGCCTCGTCAAGTCCCGTCAACGCGGCGACAGGCAGCGCGTCGAAGCCGCGTCGCTCCGCTCCCGCCTCGAAGCGTCCCGCCTGGAGCTCGAGGCGTCCCGTGCGGAGGCCGAGGCCGCCCGCGAGGAACTCGACGAGCTGACCGCGGCGTTCACCTCCGAGATCGCCCACCTGGCCGGCACCCGCATGCCGGCCACGGCCACCCACGCCGCCCATCCGCACTACCAGGTGCCCGGCCCCCTGCAACCCGAACTCGGCGGCAAGGAACTGGCCGACGGCCTCGGCGCGGTGCTCGACGTGCTGCGTGGCGCCATCGCCCAGGAGCGCAAGCGGGTCGACGCCTCCGCCCGCGCCGGGATGCGCGGCGCCACCCGCGAGATCCAGGCGGGCCTGTACCGGCTCCAGGACGTCCTGCGCGGGCTCCAGGAGCGCTACGACGACCCGGAGTTGGCGCAGACCCTGTTCGCGCTCGACCACGAGAACGAGCAGTCGCTGCGCCGCGCGCAGGTCGCCGCCGTGGTCTGCGGGGCCTGGGTCGGGCTCGCCCGCGGCGAGTCGCACCTGGTGGAGGCCGTCACCGGCGGCCAGTCCCGGCTCGCCGGATACGAGCGGGTGGAGGTCCACAACCACCTCGAGGACGGCACCGGCCTGATCTCGCACGCCGTCGAGCCGGTCGCCATCATCGTGGCCGAACTCCTCGACAACGCCCTGCGGCACTCCTCGCCCGACACCTCGGTGGGCGTGCACCTCGAACGCGTCCACCACGGCGTCAGCGTGACCGTCGACGACGCGGGTGTCGGCATGAGCTCCGACGAACGGGCCCACGCCCAGCGGATGGTGGCGGGGGAGGAGCCCATCCTCCTGTCGGAGCTCGGCGACCCGCCGCGCATGGGACTCGCCGCGATCGGCCAGCTCACCCGCCAGTTCGACCTGTCCGTCGACCTGTCGTCGCCCTCGCCGTACGGCGGCGTCCGCGCGGTCCTTCTCGTCCGCGACCACCTGCTGTGCAAGATCGCCCCCGAGGAGCGCAGGCCCGCCGCCGCGGCCCCGCGCTCCACGCGCGAGACCGCCGACGACACCGGCCACGACACCACGCACGCCCTCGCGGCGGACGAGGCACCGGCTGCTCCTGCCATGCCGCCCGCCCGCCCGGACACCCCGCCCGCCGACGGCGACGAGCTGCCCCGACGGCGCCGCCGCGCCCGCACCGACGCGCGCGCGGACGCCCGCCCGGCACCCCCGACGCCGCGGCCCGCCGCGCACCGCAGCCCCGAGGAGCAGGCCGCCGCCCTCGGCGCACTCCAGGCGGCCACCGCCGCGGCGCGGGAGGAGCGGCCCGCACAGCAACCGCACGACACCGCCGGCGACCGCCCCGGCACCGGCGAGCACAGTGAAGGGAACACCCCCGATGAGTAGCCGCGACCTCGGCGACAGCGCTTGGGTCCTCGATCCGATCCTGGAGATCCCGCACGTCCAGGCCGCCGTCCTGCTCACCAGGGACGGACTGGTCTCCGGATACACCGAGGCGCTGACGCAGGCGTCCGCGGAGCGTGTCGCCGCCATCACCAGCACCGTGCAGGGCGCCTGTCGCACCGCGGCGGCCGCCTTCGCCGACCAGGAGTCCGCGGACGTACGCCAGGTGGTCATCGAGTCCGACCACGGCTACATCCTCGTCGCGCCCACCGCGCACGGCACCTGCGTGGCCGCCTTCGGCGACCCCGAGGTCCGGCTCGATCTGCTCGGCCACCGGGTCCACTCGCAGGTGGCCAGGCTCGGCGAGAAGGCCATGGCGGCCGCGCCGCGCGGGGCCGACGGCGGCACTGAGGCATGACGGGCCGCCGGAGCGGCCGGCCGCTGGTCCCCGCGTACCTCGCCACCGGCGGGGTCGCGCGGCCCAGCCGCAACAGCCTGGAGCGGCTTTCCGTACTGACGGGCGTCGCCGCGCCCTGGCCCGCCGCTCTGCCCGCCGCGCAGCACGCCCTGCTGCGCACCCTGGACGGCGGCTCGCTCACCGTGGTCGAGTCCGCCGCCCTGCTCGAACTCCCGGTCTCCGCCGTACGGGTGCTCGCCGCCGCACTGATCGACCAGGGACTCGTGGGCGCCCGCCCACCGGTCCCGCCCGCGGCGCAGCCCGATCCCGACCTGCTGAAGAGAGTCGCCGATGGCCTCCGCGCCCTCAAGCGCTGAGCCCGCACCCGCGGGCGCCGCCAACAGCTCCGTACATCTCCCGGACACCGCGCGCGAGTTGGTGAAGATCCTGGTGACCGGTCCTTTCGGGGTGGGCAAGACCACCCTGATCGACTCCGTCTCCGAGATCCGCCCGCTGCACACCGAGGAGCAGCTCACCGAGGCCTCGGTGGCCGTCGACGACCTCGCCGGTGTGCGGGAGAAGAAGACCACGACCGTCGCCATCGACTTCGGGCGGATCAGCCTCAAGGGCGGTGCCGTGCTCTACCTGTTCGGCACGCCGGGACAGGAGCGCTTCCGCGCACTGTGGGACGACATCGCGTACGGCGCGCTCGGCGCCCTCGTACTGGTCGACACCCGCAGGATCGACGAGTCCTTCGACGCCCTCGGTCTCGTCGAGGAGTCCGGGCTGCCCTACGCCGTCGCCCTCAACACCTTCCCGGACAGCCGCAGTTACACCGAGGAGCAGATCCGGGTCTCCCTCGACCTGGACCCCGACACCCCGATGGTGATCTGCGACGCCCGCGACACGCACTCCTCCGTCGACGCCCTGCTCGCCCTCGTGCAGCACCTGATCGACCGCGCCACCCCGGAGCCCCGATGACGTATCCCGCGCAGGCCGAGGACTTCCACCTGTCCGCGCCGGTCCGCCTGTGGGAGGACGGCTTCGCCGCCGACCCGCACAGCTACTACGCGGCCCTGCGCGCCCAGGGCCCGGTGGGCCACGCCGAACTCGCCCCCGGCGTACCCGCATACGTCGTCACCGACCGGCGGGCCGCACTCGACCTGCTGCACGACACCGAGGGCTGGTCGCACGACCCGAGGGCGTGGGAGGAGACCGTCGACGGCGACGCGCCGATCCTCGGCATGATGCGCTGGCGGCCCAACGCCCTGTTCAACGACGGCGATCTGCACGTGCGCTACCGGCGCTCGCTGTCCGACGCCTTCGACCTGGTGGAGCCGCACGACCTGCGCGAGCGGGTGCACCACGCCGTGGACGTGCTGGCCGCCCGGATGGCGCCGCGCGGCCGGGCCGACCTGGTGAGCGAGTTCGCCCGCCCGCTGATGTCACTGGTCTTCAACAACCTCTTCGGGCTCCCGGACAGCGAGAGCGACCGCCTCCAGGACGCGATCGCCCGCGTGATGGACGGCGGCGAGGACGCGGCGCGCGGCGAGGAGGAGTTTGGCCGCTACATCCTGGACCTCGTCGCCGCCAAGAGCGCCGAGCGCGGCCAGGACCTCACCAGCTGGCTGCTCGACCACCCCCTCGGGCTCACCCCCGAGGAGGTCACCTGGCAGGTCTTCCTCATGCTCGGCGCGGGCCACGAGCCCACCGCCAACCTCGTCTCCAACTCCCTTTCGCGGATCCTCGGCAACCCCGCGTACTACTCGACGCTGACCAGCGGTTCCCGGCCCGTCATGGACGCGGTCGTCGAGGTCCTGCGCCACGAGACGCCGCTGGCCAACTACGGCATCCACTTCGCCCGCGAGCCGCGCACCTTCCACGGCGTGTGGGTGCGCGCGGCGGTCCCCGTCGTCATCTCCTACGGGGCGCTCGGGCACACCGCGGAGGAGGCGGCAGGACAGTCCTCGGCCCCGCGCCATCCGCAGGACGCCTCGCACCTGTCCTGGTCGGCCGGGGAGCACTCCTGCCCGGTGAAGCAGCACACCCTGCTCATCGCCACCGAGGCCATCGAACGCCTCACCCAGTGGCTGCCCGACCTCGAACCGCTCACGCCGCGCGAACAACTGACCTGGCGCACCGGCCCGTTCCACCGCTCCCTGACGGAACTGCCCGTCCGCTTCGTCCCCCGTACCGCATCCTCGTCAGGAGCAGCCGAGTGACCGAGACCGCGTCTTCGCCCCGTATCGCCATCGACCCGTTCGGCGCCGACCTGCCGGCAGAGGCCGCCAGACTGCGCGAGGCGGGATCCGTGGTCCCCGTCGAACTGCCCGGCGGCATCCCGGCCTGGGCGCCCACCCGCTACGACACGCTGCGCTCGCTGATCCTGGACCCGCAGGTGAGCAAGGACCCGCGCAAGCACTGGTCGCTGTGGCCCGAGGTCGGCGAACACCCCGAGTGGGGCTGGGTCCTCGGCTGGGTCGGCGTGGTCAACATGCTCTCCACCTACGGCTCCGACCACACCCGGCTGCGCAAGCTCGTCGCGCCCAGCTTCACCGCCCGCCGCACCGAGGCGATGCGCCCCCGTGTCGAGCACATCACCGACACCCTCCTCAAGGCTCTCGACGCGGCGGACCCCGACGAGGTCGTGGACCTGCGCCCCACCTACGCCAACCCGCTGCCGATGCAGCTGATCTGCGAACTCTTCGGCGTGCCCGACGAGTTGCTCGGCCCGGTGGAGCGGCTCGTCGACGCCATCATGGACACGTCCGACCCGAGCCCCGAGCACGGCGCGTTCGTGCAGGAGCAGATCGGCACGGTGCTGCCGGCGATCATCGCCCACCGCATCGAGCACCCCGGCGACGACATGACCACCGAGCTGCTGCGGGTGCGCGCCGAGGACGGCGACCGGCTCAGCGAGGAGGAGCTGCTCTACACCCTGCTCCTGGTCATCGGCGCGGGCTTCGAGACCACCGTCAACCTTATCGGCAACGCGGTCGTCGCCCTGCTCACCCATCCCGAGCAGCTCGCCGCCGTCCGCTCCGGCGAGATCACGTGGGACGCCGTCATCGACGAGACGCTGCGCGTCCACCCCTCCATCGCCAGCCTGCCGCTGCGCTTCGCCGTCACCGACGTGACGATCGACGGAGTCACCATCCCGGCGGGCGACGCCATCCTCACCACGTACGCCGCCTCGGGCTACGACCCCGAGCACTACGGGCCGACGGCCTCGGAGTTCGACGCCACCCACGACGCCGACGACCACCTGTCCTTCGGCATCGGCGTCCACCGCTGCATCGGCGCCCCGCTGGCCCGCCTGGAGGCCCGCACCGCCCTGCCCGCCCTCTTCGACCGCTACCCGAGCCTCAGCCTCGCCGTCGGGGAACAGGACCTGCGCCAGGTCCCGTCGTTCATCGCCTACGGCTGGCAGCGAATCCCGGTGCGCCTGCACGGCACGGGCGTGCCCACGACACCGTAGGCCTCGAAGCCCCACGGCCCGACCCGTCCCAGCCGTCGTGCACGACCATGACGGCTGGGTGACGATGAACCCATGGGGAGTACCGACCAGCCCCGGGCACACACGGGACACAGTCACCTGTTCCCCGGAGCACGCATCCGGGTGGAGGGCCTCGACGCCCCGACGGCGCACGTCGACACCCCACAACCGCTGACCTTCGTCGTGCAGTTCGCGGACGGCGAGGAGGCCGCCGCCGAGGTCCTCGTGCCCGGGGACGGCCGGCCGGATTCGACCGTGCTCGCCGTCGAGGCCCACACCAGCCGCGCGGGGACGGATCTGCCCGCCCAGTCCTGGATGATCAAGGAATACCTGCTCGACGGCGACGCACTCGTACTGCGCCTGGGCGTACGGCTCAGGTAGGGCTCGCCACCGGATGCACACGGTCCACACCTGGGTGAGCATGGTCGAACCGCCCTCGATCCGCTGCAGAGCCACGACCGGCCTCAGCGACCGGCCTCAGCGACGGGTCGACGGGCACATGACGTCGACCCAGAGGAGAAACCGTGGTTTCCGACCAGGACGCGAACGAGCACGAGGGCCCCGCCGACGGCGGAGCGGCCGGAGTGCCGGGTGTGCACGACGGTGGCGCGGATGGCGGTGCCGAGGGCCCCGCTGACGGTGGTGCGGCCGGAGTGCCGGGTGTGCAGGACGGTGGTGCGGATGGTGGTGCCGAAGGTCCCGCCGATGGTGGTGCGGCCGGGCAGCCGGGTGTGCAGGACGGTGGTGCGGACGGCGGCGGTAACGCCTCTTGACCGCTCCCCGGACCGGGCTCCGGAATCCCGGTGGCTCAACGCGCGCCGGGATTCTGGAGAACCGTCTGACCGGCCTCGCCTTCGAGGAATTCGCCCACAAGGTCTGGTCGCGCACCGCTCTGCTCACGAACGCCGCGAGCGACTTCTCCGATGTGTTCGGGGCCGACGCCGTGGACGAACTCGTGTCGGGCCGAGGACTGCGTACGCCGTTCCTCCGCGTGGCCAAGGACGGCGCCGTGCTCCCCGAGTCGTCGTACACCTCGTCCGGCGGCGTCGGCGCGACCATCGCGGACCAGCTGGACGACACCGCGCTGTGGCGGCTGTTCGCGGACGGCGCCACGCTCGTCCTCCAGGCGTTGCAGCGCACGTGGGCCCCGGTCGGTGACCTGTGCGCGCGGTTGAGCGCCGAGTTGGGACACCCCGTACAGGCCAACGCGTACATCACCCCACCGCTGAACCGGGGCTTCGACGACCACTACGACGTCCACGACGTGTTCGTCGTCCAGATCAAGGGCCGCAAGCGCTGGCTCGTCCACGAGCCTGTGCACCCCGATCCGCTGCGCGACCAGCCCTGGACCGACCGCCGCGAGGCGGTCGCCGAGGCGGCGCGCGAACCCGCGTACATCGACACGGTGCTGGAACCCGGCGATGTGCTGTACCTCCCGCGAGGCTGGCTGCACGCCGCCGAGGCGCAGGGCGAGGTCTCGGTCCATCTGACCCTGGGCGTGCATGTCTGGACCCGGTACACGCTGGCCGAACAACTCGCGGAGGCCGCTCTCGCCGAGTTGCGCGGCGACGCCGACATGCGCGCCTCGCTTCCGCTGGGCGACGCGGCGGCGGCCGACGCGATCGACGACGTCAGGCAACGCCTCGCCGCCGCCGTCACCGAGGCCGACCCCGCCCCGCTGTTCCACCGCACCCGCCGAGGCCAGGGCCGCCCCGCCCCGCTCGGCCCGCTGGCCCAGCTCGCCGCCGTCGACACCCTCGACGCTCGGACGCCGGTACGCCTCAGGGCCGCACTCGAAGCCAGGTGGGAGGGCACCCGCCTGACGACCCGGGTGGGCTGGCTCGACTTCCCCGAGAGCGACCGGGCCGCCGTGCACGGCCTGCTCGACGGTGAGGTCCGCACGGCGGGCGACATCGGCCTGGCCCTCGCCGAACGACTGCTGCGCGCGGGCGTCCTGGTACCCGCGGGACGGTAGCCGCCCGTGCCTCCCAGCGACCGCTTCTTCTGCGCAGAGGCCGCCCGCATCCGCGGAGACTCCCTCGCGGGCACGGCGCCGCGCGGCGCCGTCTGGGTGCTCGTCGAGTACCGCGGCGCCTGGCCCACCAACGGTTTCGACGGCATCGACCTCGAACCGGAGGTCAAGGCGCACGTCTGGGACGCCGCCCACGCGGTCAGGGCCCGCATCCTCCTGGTCAGACGGCTCGCCCGCCCCCGGTCCGAAGGCCCTGGCCGCTGGGCCGTGTTGCACCACGAACCGTCCGGCGCGTACCGGCAGCGCTGGGGGACCTGGACCCGCGACGCCGATCTGCTGGAGATCGCCGAGGCCCTGCGCACACCGGGCGGGCTCGACCGTCCGCCGGTCGTCCTCGTCTGCGTCCACGGTCAGCACGACATCTGCTGCGCGGTGCGCGGGCGCCCCGTCGCGAAGGCGCTGAGCAGGCTCTGGCCGAACCTCGTCTGGGAGTGCACCCACGTCGGAGGGGACCGGTTCGCGGCCAACGTCGTCGTCGTGCCGGACGGGGTGTACTACGGCGACCTCGACGCGGACTCGGCCACCGAGGTCGTGCGGGAACATCTGGCCGGACGCATCCACGCCCGGCACCTGCGGGGGTACACGGACCTCGCGCCGCCCCAGCAGGCCGCCGTCACCGCCCTGTTGGCGCACTTCGGCCCGTCCGGCCGCCACGACTACGCCGTCACCGGCACGTCCCGCGACGGAGATGTCTGGCGCGTTCGCGTCGAGCTCCACGCGCCACGGCCGACCGCCTTCGACATCGAGGTGCACGGCCACCGCACGGCCCCGCACCGGCTGACCTGCCGGGGCCCGCAACCGAGCGCGACCGTCGCCTACGAGGCGCGGACGATCCGGCCGGTGTGATCCCTCAGCCCGAGGGTTCGACCGTCACCTTCACATGCTTCATGATCGGCTGGTCGCTCTGCGTGCTGTGGTCGCCGATCGCGCAGAGCACGTTCATCTCCGGCATGTACCCGGCCGCGCAGCCGCGCGGGATGTCGTACGGGACGGCCGGATAGCCCTTCAGGCCACGCTTGCTGCCGTCCCGGGCCGTGCTCGTGATGTCGACCGGGTCGAACTCGCCGATGCCGCGCTCGCGCATGTCGTCCTTGTTCAGGAAGACCAGTGCGCGCAGGTTCTTGACGCCCCGGTAGCGGTCGTTGTCCGAGTGGATGGTGGTGTTCCACTGGTCGTGGGAGCGCATCGTGCCCAGCGCCAGGGTGCCCGGCTCCGGGATCACGTCGGGCAGCGGTGCCGCGGAGAACTCGGCGCGGCCGGAGGCCGTGAGGAAGACCAGTTCGCGGGCGGGCTGCTTGATACGGAAGCCGAGCGGGAGGCGCACCCGGCGGTTGCAGTCCTCGAACCCGTCGATGACCTGCGCCATGGAGTCGCGGACCCGGTCGTAGTCCTCGACGTACCACTCCCAGGGTGTGCTGCTGTCGGGCAGCGTGGCGTGCGCCATCCCGGCGACGATCGCCGGCTCGGACAGCAGGTGCTCGGACGCCGGGCGCTTCATGCCGACGGACAGGTGCACCATGCTCATCGCCCAGGCACGGCAGGATCAACGTCCGCCGCCCGTGCACGAGATGGCTCCGGTTGAGCTTCGTGCTCACCTGTACCGTCAGCTCGCAGGTCCGCAACGCCTCGTCCGTATACGGGGTGTCGGGCGCCGCGAGCGCGAAGTTGCCGCCCATGCCGACGAAGCCCTTCACGTCGCCGCGCCGCATCGCCTCGATCGTGCCGACCGTGTCGAGCCCGTGCTCGCGCGGCGGGTCGATCTCGCACGCCTCCGCGAGCCGGTCCAGGAACGTGTCACTGGGCCGGTGGTCGATGCCGCAGGTCCGGTTGCCCTGCACGTTGCTGTGCCCGCGCACGAGGGAGGGGCCCGCGCCCTCGCGGCCCAGCGCTCGGTCTGCGGCCCGCGACCGCCGCCGAACGCGGGGGCGCGGGCGGGCCCTGCGTACGGCTCGCCGCCATCGCCTGGACCGTGCTGATCCGTTCCGCGAGCCGGCCGGCGGGACTGCTCGGACAGTTGCGGGGGCAGGCGGTCCTGCTCCTGGGGCGGCGTCGTGGGCAGCCGGAGCTGTTGGCCGAGCTGCTGTCGATGGCCGAGTTCGAGAGCGCGACCGACACGCGGGCCGGGGCCGTCGAGCGCGGCTCGCCGGGCCTGGCCCGCTGATGAGTGACCTCGCGACACCCGTACCGGCCGAAGACCTCGTCCAGGACCGGGCGTTGGGCAGCGTCGTGGCACTGCTGTGCGCCCTCGTCCTCGTCCACGGGCGCGCGGCGGAACGGGTGCGGCGCGCGCTGGCAGCCTGCGGCGCCGCCGACGAACTCGCCGAGCGGGTCCTGGAGAAGCCGGGCGCCGCCACGCTGCCGGAGCTGCGCTCACGGCTCGCCGAGGCCGTCGTCGAACTGCGCGAGGCCGACGAGGCGGCGGCCGGCGAACTGTGGCCCGCCGAGCTCGACCCCACCGAGCTGGCGGCCGCCGAACAGCGCGCCCACCGGCTGCTGCGACGCCTGGAGTGAGCCGGCCCCGCCCGCCTTCAGCCGCCCGCCCTCAGCCGTCCGTGCCCAGCCGGACCGCGTCCGTCGCGGTCACCAGCTCGGCCAGCGCACGCGGATCGCTGAGCGAGCGGCAGGTGAGCTCGCGCACGCGGTTCAGCCGGTACCGGACGGTGTTCGGGTGGCAGTGCAGCACTTGACCCGCGCTCTCGGCCGACCCGTCGTGATCGACGTAGGCCTGGAGCGTCCGCAGCAGTGCGACGCGGTCCTCCGACGGCAGCGCGAGCACCGGCCCGAGCACCTCCTTGGCCAGACGCCGTCCCTCGTCCGGGTCGTGGGCGATCAGCGCGGCCAGCGGGCTGGTACTGAACTCCCGTACGCCGGGCCTGCCCACGGCAAGGTCCGCGAGCGCCGTCCGGGCAGCGCGTCCAGGACGTCCGGGCGGGCGACGCGGCGGGCGTGCTCGACGAACAGGTCCCAGAGCATGGCGCAGGCGATGCGGTAGCAGCGCAGCACCTCGGGCAGCGGCGCCCGCTGCCGCGCGCGGCGCCGGCCCGTCTCGGACGGCGCTGACAGATCGGGCGCGGACGTGGGCCCGGCGAGACCGTCGAGGATGAACCGCAGGTTGGCCGACACCGAGGCGCGCAACTCCGCGCCCGGGACGACGCTTTCGTCGCGGTAGAGGTCGATGCGGTCGCGGGTGGCCGCGCACACGTCGTCGATCAGCGCGGGCAACCGCCGCTCCGCCCACGCCACCAGCTCACCGAGAAGGGGGTCGGGCAGGCCCGGTACCCGACCAGGTGTGTCCGCGACGTGATCGGCCATGGGTGGTGCTCCCCTTGTGGGTGCGGGACGGTCGGGCGAGGGCCTCAGAAGTAGCCGCGGCGCGTCTCTCCGACACCAACGTCTCCAGCTCGGTGATCCGCTCGGTCGTGCTGCGGCACTGTCTCCTCTCGTACCTCTTCGGCACGAGCCTGCTGGCCACGGCCATCAACCTGGTCGCGGGCATCGTCACCGGCTGACCGGTGGACACCCGCGCGGCGCGGCCACCGTGTCGGGATGCCGAGCCCCGGGGAGGCTGCGACGATCGGCGGGCGTCCCCCAGGCCCACGGCACGAAAGGCCCACCCATGCACGCTGTACCCGTGAAGCGCAGCACCCGAGGCGCGCGAGGGCGTGCCGTCGGCGTCGTGTGCGCCGTCGCCGCGTCGCTCGCCCTGCTGAGCGCCTGCTCGTCGGACGACGGGGACGACACCTCCTCGGGCACCAAGGAGAGCGAGAGTGCCACCCAGAAGGACCAGAACGGCTCGGCGAGCCCGTCCGGCCGGCTGAACGAGGACCAGAGCGAGCGCAAGAAGCTGCTGTCCGCGACGAAGGTGGACTGGGACAAGGCGGCCCGCACCGCCGAGTCGGAGGTGTCACGCAGCAAGCTCCTGGAGATCGAGCTCGGCGACGACAAGCAGGGCAACCCGGAGTGGGACGCCGAGGTCGTCGCGCAGGACGGCACGGGCACCGACGTACGGATCGACGCCGTCACCGGCAAGGTGAGCGGTTCCACGACGGACAGCGACCAGGACGCGGACGACAAGACGGAGAACTCCGACAAGCTCGCCGCGGCCAAGATCACGGCGACGAAGGCCGCGGACACCGCCACGGAGCGCAAGAAGGGCAAGGTCACCGCCGTCGCCCTCGACGACTCCGACGGCGGCTCGACGGTCTGGTCGGTCGACGTGGTCACGCCCGCCACCTGGGACAAGACGACGTTCGACATCGACGCGGCCAACGGCAAGGTCCTGAACGAGCACGTCGACCGGGACTGAACTCCCGCGGTGGGGCGGCCGTCCGCCCCACCGGGGTTCCGTCAGGTGTGGATCGCCGGGTCGCTCACGCCGACCTGGCCGTTCTCCACATGGCCCGCGAAGCGCCGCAGGAAGGTCTCGTCCGCGTCGGAGACCACCGACACGTCGTACCAGCGCTTGCCCGCGCGCAGGTCCACGGTGTGCTGCACCGTGGCACCGGGCTTGACGGTGAACGTCTCGCTCTTGTCGTCGTAGGCGTTGGCGACGGTGAGGTGGACGGCCGCGCCCGTCGGATTGGTCATCGTCAGCGCCAGGCTGCCGGAGTCGGCGACGTGCCGGGCCGTGACCTCGGGGGCCTTGGCGGTGCCGGGCCCGCGGAAGGCGCGCAGGAAGCCGTTCGGCCCGTGCACCGTGAGGTCGTACGTCCCCTTGGAGTACGTCGTGTTCCAGCTGTCGGAGACGTTCTTGCCGGCCTCGGTGGTGTAGGTCCAGGGGCCGTCGGTGCGCACCGGGGCCGACACATAGAACTGGGCACCGGTGTCCGGGCCGCCGGTGAAGGTGAGTTGGTAGCGGCCGCTCGCCGGGTCGGCGGCGCCGTCCACCGCCGGGGCGTAGCGCAGCGGGCGGGAGGGGCGGCTGCCCTTCTCCTGCACGGGCAGCGTGCCCTGGGCCGGGGGCTTGGGCACGTAGCTGTCGTGGCGCTCGCGGTCCGGCGGCTCGTAGGCGTCGGTGTCGGGGAGTCCGGCCGGGTCGGTGTCCTTGAGGGAGAAGTCGAAGGCCGAGGTGAGGTCGCCGCAGATGGCGCGGCGCCAGGGGGAGATGTGCGGCTCCCGCACCCCGAAGCGGCGCTCCATGAAGCGGATGATCGAGGTGTGGTCGAAGGTCTCCGAGCACACGTAGCCGCCGGTCGACCAGGGGGAGACGACGATCATCGGGACGCGCTGGCCGAGGCCGTAGACGCCCGCTCCGTACGTGGCGTTGCCGTCGAAGACGTCGAGCGTGGTGTCCACGGTGGAGCGGCCGTCGTCGGCGGAGCGGGGCGGGAAGGGCGGCACCACGTGGTCGAAGTAGCCGTCGTTCTCGTCGTACGTGATGAACAGCGCCGTCTTGGACCACACCTCGGGGTTCGAGGTCAGCGCGTCCAGGACCTGGGAGATGTACCAAGCGCCGTAGTTCGTGGGGAAGTTGGGGTGCTCGGAGAACGCCTCCGGGGCGGCGACGTACGACACCTTCGGCAGCTTGTCCGCCTTGACGTCGGCTCTGAGGACGTCGAAGTAGCCGTCGCCCGCCTTGGCGTTCGTGCCGGTGCGGGCCTTGTCGTAGAGCGGGTCGCCGGGCTTGGCGTCGCGGTACTTGTTGAAGTAGAGCAGCGAGTTGTCGCCGTAGTTGCCGCGGTAGGCGTCGTCGATCCAGCCCCAGCCGCCCGCTGCGTCGAGGCCGTCGCCGATGTCCTGGTAGACCTTCCAGGAGACCCCGGCCTCCTCGAGGCGTTCGGCGTACGTGGTCCAGTCGTAGCCCGCCTCCTCGTTGCCCAGGACCGGGCCGCCGTCCTTGCCGTCGTTGCCGACGTGGCCGGAGAGCATGTAGTAGCGGTTGGGGTCGGTGGCCCCGATGATCGAGCAGTGGTACGCGTCGCAGATCGTGAACCGGTCCGCGAGGGCGTAGTGGAACGGGATGTCCTGGCGGGTCAGATACGCCATCGTGCCCGTGGTCTTGGCGGCGATCCAGTCGTCGTACTTGCCGTCGTTGAAGGCCTTGTGGCCGCCCGCCCAGTCGTGGTTGAGGCCCGCGATGAACTGCATGCCGAGGTTCTCGGCGTCGGGGTGGTAGGGCAGCACCTCCTTGCCGGTGCCGTCCGCCTGGTGCCAGACCGACTTGCCGCTGGGCAGCGTGACAGGACGGGGGTCGCCGAAACCGCGGACGCCCTTCAGCGCGCCGAAGTAGTGGTCGAAGGACCGGTTCTCCTGCATCAGGACGACGACGTGCTCGACGTCGTCCAGGGTGCCGGACCTGCGGGCCGCGGGGATCGCGGCGGCGCGGTCGATGGAGTCGGTCAGGGCGGCGATACCGGTGGCGGTTCCAGCGGTGCCGGCGGCGGCGCCGGCGATCTGAAGGAAGCGCCGTCGATTCAGTTCTGCCATAAGTGGAAGGCCTCGTGGGGGAGAAGCGAACAGAAGTCGCCAAAGTGTTTCAAGAGGTCTGGTCCACTGGGAAGGGGGCGGGGATGTCCGGACAGTAAACCGCCGGCCAATTCCGGCGGCCCGACCACGTGTCTACGCCCGGAAGCAGGTCATTCGGCCCGGGCGCTGCCCATTTCGGCCGGGAAGTCCCTCGCGTCGCAGTCGAAGCCCTGAATCAACTCGTGGAGCTTCCAGGCCTCCGAGTCGTTCCGCCGGAACTCCACGATGGTCGCCGCGGTGGACCCGGCCACCGGCGTGAAGTCCGTCTCCAGGAGGTCCGTGTACTTCTCCACGACCAGGACGCCGGCGTTCTCGATGTCGGAGAAGGTGCGCGGGTCGGCGTCCTGATGGATCACCACTCCGACCACCACCCGACCGTACGAGGGCGCCAGACGGTCGAGTTCGAGCGCCATGACCTCGACGAAGCCGAAACCCATCCCGGTCTCGCTGTGCCGGGTCATGTTGATGGTGCCGTCGGGGGAGCGGCTGTCGTAATGGACAACGTACGCAGGGTCCCCGTGGGGATCGTCGGCGGAGTACGTCGCGGCGACGATGTCGAGATGGCGCGGTGGCTCACCCACGGGACTGGGGTCCCAGCGCAGCCTGACCTCGATCTTCTGCAGTCCCGTCGTGACGTTGCTCACCGGACGCCGCCTCCCTGCCTCGAATCGACCAGGAGCCCTTCCGCCCCCGTGCCCTCAAGTATGGCCTGCGACCAGCACCTTGATGCTCCCTTAGCGCAATTCGCCCCGTCCCCGACAGGCCGTGCCTTCGACGGCGGCCCAGAGGGGAAGGCCCCGGCTCCACGCCGTGGAGCCGGGGCCTTCCCATGTCCGGGCGGGACCTCAGCGCATCTCAGTGCGCAGCAATTGCGCGCACTTCTCGCCGATCATCATCGTCGTGATGCACGGGTTGACGGTGACGAGGTCCGGCATCGCCGAGCCGTCGGCGACCCGGAGGCCCTCGACGCGCAGGCGGGCGTCGAGCGGGGCGAGGGGGTCGTCGGGCGCGCCCATCTTCACCGTGCACGCCGGGTGGTAGACGGTGTTGTGGGTCTGGTGGATGTAGGCGAGGAGTTCGTCGTCGGTGCGGACGTCCCGGCCCGGTGCCAGTTCCGCGCCCTTCCGGCCGCTCAGCGCGGGCTGCGCCGCGATCTCGCGGGCCAGCTTGAGGCCGTACGTCATCACGCGCGCGTCGTGCTCATGGGTGAAGTAGCGCGGGTCGACGCGCGGCTTGTCGCGGAAGTCGCGGGTGCGCAGGCGGACCGTGCCGCGCGACTTGGCGCGGGTCACGTTGGGGGTGAGGCAGAAGGCGTTCTCGGTGGTCGGGTAGCCGTGCCGGGCGTTGTTCGGCGCGGACCTCTTGTGGCACGACCCAACTCCTCTGCGGTGACCGCGCAATGAGCGCCACGCGACCTCTTGTTGCGTATCGCGGGATGCGTTGCGCTATGAGAGACGACGGGTGTCATAGTGGGAAGGACACCAAGACGCCGTCAAGGGGCGGGAGTTAGGGCTTGTCGTTTGGGTCAGGCCCCGCGAGTCCGGCCTGATCCAAACGACAGGCCCTAAGCGACTGCAAATTGGCTCGAACGCTCGAAACCTGGTCGTCACACTGGTCGTCACACACGAACGCGAAGCCGGGTTTCCCCGGCTCCGCGCCGCGTGATCCGTGCCGATTCCGTCAGAAGCCGTGCCCCATGCGCTGGGAGAGGTCGACGGCCGCCGCCACGGTGGACTTGGCGAGCTCCGGCAGATGCTCGGCCGTCATCCGGAAGACCGGCCCGGACACGCTGATCGCCCCGATGACCTTCCCGTCGTGCGCGCGGACGGGCGCCGACACCGCGGCGAGCCCGAGCTCCAACTCCTCGACGGCGATGGCGTAGCCCTGCTCCGCCACCTTCTCCAGCTCGGTGCGCAACGCCGCCGTGCGAACGGTCGTGTGCTCGGTGAAGCGGGGCAGGGTGCGGGCGAGCAGTCCCTCGCGGACCACCGGCGTCAGGTGGGCGAACAGCACCTTTCCGCTGGACGTGGCGTGCAGCGGAGTGCGCCTGCCCAGCCAGTTCTGCGCGGTCACCGCGGCGGCGCCGCGGGCCTGCATCACATTGACCGCCATGTCCTCGTCGAGCACCGCGATGTTGACGGTCTCGCCCAGCTCGTCGGCGAGGTCACGGCAGACCGGCGCGCCCTCCTGGGAGATGTCGAGACGCACCGCCGCCGCCCCGGCCAGCCGCAGCATCCCCGCCGCCAGGAAGTACTTGCCGCGGTCCTTGGCCTGGCCTACGAGGCCCCGGTTCTCCAGGACGCCGAGCAGGCGGAACGCCGTGGACTTGTGGACCCCGAGATCGTCGGCGATCTCGGTGACACCGGCCTCACCGTGGCGGGCGAGGATCTCCAGGACGCTCACCGCCCGGTCCACCGACTGGACCGAGGCCGCCGGACCCTTGGCCGGCTTCTCCGCGCGGGGTGTGGTGCCTGCCGCGTCCGACGTGCTCGATGTGCCCGTTCCCACCTGCGGTTGCTTGCGGGTCATAGCTCAACTCTCACCACCTCGCGACCTGTTGTCGGGTCGCATCTGCGAGAAGCCCTTGACGTGAACGGGCACTCGACCGGATTGTGTTGCGTAATGCGCTCCCCCATGCGTCATGGAGAACAACACGTTACCGAAGAGTTCCGGGTCAAGAGGGGGACCCGTAAAGGTCGCATGCCCGCTCCTCAGGGCTTCATTCGATCTCCGCTCCGGAAGACCGTCCCGCGGGCCCCTCCGGCACCGGCCGCCAGCGCGCGAACAGCCTGCTGCCGCCCCCGTCGCAGACGAATCCGAGCAGGATGCCGATCGCCAGGGAGGTCAGCAGGAGGACCATGTCGTTGTCCTCGATGGCGAAGAGCGAGTAGCAGCCGACGAAGGTGCCGGGGACGAACGAGGTCCAGCGGAAGCGGCCGAGCAGCACGATGCACGTGACGAAGACACCAACGGTCAGTGCGTACGCCGAGTTGGCGCTGCCCAGGGCGTCGGCGCCGCGGATCATCAGCCACGCGCAAAGCACCCCAGCGCAGCTGCTCGTCAGGGTGAGGGCCGCTCCCGGCAGGAGGCGCTTGTCGCAGGCGAAGTAGGCGGTGCAGCCGGCGAATCCGGCCCAGGCCGACAGGCCGAGCGCCCCGGCGAAGCCTCCCCAGAGGCCGCACAGCAGGCCGGTGAACATGGCGGTGCAAAGGAAGTAGCGGTTCACATTGCTCCTTGGTGTCCGTGGGGAGGATCCGACGGGGCGGCCCGCGTCATGAGAACTTCGCGGCGAGTGCCACGACCGCCTTCTCGAAGACCTCGGCGGGCGGGTGGGTGATACCGGCGCCGATCATGCCGATGCCCGGTTCCTTGTGCGCGATGGCGGTGTTGATGACCGGCAGGATGCCGGTGTCGAGCACCTTGCGGACGTCGATGCCGGTCGGCAGGCCCTGGAAGTCCAGGGACGGGATGGTGATGTTCGGGTTCCGCGCGGTGGTGATCTCACCCATCTCGCGGGTGTATGCGAGGGCCTCCTGCACGGTGCCGCCGACGAGCGCGACGATGGCGGGGGCCGCGGCCATGGCGAAGCCGCCGAAGCCGTACGTCTCGCTGATGGCGCTGTCCCCGATGTCGAGGCCGGAGTCCTCGGGGCGGTAGCCCGCGAACATCGGGCCGACGACCTTCTGGGCCGGACCGGTCAGCCATTGGTTGCCGGGCAGGCCGCTGACGCGCAGCCCGAACTCCACGCCGTTGCGGGCCATCGTGGTGACGACGGTCGAGTCCTCGATGCCGTGCGCGGCGTCGAGCGCCGCCTTGGCCATGGCCAGCCAGGTCGGCCCAGAGAAGTAGTCCGAGCTGGCGATGAAGTCGAAGACGTCCTTCTGCTGCTCGGCGGAGAAGCTCGTCTGCACCATCCGGGGCGCGAGCTCCTGCATGAGCAGCAGGCTCCCGGCGATGTTGCGGTTGTGCGCCTCGTCCCCCATGTGCAGCGCCTGGGAGAGCAGCAGGCGCAGGTCGATCGGCCCGCCGATCTCCATGGCCTCCTTGAGCATGGGGCCGAGGACGTCCCGCATCCAGATCAGCCGCTCGACGACCGTCTCGTCGTTGGCCCCCATGCGCAGGATCTTCGACATCTGCTCGGAGAGGTTGGTGTACGCGCGGTTGCCGTGCGTCTCGTTGTGCAGGACGTGCATGTACATCGACGCCGAGGTGACTCCCGCCATGGAGCCCACGCAGTCGTGTTCGTGGCAGGGGGAGAAGGTGATCCGGCCGGAAGCCGCGACCCGCTCGGCCTCGGCGAGGTCGGCGGCGAGGCCCTCGAAGACGAGGGCGCCGAGCACGGCGCCCTTCATCGGGCCGGACATCCTCTCCCAGGTGATGGGCGGTCCTGCGTGGATGATCGTGGTGGGGGTCATGCCGGGCACCACATCGATGGCCCGGCCGAAGCCGACGAGCATCGGCTTGGCGCTGGTGATCCGCTCGACGGCCTCGGCGTTGGCGGCCTCGATCCGGGCGGCGATGTCGGGGCGCGCGAGGTGGTCGAGCGCGGCGATGACCTCGGGCTTGCCGTTGCCCGGCGGCACCCAGTCGAGGGTGGTGACCTTGGTGTCCTGGGCGGCGATGTCCTCCTCGAACATGGCGAGGCCGACGTTGACGACGTTCAGGTCGCCGCCGAAGAGCCGGGCGATGGGCGTGCTGTCGGGTGTGCTGATGGGTGTGCTGCTGGGCGTGGTCATGCGCGGGCTCCCTCGCTGACGATGGCGCGGGCGTACTGCCCGGTTTCGGTGCTGCTGCGGGTGACGGTGACCCCCGCGTCCTCCAACGCGGAGACCTGGGCCGCGAGTTGGGGAGTGTCCTGGTCGGTGCCGAGGACGTAGCCGACGATCTCCAGATGGCGCCCGTCCGCGGCGGCGATGCTCCGGGCCTCGGCGATCGCAGGCAGGGTCGCGCCGACGGGGTCCTCGTGTGCGCCGTAGCCGAGGACGAAGTCCATGACGACGACGGCCACGTCCGGATCCCGGGCCTCCTGGAGCAGTCGTTCCAGGCGCGGGGACGGGTCGATCATCGGGTGCGGGCGGCCGTTGGTGAACTCGTCGTCGCCGAAGTCGAGGAAGGTGTGCCCGCGGCTCGCGTCCGCCGCGCGCAGCACCCGGTCCGGGTTCTTCTGGATGTTGCTCCAGACCTCGTCCTCGTCGGCGTCGAGGAGCGCGTACATCGACTCGTCGCACAGGGTTCCGCCGCAGAACAGGCCGCGGACGTACCGCTGTTGAGGGCTCAGCTTCGCGCGTACGGACTTGATCCGGTCGGCGTCCGGGCCCGGCACGACGGCTTCCGGGTCGCTGGTCAGACGTACCGCCTGGAGGGCGGCGTCCTGGCTGCTCACGGCGAAGTGGCCACCGGCCTCGGTGACCGCCTCGCGCGATCCGCCGACGAAGTAGACGACGACCGGCTTGCCCGTGGTGGCGATCTCGGCGAGTACCTTGCGCTCGACGCCGGGGGCCGGTGGCTTGGAGACGAGGACGATCGCCCGCGTCCGCGGGTCGGCGGCGAGGGCGCGGATGGCGTCGATCATCATGACGCCGCCGACCTCGGCGCTCAGATCGCGTCCGCCGGTGCCGATGAGCTGGGAGATCCCGCCGCCGAGGGCGTGCACCCGCACGCTGACCTCCTGCGAGCCGGTGCCGGACGCGGCGACGACGCCGACGGAGCCCGGGCGGACCGCGTTGGCGAAACACAGCCCGACGTTGTTGATGATGGCGGTGCCGCAGTCGGGACCCATCATCAGCAGGCCCTTCTCGTGGGCGAGGGCCTTGAGCGCGATCTCGTCCGCGAGCGCCACGTTGTCGCTGAACATCATGACGTGCAGATCGTTCTCGAGCGCCGTGCGGGCCTCGCGGGCCGCGTAGGCGCCGTTGACGGCGATGACGGCCAGGTTCGCCGTCGGATCGGCCTTGGCGGCGGAGGCGAGGGTGCGGTGGGTGATCCGCGCCCCGTCGCCCGCCGGGGCCTTGCGCTGGAGGAGCTCCTCGATCGCGGCGAGCGTGGCCTCGGTGTCGACGCCGTCCCCGGTCACGGTGACGATCATGAGGTCGCCGCTTCCGGCCGCCTCCAGCTCGGGCGTGAGCAGGTCGAGGTTGCCGAGCACCTCCTTGTTCTTCTCGGTGGCCATGGCGACGAACGCCTGCTCCACACCGCCGAGTTGGTTCGCCTTCGTCGAGATCGACATCAGCGACACCGAGTCGAAGTACGTACTCTTTTTGATCACTGCGGTGGCGTTCACAGGGAACCTCTCAGTTCTGCTTCCAGGCGGAGTCCGGCCAGCAGGCCGGACAGGAGATCGGCCCCGGAGGTGTGGCCGATGGCGAGCACGCGGTCGACCGGGGGTCGCAGGCGGCGGGACAGCTCGGCGGCGCCCGGTTCGGCGGGGTCGAGAAGCCGGCGCAGCGCGTCGAGCAGGCTCTGCCGCGCACGGCCGCGCAGCGCTTCGCGCAGAGTGGTCCGGCTCAGCCGCGTCGTACGGTCGGGGAGCCTTTCCACCACCTCGCGGGCGGCGGTGACGTAACCGGGGAGTTGGCCGCCGGGCTGGGCGGCGAGGAGGGCGAGCCCGGTCAGGAAGTCGTCGCCGGACGGGGTCAGTCCGGGCCCCAGGCCCAGCAGTTGGGTGATCGCCGCGCGCAGGCCGGGACCGTCGCCCGCGAGCACCGATCGGTGCAACGCCGCCTGTCCGCGCCGCAGTTCGGCTCCGACCGCGGCCTCGAAGGCGTTGGCCGAGTCGGGTGGTGTGCGCATGCCGCCGGGCGGGCCGTGCGCGTCGAGCAGTTCCGCGAGGACCCCGGCTCGTACGGCGAGTTGGGGCCCGGTCAGGCGCAGGCCGACCGGTTTGGCATGCCATTCGCGCGGGCCGAGCGTCATCAGCACGACGAGGCGTGTCGGGGTGCCGAAGGCGACCTCGTCGGCGGTCAGCGTGACCGGGGCGCCCGCCCGAATGCCCGAGGCCGACCAGTCGTCGACGTCGACCCGCGCGCTCCACGGTGCGTCGTCGAGGCCGCGCGCACACAGCGACACCAGCTCGTCATCGCCGGTCAGAACATTGATGACGTGGGTGAACGTGCTGTCCACGCGCCCGTCGAGCGGCCCGTGGCGCAGGCGCGCCAGCAGTTCGGCATCGACGGACAGCGCCGTCGGGGACGGCAGGGCGGTCTCGGTCATGGGCGTCACCTTCTTGCGCGTGAGCTTCTGGCCGCACCCTAGCCCATTTGGTATACCATTTCGAGGGTGCTGCCTCCCGGGAGCACGGTGAGCGGGAGTATGGAGAGGGGAGTCACCATGCGAGTGGTGGTCGCACTGGGCGGAAACGCCCTGGCCCGTCGTGGGGAACCCGTGACGGCCGACCGGCTGCGGACCAATGTGAGGTCGTCCTGCGCGGCCCTGGCGGGCCTGGCCCGCGAGCACGAGGTCGTCGTCACTCACGGGAACGGGCCGCAGGTCGGCCTGCTCGCGCTGCAGAACCTGGCCTACCAGGACGTCGCCGCGTACCCGCTGGACATCCTGGGCGCCGAGACGCAGGGGATGATCGGCTACGTCATCCAGCAGGAGCTCTCCAACGCCCTCGCGGGTGAGCGGGAGGTGACGGCCGTGCTCACCACGACGCTGGTGGACGAGAACGATCCGGCCTTCGAGCAGCCCACGAAGCTCATCGGGCCGACCTACTCGGCGCAGGACGCGGCCGAGGCGGCGGCGGAGTACCGCTGGACGATCGCGCGGGACGGCGACACCTTCCGCCGGGTCGTGCCCTCGCCCGACCCGGTCCGTATCGTCCAAGCCCCGGACATCCAGCTGCTGTTGGAGAACCAACGGCTCGTGGTGTGCGTCGGTGGCGGTGGCGTACCGGTGAAGGCCGACAGCGCGGGCCGTACGAGCGGGGTGCAGGCCGTCGTCGACAAGGACCTCGCCAGCGCGGCACTGGCGGCGGAGCTGAAGGCCGACACGCTCGTCATGCTGACCGACGCCGAGTACGTCAGCGAGAACTGGGGCACGCCGGAGCAGCGGGACATCAAGACCGCCTCCAGTGAGGACATCGGCCGACTCGCCTTCGCCGCGGGCTCGATGCAGCCCAAGATCGACGCCGCGGTCCGCGTCGCGCGCGCGGGCGGCCGAGCGCTCATCGGCCCCCTGGACCGGCTCGACGACCTCCTCGCCCGCAAGGTCGGCACCGAGATCCGCAGCGATGTCGCGGAGGGCATCGTCTACGCCTGACCGCGTACGTCCCCGCGGGAAGAGAACTCCCGACTCCGGTGGCAGGCGCCACGCCCCACGGGAGCCGGGTCAGCCCAACTTGTGGGCGCGCGCCTCCTGTTGAGCCCGCCCGGTCTCCAGGTGGCGCAGCACGAGCGCCTCGACACCGGCGACGTCGCGCTGCTCGATCGCCTCGTAGAGCAGCCGGTGCTCCTCGGCGACCTTCGAGAGGTCGTCGTGCTGGCCGAGCAGCCAGCGCATCCGACTGCGCAGGGTGAGCTCCAGCTCGTCGAAGACGTGATTGCCCGCGAGTTCCGTGGCGCACTCGTGGAACTCGGCGGCGATCCGGCGCGCGGTCACGGCGTCGCCCGACGCGGCCGCGGCGAGCTCGGCGTCGAGCACGGCACGCAGTCGTGCGAGCCCGGCACGGGTGCGGCGTTGCGCCGCCAGCTTGAACGTGACGGTCTCCAGGGCGAACCGCACCTCCTGGAGGTCGGCGATGTCGCTCTTCGTGAATTCGCGGACGACGGCCCACGTCCGGGGGCGCGGCGTGACGAGCCCCTCGGCGACGAGCGCCTTCAGCGCGTCCCGCACCGGCACCCTGCTCACGCCGAGTTCGCCGGCCAGGTCCCGTTCGACGAGCTTGCTGCCCTGCGGGCGGGTGCCGTTGACGATCTCGTCACGGATCAGCCGCGCGATCCGCACCGACTCGGCCTCCCTGCCCTCTTCCACTGCCATCCGGTCCTCGCGCATTCCCTCGGTATATCAAGAGATGACTTGGTATACCATTCTAGATGGGTTACGAGGGTGGGGGCCGAACCGCCGAAGGTCGAACTCCGAGCGGCAGGTCCTAGGTCGTGTCCGCAAAGTGGTTGGCGCGTTGGTGTTTTCGTGGTGCGTCGTCATGAGCTGACTGATCAGGCCTGGGTGGTCGTTGAGCC